>CAMEVC010000004.1 GCA_945939115.1 uncultured Eubacterium sp.
TTCTTGCCATAATAAAAGGCCTCCTATGATTTATTATTTTATCATAGAAGACCTTAAAGGTTTTATTTAATTTACAGAAAAAGTTTCATACACTCTTACTATGCCTGCCCCCCGCTATATGTACTGATATCATAACATTTTATTTATTATCATCTCCAAAGATTACATGTCTTGCTGGCGTAAGGGCAAATAACAGAATCATACCGATAATTCCGCATACAATTATTTCCCCGGCTCCCACTGTCACGAAGAACATAGCAAACATCCCCTCTGAGCCATAGGCAAACTTCAGAACGAATGGCACGATGATTGTGTTGGCAAGAATTGGAGGAAGTGGCGCAAGCCATTTATGCTTTCTCAACATATAAGTTCCAATTGCTCCAATAAGAGTTGCGATGCTTCCGAAAACAACATCCCACAGGATTGCTCCACCGAGGATATTAGCTATGATACAGCCAATAAAAAGCCCCGGAATAGCTGCCGGTGTAAAGTAAGGCAGAATAGTAAGTGCCTCAGCAATTCGAAACTGAACCGGACCAAAACTGCAATAGTTAAAGATCATTACAAGTGCTACATAGATTGCTGCAATAACAGCGCCTTGTGTGAGGAATCTCACACTCATTCCTTTTTTCTTCATATTCAATTATCTCCTTTAGTTTTGTTTTACGTGTGGAAGGTCTCGAACACACGAATATGTTGTTAATACACAAATACATTGTGCACACAACTTTGCATAGTTTAGCAGATAATTCGTTGGTTTGCAAGAGATGCTGATTATCGTGTTACCAACTAGTGTTACCTACAAAAAGTAGCATTAAAGAGTTTTTAGTAGGTGTATTTTTAAAATGTCTATTATAATAGAGCCAAAATTTGAATGAAAAAGCCTACTAGAGAGAAGGCGTCAGTGATTTTAGTAGGTTTTTTGCATATTTTTCTTGAATTATTTGGAGAAAAATACCTACTAAATTGAGCTGAAGATAATAACTTGTAGGTTTTCTCGGAATATTGGATGTTTTTTGGTTGAATTATCGTGTTTGAAGCTTGCAGCCGGCAAGAAGCCAGCAGATGCCAGAGACCTACAATCCAAGCAGTCTGGCGGCATTGCCCCCAAGAATCGCATCTGTATCATTATCGGAGAAGTCACATTCCCGTATAAGTTTGACCGCATTTTTTTGGTCGTCCCATGGGCTGTCTGAGCCGAATAATATGTGGCTCGCACCATGAATAGTAACCATCTTCTTGAATTTGTTCATCGAAAGGTGAGGTTTGTCGCTCAATTTCTTAACGCATGAAGAGGTATCGAGATATACATTTTTCATGTAATCTTCTTCTAATACATCGCTGATTTCGTCCCATTGTCCCCAGCCGCCCATGTGTGCCAGAACAAGCTTTTCAGGCTTAACTTCCTGAATCATTGAGATAAGACGTGATACGCCTGATTCGTCGCATCCTGGAAAACTAATATCGTATCCTGCATGAACAAGAATGATTAAGCCCAGTGAGGAAGCATATTCAATGAGTCTTAATGATTCCATGTCATCTATGTTAACGTTCTGAAAAACAGGGTGAAGTTTGATACCCTTAAATCCATTATTGGCAAGCCAGTTTAATATTTCCCTGAAATTCTCACAAGCCGGATGTATTGCGCCAAAGGAGATTAATCCTGTTGTATCAGTTGCTTCATTAATTCTAATTCCCAGCTCATTGATAGTGTCGCACTGTTTGGTCTTAGTGGCTACCGGCAATAACACAGAATAGTCAATTCCCGCCGCTTTCATAGAGTCAGAAAGAGACTGTACTCTGCCATCAAGATAATTGTGGATTCCGCCACTGAGGGCTAATGTACCAACTGCTCTGTCAGCAAGTTCATCTGGAAATGTATGTGTATGAAAATCAATAATCATAAATCCTCCTTATTTTTACGAAGAAAATGAATCTAAAAGCCTCATTACAACAAAGCCCTAAACATCACCACTCATATAATAACCACAAAATGGGAAAGTTATTCGGGTTGTATATGCATGGCAAAGGTATAAGCAGCTATGTTGAGAGGATTATAAACACATTGTGGGGAATATTCAAGCTGGAAATAATTTTAAAACCCTATTGACAAATAGGTAATAGACTATATAATATATTACATACCAAATAGGTATGTTTATATGAAATACCTGTATGGTGAGATGATTATTGATTATTTGCACTTTCCGGAATACTACAGTGCATATTACTAAGAAGAACTTGGGAGAGGGGGTACCCGGAATTTGAAGAGCAGAAAGATAACAACGGATGTACTTATTATCGGAGGCGGAACAGCGGGATGCTTTGCAGGTATTACGCTGGGCAGTAAGAAGGAAATTAATGTACTTATTGTAGAGAAAGCTAATATTAAGAGAAGCGGGTGCCTTGCTGCAGGAGTTAATGCAATTAATGCCTATATAACGAAGGGAAGAGTTCCACAGGATTATGTGGATTATTGTAAGAAAGATGCTGATGGAATTGTGCGGGAGGATTTGCTTTTATCCATGTCGGAGAGGCTTAATCATGTTACTAAGGTTATGGAGGATTTAGGGCTTGTAATTCTAAAGGATGAGAATGGAGACTATGTAACCCGCGGCAACAGGAATATCAAGATTAATGGTGAGAACATCAAGCCGATTCTTGCAGATGGACCTTGTGGGTTACAGTGAGGAGCGTTTTAAGGTAATACTTGCACTAAGGCAGCCAGCCGGTGCAGGACAGTTCGATGGTATAACATATCTTGCGGGCTGGGAGTCAGAGGTAGATGCGACTACAGCGGACGTCGCTGAATTTATTAAGAAAAATGCATAAATAGAAAGCTGCTCTATTTGCGGATAGAGCAGCTATTTCTTTCTAGTAATGTTTTATTTAACTTTTCTATTTCGCCTTCATTTTCTGAATTCACGAAAATAGTTTTGTCTTCCGTACGAATCATAAGTATCGGTGAGTACCCTTTTAACAGATAAAGATTACATTTGCCGTAGGTGTTTCCTCTAAAGTGTCCAATAAGATACTCATTGGTGGCGCCGCCGTTAGTCTTGGTAAAACCGTCCTTTGGAAGCTCCTCCATAAGTTCAATAGTCTGGATATCGTTAATATCAATCACGCTCTTGTATCCTGCTGACTCTATCTTAAGCGTGTCATCTGAAAGTGTGATATCGATATGGACATTGGCAAAAGGAATCAGCACAGCAACAGCAAATATAATACATGCGACAACAAATGCGGTGATACCTCCAACAAATACCTTGGCACCAGTTCTTGCATAATTGATGGCATAATTGCCGCTCTGCAATCTGTTAGGAACGAAAAGGTGTCTGTCGTTGGGATTATAGTAAAATCCTGTTTTCCAGTATTCATCGTCATCAATATATATTGGTTCAGTGTTTGCGGTTAACAGCTCATTTTTCCTGCGCTGCGCCATAAGAAGCGGAATGAGTCCGGCTGCGCATATTAACTCAAGAAACATGTATATATAGAAAGCTGTGGCTGACAAAGTATCGGCTGCAAAAACCATAATGGCAGTAATTATCCAGGCAAATGCATTAATACTGCTCATAAGAAGCATAGAAGTACCTATATATTTTTTCATAGTCACATTCACTATATGATTAAGTTTAGAATCCTGACTGTAGACAGTCCTCTCTTTTCTATTCATAAAAATGTGGAATATCAGTGAGAATACAGATACTAATAGTGAGCATATGAAAACAACAACAATAATTGAAAAATAGGCCCTGGACATTCTTGTCAGAAAAGGAATAAAGCATACTGCCTGAGCTGCAATTATGAAAAAGTGCCATTTATAACTGATTGGCGTGAAATCTGCGTCAGCCGAAACACGGGTGTCAATATAAACCTTTCGTTTCTGTGATTCGATAATCCAGCCATTCTGCATCTTAATAGAGTACATTTTCTTGTGGGAAGATAAACTGATAACCGAGATACCCACAAAATATTCGATCATCCATACAAAAAAGGCTAAAAAAAATATAATAATATTCCAGAAAATAATAAAGCATATTGCGATTGAAAGAAGTGTATTGATATTCTGGAAAATTCTCATCTGTTTCTTCGAAGAATTCAGCAAATCCTCAACATCAGCATCCTTAACATGCTCACTCGGAATGTGGACTCCCATCATCATCCCGTTACTATAGCTATAGACAGAACCAAATGTGAATTTAACAATAAGTACAACAAACAGGTTGCACACTAAAAACATAATAAACATAAATATTTCCATATTATTCTCCCTCATAATAAAGTTTTATCCTGTGAAAAATATCAGCCGGCAAAATCATGTTGTACATAGATTCATTCGTGAATACACAGCTTCACACATTTTTAAAAAGTCATCCTTTTTCATGCCGGTAATGCAGGCTTCTGCTGATAACAGTTCTAACTCAGATTCCAGCTTTTCCCTGAATTCGTCATTCATATCAATATTCTCGGCAACAAATGCCCCCATTCTCCTGTCAGTCCTGACATATCCTTCGGATTTAAGAATCTGGTATGTTTTATTAACTGTCATAGTATTAACTCCGGCGTCGTTAGCAAGCTGGCGCACAGTAGGAAGCTTTTCTCCTGCTTTAAGCTCACCCTTGCCAATGCCTTTAACAATCTGGTTTCGCAGTTGTACATAAATAGGTGTATCGCTGCTGAAATCTAATTCAATAATCATGCAAGTCTCCTTTCCGGATTAATTAAAAATATCCTGATTAATTATGATATGTAGCATATAAAATATAATATGTAATATTGTTCTATTTGTATTATATATTGTAATACAAATAGAACAATGCGTCAATTGAAAATATGAAGAAAAGGGAAGCCTGTAAGCTTACATAAAATTTTCTTCTAATTTGATTAGTACTCTGATACAATATATTTGTTAACATTTATTATGAGGGGAGACATATATGGGAGGCAATGATTTTCTTGGATTGGGAGCGGCACTGGGAATGGAGGCATTTGTGACAATACATATGTGTGTATTCGTCCTTTTACCGCTATCTACTATTATTTCTAAAGACAACAGCAAGAAGGTGTTCTGGATATTGTTTGGTATCAGGGCAGCAATACTGTTGTTCTTCAATTTCTTCATCACCACAGGAATAGCGATTATTGATTTTATGGCTGTGTTTGTCGGAGCATTTATTGTGCTGCCATTATCTACGAAGATAGGAGCTGGTGACAATAAAAAGGCGAGAGCGCAGTTTAAGGCACTGAACATACCAACTGCTAACCTGCAGAATAATGCATTCGGAGTTAACCCGCAGGATAAGGCATTTGGCGTTAACGCACAGGATGTAAAGAAAGCTGTTAAACCGACAGATTTTGATCCAATATTCTCTCTGACAGAAGATGCCTGTGTTGAGAGTTTTATTAACAGAGAAATGCAAAAGGCTGGAATTACTGATGTTAAGGGGCTTATTCCTAATGAGGTGCTTCGCAGGAAGAATATACTTAATATCATATTTGCCGGGTTGATATATATTTACATATCCCTTATATTTTTCCATTTTCCTGTGGCTACGTATGTAGCTGGTTTGATTATACTGGTTGTATACGCAATATTGACCAGTCGTTATAAACTGGTGAAATATATCAAGAAAGAGATCAAGTCAAGACCGCAGGAAAAGATATCCAATATTGTAATGAATGTTAAGACTACGCTTGTGTCAGATTACAGCGGAAAGCTTAAGATAGCGTTGATACTGGTGGCAGTTGCGGGGGCTTTAATTACATTTGCAAAGCCAAGAATAATGTATGAAAAGGCTGACGGTGGATACAATGTAAGATTTTATACTTTCGGACTCACCATTATGACAAAGGCTGAGATTCCGGAAACTTACAAAGGAGAAAAGGTTGTCGGCTTGAGAGGCAATACATTTTCCAATATGCCACTGCTTAGTGAGGTTACACTGCCGGACACTATTACACAGATACGCGGACAGGCATTTAAGAACTGTGTGAGCTTAAGATATGTGGAAATGCCTGAGAAGCTTGAATATCTTGGTGGCGGTGCTTTCTACAATTGCGTGTCACTTGAGGGAATTGACCTTCCTGATACACTCACATATCTTGGTGGAGAAACGTTTTATGGCTGTTCATCTCTCACATATGCCAGATTGTCTGTCGGACTTACAGAAATACGTGGAAATACATTCGAAGAGTGCAGCCGGCTTGTGAGAATTGAGATACCGGATGGGGTTACAAGAATAGGCGGGCATGCGTTCTATGGAAACAGTAGTCTTATGGAGGTTGTGATTTCGTCAGACAGCTCCCTTAGAGAGATAGGCTCATCAGCATTCCGGTGCTGTGATTCATTAAGAGAGATTACATTACCACGGGGCGTTTATATCAATGAAAGAGCTTTTAAGGAAACCAATGCAAGAATCAGTTATTATGAGTAATAAGTTTATACATTTGTTATATGTGCCTACAATGGCGTGTAATATGAAGTGCAGGTACTGCTATCTTGACGACCAGACGGTAGATGATATGAAAGGGAAGGACTGCCTCGAAACACTTAAGTATGCGGTGACAAAGTTTAGAAAATCCGGTGTAGTTCCTTTTAATATATCATTACATGGAGGCGAGGTTACAACTTTGCCTAAGAATGAATTCCACAGTCTGATTGAATATATAAGTGATTATTATCAGGAGAACCGGGAACTGATAACAGAAGCCGGGTTCAAGGTTGGAAGACCACATATTAAGACTAATATGTATGGCCTGGACAGGCATATTGATACAATAAAGGAGTTCAATGTATCGGTGTCCGGAAGTCTGGATTTGCCGTTGTCACTGCACGATGAATACAGGGTCACTAAGTCAGGGGAGAAGACCCTTAACAGGATTCTGGATAATATCAGCCTTCTTTCTGATATTCCTAATAAGAAAAAGGTGTCGGCAACGATTTTCAAAGAACATTTTGAGTATTTGGAGGATATTATTGAAGATATTAAATTTCTGGACAAAAATACATGTCTGGATATGAATGATTTCAACTTCATGATTGGATTTGACTACAATTCCAGTGGACTTCTGCATCATATGAGTGAGAAGGAGCAGTTGGAGTTCTACAACAGAATGCATGAAGAATTCGATGGCACAAACCTTGATGACGGTGTTAATGGGGCGTGGTTTGATGAATTCGGGCCGGGATACTGTACTAATTGTGATAACTGCGGAGAGAAGTTTTTTCTGCTGGAGCGCAATGGGGACATATATTCATGTGTCAGAGGCCAGAAGAATAGGGATTATTATTATGGTAATATCTACAGGGATGAGGTTTCAGACATATTAAAATGTGCCAATCAGAAGATATTCCGGAATCACAATAGACAGCCATTTAATGAGGAATGTACCAAGTGCGGGTATCTGTATCTGTGTAAGACGGGATGTCCCTTTGTGAAAAATGTATATTCATCTGATAAGAGCTATACATGCCTGCTGCAGCAACAGATGTATAAGGACAGGAATTATCAGCAAGATGAGTTTAATGATGAAACGGTATATGAGTATGTGACAAAGATGCGTCTTGAGGATCCAAGAGATTATGTCCCAAGGCAGCAGGAGCCGGAATATCCGTCTTTGGAGCAGATAATATCAGATGATGCAAAGCTTCAGTATATATATGATGGCAATGTGTTTGAACTTGATGTGGACTCTGTCAGATATAAGCTTGAGTCGCAGATTCTCAGGCGCTCCCGCGATATTATATATATTACGCCGAATAGTACAGTCAGGATATATATGAAGAAATGCATGATACAGCAGGAGTGCGATTATCCTGAGAATAATTCTCTGTATATAATGCTTCTTAGTGGCAGTCTTGTGACATATGGAGATGAAGGGAGAACCAAGCAGCGGCATATAGCTACACATCAGGTGTATAAGGGTGTTCTGGATAATTCATCATATAATGATGATGAGTATTATGTATATGATATTACGAATCTTTTGAAGGAGTATAAGAGGGAATATTCAACGGACAATCCGAATAACATTTTCTTTACGACATCTGCGCTGAGGGACTATCACTATGTGAAGCAGAAGAATAATGCATATTATCATATTCAGGCAATTAATCTGCCATTTCAGAACATAGAATTTTATTATATAGATAAGGAGTTTTAATATGAGATTTGAACCGGAAACATATGAAGAACTGGTGAGGATGAAGCGTTGTGTAGAATTAACTAAGTATTACGAATTATCGGAAGAGGAGCTGGATAGGATATATCTTTTCCTTGAGCAGAATAAAGATGCTTATGTTAAGTGCGGAAAGCAGAATATTGCACTTATAAGGGGTGCTGATACATATAATTCTGAGGTAATAATGACAAGATGCTTAAGCAGCGGAATTGACGGAATACTTATTACACAGTCAGAGTTTAGTGTTATTCCACATTATACACCATCATCAGGCTCAGGCCATAGTGGCGGTTCTTCATCTAATAACAACAACAATAATAACAACAATAACAATAACAACAGATAGGATGTGAGAATATGCCATTTTTATCCGAGACATTTCATATGCGAAAGCTTGCTGAGAGTGCAGTTAATATTAAGACTACATATATTACCGATGGTAAGCTGGCTGACAGGAATACAGATGGAACGAAAAATGAGGATGTTATTAACGGAATACGGTGCAGGAAAGAATACTATGTACGTGGTAAGCTGGCGCATATTGAGAAGCTTTTCGATTCAAGAATAGAGTATACATATGTATCAGAGGATATGAATGAAACGCCACACACATGCTCAAATTGCGGGTTCAGTGGAGTTATTGGGGATTTCGCTGACGGATGCCCATACTGTAAGGCAGCGTACAACATAGATTACACCGACAAGGATTTGGGAAGTAAGTATCATTATGATTTTGTATTGAAAAAACCTCTTTACAGGATAGTTACAGCTATTGTTGACTGTATTATATCTTTTATATTGTCGTATATTTTCATTGTCAATACATCGAGAACATTTAACCCATACGATGTTTCAAAGATATTCATATATGGAGTGATTCTGGCACTGGTGCTTTATTATCTCTTTTATATATGTGATGCATATGTGGTACTTGGCCCAATCAGAAGATATAAAGAGCGGCAGAACAAGAAACAGATGGAATTCTGGAGCCGCACAGGGATTGACAAGAAGAAGTTCTTTAATAATCTTAATTATGAAGTTTACAGAAAGTATTATTCACAGCCGGGAATAATAGATTTTGACATTATAGATTATACAGACTTTTATGAATATGAGCGTGCCGGAGTTATGTGTGTAGATGTAAGCCTGGAAGTAAGGCTTGTATATCTTAAGAATAACCGTGTATCTTCCAGGTATAAGAAAGATATAATTACGCTTATGAAAGCTGATAATTCGATGAAGCTGGCGCCGGGGCTAAATATTATTAAGTGTCCTAAATGCAATGCCAATATTGATGCAACTGAAGGGGTATGCACATATTGTGGAACTAAAGTGGGATACATCCAGGAGTGGATAATGCAATAATAATTATATTATATACCTTCGTTTTTGTGCGTGGTTCTATGAACCGGTGCAAAGACGAAGGTTATTTATTTGGGGCGGTAACTCATAATTCTGAAATTTTAAAAAACTGAATTTCCTATTTGCATACAACTTAAGTATGTATATAATCCTCAACATAGTAACATATAAAACTAGTAGGAAATACAGAGGTAAATATGAGGAATTTATTTATGAGAAGATTATCAGGAAAGGATTTCTTTACAAAGAATTTATTAACAAAGGTTACAGCATTAGCAACATCAGTTATTTTATCAGTGTCAGTACTTACAGGATGCGGAATTGGAAAGACTTCAGAGGATGTGGATTATTCGCAGCCGGTAGAGATTACCAATGTATCTTATGATCCGACAAGAGAGTTATACGCATCATACAATGAGCTGTTTGAGAAACATTGGAAGGAACTTCACGGTCAGGATGTTACGATTGTACAGTCACATGGAGGTTCAGGAAAGCAGGCGCTGGAAGTAGCCAACGGACTTGAGGCGGATGTAGTTACATTAGCACTTGAGGGAGATGTGGACACTATCAAGGATGCAGGTATTATTGAACCTGGTTACACAAGTGAGTTTGATTTAGACAGTTCACCTTATACATCAACAATCGTATTCCTTGTAAGAAAGGGCAATCCGAAGAATATTCAGGATTGGGATGGCCTTTTAAAGAACGGAGTTGGAGTTATCACTCCTAATCCTAAGACTTCAGGAGGTGCACGCTGGAATTATCTTGCAGCATGGTATTACTTCGAGAAGAAGGGACAGTCAGAGTCACAGATACAGGAAAGCATCAAGAAACTCTATAAGAATGTTCTTGTGCTTGATTCAGGAGCAAGAGGTTCAACAACAACATTTACAGAGAATGGACAGGGAGATGTTCTTATCGCATGGGAGAATGAGGCATTTCTTGCTTTAAAGGAGGACCCGGACAAATATGACATAGTTGTTCCGTCAGTTTCAATCCTGTGCCAGCCAACCGTTGCTGTAGTTGATGAGGTGGTTGACGAGAGAGGCACGAGAGGTGTTGCCACAGAGTATCTTTCATATCTGTACTCAGATGAGGCGCAGGAGCTGGAGACGCAGAATTACTACAGACCATCTAATAAGACTATTCTTGAAAAATATGCAACAACTGCATCAGGAAATACTATCACTAAACTTCCTGCTGATAACAAATGGATTGTAACAAATGTTGAACTTGTGGATATTTCACATTTTGGCGGATGGGGTGAAGCTACTAAGAAGCATTTCGCAGATGGCGGAATATTTGACAAAATATATGAGAAAAAATAATTAAGGGAAAGGGGAAGAACACGACATGAAAGGAAAGATTAGAAGGAAACGCCGGGTTATACCGGGATTCGGACTTTCATTTGGAATAACATTAGCAATGCTGGGATTTATTGTGGTCATCCCCTTATGTACCCTGGTAATATTTTCGGCCAAACTGTCGTTCTCAGATTTTCTGGCGACAGTTACAAGACCGAGAGTGCTTTCAAGCTACAGAGTCAGTCTCGAGACTGCTTTGATTGCAGCACTTATTGATGCTTTTATGGGGACAATACTTGCATGGGTTCTTGTAAGATATAAGTTTCCGGGAAAGCAGATTATGAATGGCATAATAGAGCTGCCTTTTGCACTGCCAACAGCGGTCGCAGGTATCTCTCTCACACATCTTACAACAACGAATGGATGGATAGGCTCATTTTTCGCAAAATTCGGAATCAGGATAGCGTATACAAGAATTGGTATTATTGTAGCGCTTGTATTTATAGGCATTCCTTTTGTTGTGAGAGCTGTGCAGCCGGTGCTGGAGAAAATCGATATTGAATATGAGGAAGCAGCAAATATGCTTGGGGCGGGCAGCAGACAGACTGTTCTTAAGGTTATTCTGCCGGAGATTCTTCCGGCACTCATTGGCGGATTTACAATGTCCTTTGCAAGAGGACTGGGAGAATATGGAAGTGTTGTTTTTATTGCAGGTAATACGCCTTATGAGACAGAGATAACACCACTGATGATTATGTCTGAACTGCAGGAATACGACTATGCAAGTGCAACATCCATTGCGCTTGTGATGCTTGCCATCGCATTTCTGATTCTTTTTATTAATGCAGTACTTCAGAGCAGGAGTTCTAAGATAGTAAGTGGAATTTCATAGAGATGGAGATGCATTTTCTTTCGAAAAACAAGGAGGAACATATATGAATATCAGAAAAGATTCAGGTCCGGTTAAATGGATACTTATTGGCATATGTGCGCTGTTTTTGTTCGTAATGCTGATTCTGCCGCTTACTTATGTTATGTTTACAGCATTTTCAAAAGGGATAAAGGTATTTCTGGCAGCGGTAAATGATAAATATGCCCTGCATTCAATAAAGCTGACACTTGAGGTTTCGCTTATTGCTGTGGCAAGCAATACATTTTTTGGATTATTTGCATCGTGGCTCATAACAAAATTCCAGTTCAAGGGCAAGAAAGTAATATCTACTTTGATAGACCTTCCACTCACAGTATCGCCTATTATTGCAGGTCTTATATATGTACTGACATTCGGAAGACAGAGCTTTCTGTATCCGTACCTTAAGGCTTTTGGAATTAAGATAATATTTGCAGTGCCGGGAATTATACTTGCGACTATATTTGTAACATTCCCATTCATTTCAAGAGAGCTTATTCCGGTTATGACAGCCCAGGGGACCGACGAGGAGGAAGCGGCGGCGCTTATGGGTGCAGGTGGATGGACTATTTTTACCAAAATTACGTTACCACATATTAAATGGCCGCTGTTATATGGAATTGTCCTGTGTACAGCAAGAGCCATGGGAGAATTCGGTGCGGTATCAGTTCTTTCCGGACATCTGCGGGGTAAGACCAATACTATGCCGCTTTACATAGAACTGTTGTATCAGGGATATGATTTTACAGGAGCTTTTGCAATATCAGCAATTCTTGTAATGATGGCGGTCATTATTCTGGTGCTTAGGAGTGTACTTGAATACAAGGAAAAACATTAAACAGAAAGGCAGGGTAGCGATATGGGAGAAGCAGAGCAGACAATCGGCAAATATGTTGAGCTACGGAATATTAATAAGACTTATGGCAAGTTTAAGGCATCTAATGATATTAATCTTGAAATTGAGAAAGGAAAGCTCATAGCGCTGCTCGGCCCAAGCGGCAGCGGAAAGACAACTATATTAAGGATGATTGCGGGTCTGGAGACAGCAGATTCCGGAGATATTGTAATTGACGGAAAGGTTGTAAATGATGTACCGGCAAGTAAAAGAGGTATAGGATTCGTATTTCAGAATTACGCACTTTTCAGATATATGACAGTATATGACAATATTGCTTTTGGTCTGAAAGTTAACAAATGGAAAAAATCGGACATCAAGAATAGAGTTGACGAGCTTATTGAGCTTGTTGGATTATCGGGTATGGAGAAGAGATACCCTAACCAGTTGTCAGGAGGACAGAGGCAGAGAGTAGCCTTTGCAAGAGCTCTGGCTCCTAATCCGGAGCTGCTGCTTCTCGATGAACCCTTTGCAGCTATTGACGCGAAGGTAAGACAGGAGCTTAGAAGCTGGCTTCGGGATATGATAACAAAGGTTGGGATTACAAGTATATTCGTAACTCACGACCAGGATGAAGCTATTGAGGTTGCAGATGAGATTGTTGTAACTAATCACGGACACATTGAGCAGATTGGGACACCGCGTGAGATATACAGGGAACCAAAGACAGCTTTCATGGCGGAGTTCATGGGTCATCCTGTACATATTGAACAGATTAATAAGTTAAAAGGTTTTAGCCAGCTTGATGACTCTGTGAAGGCAGTACTGCGCCCGGAGAACGTCAATATTACAAAGCTTGATGAGAAGATTGATTCTGTGGCTTCTGTAGAGAAGGGAATTGTAACGGGTAAGCTGTTCAGAGGCAAGGAAGTCGAGATTACTGTTAATGTTAACGGAATTGATGTTGTAGGAACAAGAAATGTGGAGGAGACTCCTATTAAGAAAGGTGAGGAGGTTAATATATTCATCCACAGGGCATTCACCTATGGGGATGACGGTATTGTCAACATCATAGAGAATGCCAATAAGACTGAAGAGTGGATGGTTATTTAATCCGGGCTGTAAACAGTATGCTGCCATTCTGCGCCAGTATGTTACCATTCTGTGCCAGTATGCTATCATTCAGCCCCGGTATGAAGATTTTTATCGGTATCATTGCCGGTTAAAGTTATATCGTTGCCTGTGAGATTGATGTCAGTGAGTATATATTGTTCAGGGTCTTCCAGTACATTGTAATAAATATCACATTTGCATATACATTCGCGCATAGTGATGTGTTCTGCATAGGAAAGAGGGATTTCGTGACCTTGAAGGTTGTCAAACTGCGTCCAGGGATTAATGTTAATAAAGTTACATATCTTTCCCATGACATCTTCGAGGCGTATATATTCATATAGCTGAGGTGTATCCGGACGCATTTTCAGCCAGAGGAGATTATAGCCCTCTTTAACGTATATGTGGCGCATGATTATGTTCCTGTTATGAATGGACTCAGAACCGCAGGTGAGGCAGCCGTGGCAGAATTCAAATGTGCAGTCCTCTATGATAATGCGCTCATTACTGCCATTGTCCGGACTCTTGTCAGCCAGTGGGCCTTTGCCGCCCTTTAGGGCTACTGCATCATCATTTACGTTCATAATACAGCCTTTAATAAGGATATCTGAGCAGACATCAATATCTATGGCGTCTGTGCTTGGCGCTTTTACAGGAGTCCGCGGACTGAATATGGTGCAGTTAAATAGTTTCACATGGCTGCATCTATATATGTGTATGTTCCAGAACTGTGAGTTCTCAAAATGAAGTCCCGAAATAGTTACATTTGAACAATTGGACAGATATACGAGACGGGCACGCTGCTCATCCTTGTTGGTACAGTCAGGATTCCACAGCCGTCTCTGCCAGAAAGCCTTCCATGAGCGCAGGCCGTTTCCGTCAATTGTGCCGTTCCCACACATAACAAATCCATCAAGCCCTTCTGCATTGATTAGTGCAGAATAGTACATACAGGTTTCACCTTCTATCCGCGTCATCATAACAGGATAATCGGTTATGTCATCGCTTCCTAAAAGAATTCCTCCGCTGCACAGATATAGATTAACCCCTGCTTTAAAGAAAAGCGCACCTGTCAGGTAGGTTCCCGGCGGGACAATAATAACTCCACCTCCATTGCTCGAGGCATCGTCTATAAGCTTCTGAAGCTGTTCTGTATATATATTTCCATCATCTTTTATCCCATAGTCTGTGATAATATACTGCTTTCCAAGCATGGAAAGAGCAGGTACGCCTGTGTCATGAAACCAGCCGTCTACCGGGGTATTATCTGGAAATGTGTCCTCGCTCAATGAACTGTTAGGAATCATGCTTTATCTCCGCTCGCTGAAATAATGAAAACATTATATCATAAATGATAATGGCTGGCTATGCTTATTATGCCTTATCCTTGTCAGTATTATTTTGGAGTTATCTATGAGACAGATTGTTATTGCCTTAACCGGCTGGATAAGCGAAGCACAAATAATTGGGCAAGAGGCAGGGTTACAGAGCTGAATGCCGGTTATTTGAATGATAAGGTTGTTTTTGAGATCAATTCTTATAATGATATAGGGATTCAGAAGAAAAAAGTTACTTGTGAAATGAGTGTATAGAGTATTAAGGACGGTGTAGAGGTTTGAATCAGAAGGTTTTAGCGGACACTGGGAAATCAAGGATGATGAGTAATGTATAACAAGAGAAGTGTAAAATATTCTCGAAGCTAGTTAATATTTGATGGAGAGGTTTCCATTCCGTTTTCTAGGGTATCAACTGAGGAGATTCCACCAGTTAATTGTACTGTAAATGAATTTTCCGATTGCATTTCATCCTCTTCCGCACTATAATAATCTCATCGCAACAGTTTGGGAACAACCATTCAGTAGGTCAAAATAAATAGTGTAATTGATATATAAATATGCCCCATATAAGACTGAAACTTAAACAAAATAAGTTAAGTTCAACCTGGGTCATAAAGAGTTTGAATAACTTCATTTTTATACTGATTATTTTATATGGCAGGTAATCTATAGGGTTGCTTGCCATATTGATATGATCTAATAGGGATGATGGCATTTCCGGGTAGCACGGTGAATGATTCGGCCGGGCAAAGGAAGACAGTGTGATCAAATGGATGCCTGAGGAGGAAATGAAATGGGAATATTTATTAATTGTCTTGCTGTTGTATTCAGCACAATTATAGCAATCTGTGGAATCAGTTATTTCATGCGGGAAAAGAATGCCGGGGCACTGCGGTATTACATGCTGGTGATGGGCTTTTTCGGTGCTCTTTGGAGTGGCGGTTATGGCATTATGGGATTCACGGAGACCGGGGAGGTTGCAGCTGTATTCCGGGCTGTCGGGCTCGTGGGTGTTGCAGGATTTATGATGACAGAAGCCCTGATGGTCGCCTATATGGTGGAACTTCCGAAGTGGCTGTTTCGCGCTTATGCGATGATATTTGGGATTTTTGCCGCGGTCGATCTGTACTTTTTCATTCCCGACCAGCATATCTTTGTGCGCTTGAACGGAAGAATGTGCTATTATTCTACAAACAGCTTCGGAAGAATGGTACATAACATTTTTTTGGCATTTGTTGCGGTAACGATGATTGCCATGGCCATTCTCTGGGTGCACAAGGAAAAGCCGAAGCGTCAGTCATATTATGTCAGAGCGGCGATACTCGCCAATATTGCGATTCTGTTTTCTATTATTCCGGATACGATTCTGCCGATGCTGGGCAAGCCCTCTTTTCCAAGCTCGGCTTACGGAATGTTTCTGACTTATATGATCACATGGTTTTGGGCTACCAGATTTAATGCATTCAGCATCACGGTAGGAAATCTGAGCCAATATATTTACGAGTCTGCAAACACGGCGATATTGATCTTTGACGAATACTTCCGGCTTGTTTTGGCAAATCCATATGGTCAGGAGCTTTTGGGAATTAAAAAGATTGAAAATCAAAAACTCATGCAGCTGTTTCAGGGGACAGACGCGGAATCCGACCGGATCAAGGATGGGATTTTGCGGGATAACAAAGGTGTGGCAGAGCTGGTGTCTGTGCATGGAGCCATCAGTTGTTCACTGAATTTTTCGTTGGCAAGAGATTTTCATGATGATCCATACTGCATCGTCTGCTTTGTATATGACCTGACGAAAGAAAAAAATATGTTGGAGGAGGTTGTCCGGGCAAACGAGGCCAAGAGTCAGTTTCTTGCCAATATGTCTCACGAGATTCGTACACCGATCAATGGAATTCTGGGTATGGACAGCGTGCTATTGAAAGAATGTCATGACGAAAATCTAAGGGAATACGCAAAAAATATCCAGAGTGCCGGGCAGTCTTTGCTCTCCATAATTAATGATATTCTGGATATATCCAAAATTGAATCCGGAAAAATGGAAATACTGACGATCCGGTATCAGTTGTTTTCCGTATTAAATGATTGCTATAACCTGACCAAAATAAAACTGCAGAATAAGCCCGTTTCGATTATCATGCAGATCAATGAGAAGCTACCCTCCTGGTTATATGGGGATGAAGTACGGATCAGGCAGATCATCAACAATTTTTTATCCAATGCAGTTAAATATACAAAAGAGGGAAATATTACATTCAAATTGGATTTCGAAGAAAAAACGGATGAACAGATACTGCTTGTCATAACTGTCAGAGATACGGGCATCGGTATCAAGGAAGAAGATCTGGGAAAGCTGTTTGAATCCTTTACGAGGATTGAAGAAAAACGCAATCGGAATATCGAGGGAACAGGACTGGGGCTGAATCTCACGAAAAATCTGGTGAACCTGATGGGCGGTGAGGTCTTTGCAGAGAGTACCTATGGAAAAGGCTCTTGCTTTACTGCCAAAATACCGCAGAAAATCGCGGATGCCAAGCCGATGGGAGACTTTGGAAAACGTTATCAGCAATATCTGAGTACTTCAGATGACGATAAACTGTCATTTCTGGCGCCGGATGCAAAGATCCTTGTTGTAGATGATGTGACGATGAATCTAAAGGTAGTGGAAGGTCTTTTGAAAGCAACAAAGATACAGATTGATACAGCAGTCAGTGGCAGTGAGTGTTTGGAATGTGTAAAGACAACACCATACCAAATGATCTTTCTGGATCACATGATGCCGGAGATGGATGGCCTGGAGACATTGGAACACATGAAGAACCTTGCAGATAACCCTAACGCACAAACTCCCGTTATCATGCTGACCGCCAATGCCATCGTAGGAGCAAAGGAAGAATACATAGAGGCGGGATTTACAGATTATCTGACAAAGCCGATCCGGGAAACGGAATTGCTGGAGATGATCCTCAAATATCTGCCGAAAGAACTAGTCTGTGAAAATGGCGGGCAGGGAATAGAAAAAAGCCAAGATGCGCAGGATATGGAGCAGCCGGAAGCCGGCGGAGAAGGGGCAGAACCGCTTCAACGACTGGAACAGCTGGAGGGACTGGATGTGAAGACCGGACTTACATACTGCATGAATGAAGAAGATTTCTATATAGAAATGCTGCAGGAATTTTTGCGGGCAGATAAAGCGTCACAGCTAAAGCATTTTTTGGAAGAGGAGGACTGGGACAACTACAGAACAACCGTGCATGCATTAAAGAGTACTTCACTCACGATTGGTGCGGCTCACTTGTCCGGAGAGGCAAAAGCATTGGAGATGGCAGCAAAAGAAGGAAATATGGACTATATCCGGTCACATCATGATGGTGTCATGGATGAGTACAAAGAACTGACAGATCATTTGAAAGAAATACTGGAGAATGGGGCAGAAACGTCTATTTAAAAATAAGATTATTAGCTGTAGTATTTCAGAAGATGTAAAGATAGTATGGAGTAGAACATAAATTCGATATACAAGGTGTGTTTATGGGACACCTTGATCTTTATAATAAGAATCAGATAAGAGATAAACTCTTACTGGTTCTTTTTTTTTTGAAATAGACGAGGTGGCAGAGTGGAAAGGCTATGGTATTGGATTAGAAAAACAGTATTACATGCTAAGGAATGTAGTAAATGTTGCATTATGTGTGATTATTACGAAGTGTGTAAAAATGATGGGACATTAGAATAGGAGGTGCCTATGGGAACAGCTAACAAAGCTTAGTAAGTTGGATGAGTTTGATGAAGAAGTAATCAGATATCTCATTGATTATGTGTTGGTGTATGATAATGAGCATATTGAAATCAGATGGAACTTTGATGACTTTCAGGCTGGATGATGGTATAATCAGTAGTAATAGCGAGAAAACAAAAATATAAAGAAGTAACATGGGGAATCTTGCTAAAGGTTCCCCATTGATAAAAAAATTAATTTTTTTTGTTTCTTACTTGACACGAGCAGAAGCACAGAATATGACACCTAATCAGGTTAAGGGAATCATTACAAGGGCAGGCAAAGATACTAAGATTATTCTTCTTGGTGATCCACAGCAGATTGATAAACCATTTCTGGATGAAAAGACAAATGGTCTAAGCTATGCGGCAAAATTTATGAAGGAAAGTCCATATTGCTGGCAAATAACATTATCAGCAGATGAGTGTGAAAGGTCTGAACTGGCAATGGATGCAGTTCAGAGACTGTAGATTTGTGATACATTTTATGTTGTTGATAAAGAGATGGACAGGTGGATGAAATTGAATTATTAAAGACATATTAGCTAATGAAGAGGTAAAGGCATTTTTGAAAAAAGCCAATGAAAATCTTGGAGTGATGTACGAGTATTTTGAAATATTTCTAGGAAGAATGATGATGTGCAGAAGAGCAGCGGAATTATTGGGAACAAAATTTAAGCTTACTGCCAATGGAAGTAAAGTGTTATAATATGTTGGAGAATATTATTGCCACATTTTCCACATACTAACTCCAAAGCTAAAATAAGAATTTTAGAATTGGAGGAATATTATGCCAAAAGCTACAGGAATTGTCCGAAGAATAGATGATCTCGGAAGAATTGTTATACCGAAAGAAATCAGAAGAACTCTTCATATAAGAGAGACAGACCCTATGGAAATATTTACGGATACAGAGGGACAGATTATTCTTAAGAAGTATTCACCGATTGGGGATATCAGTGCATTTGCAGGCAAATACGCAGATTCACTGGCAGAGGCAACCGGTATGACGGTATGTATAACCGACAGGGAACAGGTTATTGCAGCAGCGGGGGAACATAAGAAGAATCTTATGGGAAAGCCGGTGACGAGAGAACTTAATCAGGCGATGGAGAATAGAAGCGGCGTTGTTGCATCTGATGATGAGGATGGTTTTGTCAAGGTGACCATGGACTCCCGGTTTAAGCAGGAGGCTATGCATCCGATAATATGTCAGGGCGATGTTCTTGGAACAGTGCTTATGATGTCTATTGACATGAAGCCGCATTTTACTGATAATGAAAAGAAGATGGTAAAGACAGCGGCGAATTTCCTGGGACGCCATATGGAGGCCTGAGAAGAGCATTTTACCATGTAATAATCTGCAGGAAGATACCGGCAGAATGGAGGGGTACGATGAGATTAGATAAATACCTTAAAGTTTCAAGACTGATTAAGAGAAGAACTGTTGCCAATGATGCCTGTGATGCAGGTAGAGTTATGGTTAACGACAAGGTTGTTAAGGCATCCTATGATGTTAAGGTTGGTGATGTGATTGAGATTCAGTTTGGCAATAAGAATGTCCGGGCGAGAGTTACAGATGTTAAGGAAACTGTGAAGAAGGACGAAGCAAAGGATATGTTCGAATATCTGTAATTTATTAATGCGGTCATGCATATATTCAATATGAGAAGAATCAGGCACATCAGCCAAAGAAGGAGAATATATGGATGAGAAGGTCAGAGTGAGACGGCCGCACCGCCTTAATATGGAGGACAGGAAGAGAATTGATTTCACAGGGATTACGGATGTGGTTTCCTTCGACCCTGTCAAGGTAATACTGGAGTCGGATTATGGGCATATAACCATTAAAGGTGAGGGACTTCATGTTAACAGGCTTTCCGTTGAAAAGGGCGAGCTGGATCTGGATGGCAGAGTGGATTCTATCTGCTATTCAGAGTCGGGGATGAAGAATAAGCAGGATTCATTTATGAGCAGGCTCTTAAGATGATAAATGAAGTGATCATATGGGAGCTGTATGCATTTGCTGTCAGTTTCTGGAAGGGTGTGCTGCTTGCCTGGATATATGATAATATAAGGGTGTTCAGGCGTATAAAGCGGCACAGGACTGTTGTTTTTATGACAGTGGAGGATGTGCTGTTTGGAATATATGCCGGAATAAGTGTATTTGTGATGTGCTTTGAAGTGGCAGACGGGATAATAAGAGGGTTTATTCTTATTGGGATAGGTCTTGGGGCATTCCTTTACTTCCGCTTTCTAAGCAGATTATACATCAGGTATACTGTGCGTATTATTAAATTTTTGCTAAAACCGGTTGCGTTTATATTGAAAAATGTGGCGCATGTTATTACAATACCAATTAGGAGTTTTAAGCGTTTTCGGAAAGATGCGTAAGGGTGGCAGTAATGAAGTTAGAAACTAAAAGAGCGAGAGCTGCAAGGCTTAAAAGACAGAAAATGTCAGCTATAGCTGGTATGATAGTTGCCATGATTGTAGTTGTGGCACTGGGAATTGTTCTGTGGAGGGGCAAGGTCGGGCTTGAAGAGAAGAATGCCCAGTATGAAGCACAGATAGAAGAGCTTCAATCCCAGATAGATGAGGAGAATGCAAGAAGTGAGCAATTGTCCGAATATGAGAAATATGTCAAGACTAAGAAGTTTGTCGAGGAAATTGCCAAGAATAAGTTCGGACTGATATATCCGGATGAGCTGGTGTTTAAGCCGAATAATAAGTAACAATATCAATATTAGTCACAAGATGTTATGGAATGTCAGCCGCATTTCATAACATTTTTTTGTAAAAAAGAAATATTAATCAAGAGCAGCGAACCGTGTGCTGTTTCGACATTTTATTTCTATGCAGTCATATATACTTCATATTGGTGTAGTGCCGGAAAGGAAGTGTATATTGATGAGAAGTGCTTATAAAGATGCCGGATATACATATACAATTAACCGTCTTCAGGAAACAGCGAAGACCTTCAGAAATCTTGGAGATGCTTATGGACAGACGAGTGAGAAGGAGAGCGGATGGGGGAGGCAGTTGATTCTGGTCGCAGATATATTAGAAGAATGCGTTTCCATGAATCTTAATGCTAAGATACCGGACAGACAGCTATATAAGCAGCTTGAGAAAAAAAGTATTGCAATGGGAATTATGGTAAAGGATATCAGGCTGTTAGACGGAAAAAGGCGCGAAATACTTGTTACTGCGAAAACATTTATGAGGGGATGCGTATCGGAGAGAGTGCTAAGGGGCATAGTATCAGATGTGTTTGGGGTGAAGTTTTTCTCTAATCAGGACAACCGGGTAATAATAAATGAGGAGCCAAACCAGTATGTTTTCTATCAGGAAGATCGTTTCAGAATTCTCACGGGCATGGCGAGAAAGTGTAAGGAAAGTGAGAGCACAAGTGGGGATAACTTCCTTATGAAACGCCTTGGATGTGGAAAGATGGTAGCAGCAATTGCAGACGGTTGTGGAAGTGGAAAGAGAGCCTTTGCAGAGAGCAGGATGGTTATAGAACTCATGGAAAACTGCATAGAAGCCGGGTTTGAAGAGAAAACAGCGATTGACCTCATCAATTCAGCATATATTGCAGGGACAAGCTTAAGTAATCCTGTTACTATGGATATGAGTGTTATTGACTGTCAGGCAGGGGTTATCAACTGCATTAAATTAGGGGCTGTTTCCACATTTATTAAGAGAGATAACTGGGTGGAGATAATTAAGTCAACTACACTTCCCATGGGGGTTCTTGACCAGGTGGACTATGACTGCACGACTAAAAAGCTTTATGATGGGGATTATATTATTATGATAAGCGATGGAGTGCTGGATAACCTGTCTGGAGTCAATAAGGAAGAACAACTGGTGGATATTATTAACAACATTAATGATAGAAAACCGGCAACAATTGCGAAAAGAATTCTTGAGGCATCCCTGGAAAGTCATAATATGGAAGCGTTTGATGACTGTACGGTTATGGTTCTGGGAGTGTTTGACACCTATGTTAACCTATAATATAATTCTGGCATGAATGAAATTATAGAAAAGATTTACAGATACATTGAAAAGAATAATATGCTTTCGGATTGTGAGAGGGTAGTTGTCGGGCTTTCGGGCGGCGCTGATTCAGTATGTCTTCTGATTGTTCTGAAGAAGTATATTGAGAGCAGACATCTGGCAATAGATATTAATGCTGTGCATGTCAATCACGGAATAAGGCAGGAGGCAGGAGAGGATGAGGAGTTTGCCAGAGCCTTATGTGAGAGGATGTCGGTAACATTTACCGCCTGCCACATAGATGCATTGACACTTGCACGCAGTCAGGGGATGACTGTGGAGGAAGCCGGAAGGTGTGAGCGGTACAGGATTTTTGACAGGTCATGTGCGGGTGCGAAGGCTAAGATTGCAGTTGCGCATCACATGAACGATCAGGCGGAGACAGTGCTTATGAATATGGCAAGAGGAGCCTCTCTTAAGGGGATTGGCGGCATAAGGCCTGTCCGTGGCAATATTATAAGACCGCTTCTGTGTATTACAAGAGCAGAGGTGGAACAGATACTTAAAGACTGTGGACAGTCCTATGTTACAGATGCCACTAACCTGTGTAACGATTACACACGGAATGCAATAAGAAATGTGGTTATTCCGTATTTTACAGATAATATTAATTCTAACTCTGTGCATAATTTTGCAAATGCAGCTTCTGAACTGCAGAAAGATTTTGATTTCATAGAAGAAGAGGCGGATAAGGCGTATAGGCGCTTTGTCACAGAGAATATAGCCGGTAATGATGAAATGGACGGTTCTAAGGCTGAGTTATGGGTATCTGTTTCCCTGGCTGAGGGTGGTTTTGCACATCTGCACGAGGTTATAAGGAAACGGGTAATATACAGGGCTGTGCTTGCCCTTACAGGGAAGGCAAAGGATGTCTACAGGACACACATTAATTCTGTGGATGAGCTTGTGGGCAAGGGCGTCGGCAGCAGTGCAGATATATGTTATGGGTTATGTGCCACAAGAAAATACGATGAGATTATTATAGAAAAAGGCAGAATCCATGAGGAAGAGGATACATTTGAACTTGTACCGGATATTGAGACGGGACAGAGTATAAGCTTTGATAAAGATATATATATGCACGAGACCGGGGATATCAGGAAGGTAAAGATTATATTAACTATTTATTCTAATTATGAAAAAAATAGAAATTACTGCAATAGTTACTATGCTAAATCCTTTGATTATGATAAAATAGTAGGAAGACTTTGTATCAGATTCAGACATGATGGTGACAGAATGGTTGTTAACAGTTCTGGAGATGAGCGCAAGCTGAAGAAGGAATTTATCGATAGAAAGGTGCCGGAGAGCATGAGAAATAAGGTACTTCTTGTCAGTGATGAGGCCGGAGTTTTGTGGGCTATGGGTGTCAGGAGAAGTGAGAGAGCTTATGTTGACGGCGAAACCAGGAATGTTCTTGAAATCCGAATAGAGGAACAATAAGTAATATTATATTGGGTTGACGAAGGAGAGAAACTATGAAAGAACCAGTTATCAGCGTCCTTATATCAGAAGAAAAGCTTGGGGAGAGGATAGCACAGTTAGGTGCTCAGATAAGTGAGGATTATGCCGGTAAGGAAGTTAAGCTTATCTGCATACTCAAGGGTAGTATTATATTTACATGTGAGCTTGCAAAGAGGATTACTGTGCCTGTAAAGTTTGATTTTATGCAGGTTTCAAGTTATGGAAGCGGGACAGCATCAAGTGGAAAGATTGAGATTAAGAAAGACCTTGATGAGAGTATAGAGGGAGAGCATGTAATTATTATTGAGGACATAATTGATTCAGGCAACACTCTTGCAAGACTTATGCCTATGCTCAAGGAGAGAAAACCGGCAGATATATGCATATGTACGCTTCTTGATAAGCCTGAAAGAAGAGAAGTTGAGGTGGACGTAAAGTATAACGGCTTTAATATTCCGGACGAGTTCGTTGTGGGATATGGACTGGATTATAACCAGAATTACAGAAATCTGCCCTTTGTGGGAGTATTACATCTTAATGATGAAGCATAAAGATTTAAGGAGGAAGTGATGGAAACTAACAGGAGAAAATCCGGAGGATGGGGAAGTATTTTCTTCATGCTCATTATTATTGGTATCATATGGGCAGTTATGGCGCAGATGAGCCAGAAGACAAGTAATTACAAGTATAATGACTTTCTGGATGACTTAAAGAATAATAAGATAGACACTGTTGTCATAAGCCAGAATTCAGAAGTTCCGACGGGTACGCTTACTATAACATTCAAGGATGGAAACAGGGAAGCTCTCAATGTATCTGATGTTGTTGCAGTGGAGAATCTCCTTGAGGAGAAGAATATTGAATTCTCGCTTAAGGATGTTAAGAGAGACAGTGTATGGCTTACAACTATACTGCCTTTCGGACTCTGTCTTATTGTAGTCGTTGCGCTTATGATGCTCATGACAAGACAGTCTGGAGGCGGCGGTAATGCCAAGATGATGAATTTCGGCAAGAGCCGTGCAAGGATGATAAGTGGCAGTGACAATAAGATTACCTTCAAGGATGTTGCAGGACTTAATGAGGAGAAAGAAGAACTTGAAGAAATTGTTGATTTTCTGAAAGACCCTGTTAAGTATACAAGTCTGGGCGCAAGAATTCCTAAGGGTGTTATTCTTACCGGACCTCCGGGAACAGGTAAAACTCTTCTTGCCAAGGCAGTTGCCGGAGAGGCAGGAGTACCTTTCTTTAGCATATCAGGTTCTGATTTTGTCGAGATGTTTGTCGGTGTAGGTGCCTCAAGAGTGAGGGATATGTTTGAGGAAGCCAAGAAAAATGCACCATGTATTATATTTATTGATGAGATTGATGCAGTGGCAAGACGCAGAGGAACAGGAATGGGCGGCGGACATGATGAGAGAGAACAGACTCTTAACCAGATGCTTGTTGAGATGGACGGTTTTGGGGTTAATGAGGGAATTATAGTTATGGCTGCCACTAACAGGGTTGATATTCTTGACCCTGCTATATTGAGACCGGGACGTTTTGACCGAAAGGTTGTTGTCGGCAGACCGGATGTGAGAGGCCGTCTTGAGATTCTTAATGTTCATGCGGCTAAGAAGCCTCTTGGAGATGATGTTGACCTTGACAGTCTGGCAAGGACTACAGCAGGATTTACAGGTGCTGATCTTGAGAATATTCTTAACGAGGCAGCTATCAATGCAGCTAAGAACAAACATAAGTTTATAACTAATGAAGATGTCAATTATGCATTTATTAAGATTGGAATTGGCGTAGAGAAGAGAAGCAAGATTATTTCAGAGAAAGAGAAGAAGATTACGGCATACCATGAGTCCGGACACGCTATTCTTTTTCATGTTCTTCCAGATGTCGGTCCGGTGCATACGATTTCCATTATTCCGACAGGTATGGGTGCAGCCGGATATACAATGCCGCTTCCTGAGAAGGATGAAATGTTTAACACCAAGGGAAAGATGCTTCAGAATATTATAGTCAGCCTTGGAGGACGTGTTGCGGAGGAGCTTATATTTGACGATATAACCACAGGTGCATCCCAGGATATAAAGCAGGCAACAGCAACAGCGAGAGATATGGTAACCAAATATGGCTTTTCTGATAAGCTCGGACTTATTAATTATTCAAGCAGTGATGAAGATGAGGTGTTCATTGGAAGAGACCTTGCTCACACCAGACCTTATGGAGAAGATATTGCAACAACCATTGATGAGGAAGTTAAGAGAATTATTGATGAGTGTTACAGCAAGGCTAAGAAGATTATCTCTGAACATATGGATATCTTAGAGAAAAGCTCAGAGCTTCTTCTTGAGAAAGAGAAGATTACAAGAGAAGAGTTCGAGAGTTTATTTGATAATAGATGTTTGGATAATGGTATTACAGAACCAACAATCGATTGTTAATTTTGCACAAAAATTTTTAATATTTTTTGTTAAGTTTGTGAACACTTATGGGGGAAAATGAGATATTATAATTAACGTAAAAACCCCCAATACATTATAGATTAAGCAGAAATGCTTATCGAAAAGAAATACCTTCTCTGAAAAAGGCAGTCACCCCATGGCTGCCTTTTTTGCTGTCTTAAAACAGGCTTTTGCTTGCGAAAAAGCACTTTTAGATATAGAATTAAAATAATATAGGCTGAGGAGGATTCTCATGAGAATAACCGAGGATAGTGGCAGCTTAGCTACCTGGAAAAAGAAACTAATATATATGTGCAGTGTACGTCCAACACTTCATCCAAGGGCGCTGTTTTCTGATGCAACAGATGATTACAGAAGTCCTTCTGAACCAATGCCGGGAGACAAGGTTACAATCAGACTGAGAACGGGCAGATATAATGTGGACAAGGCATATCTTGTTGTTAATAATCAGGAACAGGAAATGATCCGTGTAAGAAGCGAGAGTGTGTTTGATTATTATGAGTCTCAGATTGAGGTCGGTACAGACAAGGTTTTCTATTATTTCAAGGTAGTGCTTGGACGGACAGTCTGCTATTACAATAAGATTGGTGCAATTAAGGATCTTAATCCTTATTATAATTTCCAGATTATGCCTGGATTTAAAACTCCGGAGTGGGCAAAGGGTGCGGTCATGTACCAGATATTTGTTGACCGTTTCTGCAATGGAGATAAGACTAATGATGTACTGGATAATGAATACAGTTATATTGATGAGCATGTAACCCAGGTGAAAGACTGGGATAAATATCCTGCCCAGATGGGAATAAGAGAGTTCTATGGAGGGGATCTTCAGGGTGTGCTTGATAAGCTGGATTATCTGCAGGAACTCGGAGTGGAGGTAATTTATTTTAATCCTCTGTTTGTATCACCATCTAATCACAAATATGACATACAGGATTATGATCACATAGACCCGCATTTTGGAGTGATTGTGAATGACGAAGGAGAACTTCTTAATGAGGGAGATAAGGATAATACCCATGCTACAAGATATATTAACAGAGTAACCGGTAAAGATAATCTTGAGGCAAGTGATGCTTTCTTTGCTAAAGTTGTGCAGGAAATCCATAACAGGGGTATGAAGGTTATAATTGACGGCGTGTTCAATCATTGTGGTTCCTTTAACAAATGGCTGGACAAGGAACACATTTATGAGAATAGTACAGATGATTATGATGCCGGTGCATATGAAAAGTATGAGAGTCCGTATCATAATTTCTTTAAATTTTATTCAAATCAGTGGCCGGATAATAATTCATATGACGGCTGGTGGGGACATGATACTCTTCCTAAGCTTAATTATGAGGGTTCTAAGGAATTGGAGGAGTATATTCTTGGTATTGGAAGAAAATGGGTGTCTTCTCCTTACAATGTAGATGGGTGGCGTCTTGATGTGGCGGCTGATCTGGGATACAGTCCGGAATATAATCATTATTTCTGGAGAAGATTCAGGGAGGAAGTTAAGAAGGCTAATCCGGAGGCTATTATTCTGGCAGAACATTATGGTGATCCATATGACTGGCTGCAGGGAGACCAGTGGGATACGGTTATGAATTATGATGCATTTATGGAGCCGATAACATGGTTCTTAACAGGAATGGAGAAGCATAGTGATGAGGCTCGCCAGGATGCATATGGTAATCCTGATTATTTCTTTGGCTCAATGCATCATAATATGGCAAGACTGGGGGGTCAGAGCCTGGCTATATCTATGAATGAATTGTCTAACCATGACCATTCTAGATTCCTTACAAGAACTAACAGGACAGTTGGAAGAACTAACACTCTTGGGCCGGAGGCAGCAAATATTAATGTCAATAAAGCTGTTTTTAAGGAAGCGGTTGTAATGCAGATGACATGGCCTGGTGCGCCTACCATATATTATGGGGATGAAGCAGGCGTATGTGGGTTTACAGACCCGGATAACAGGAGAACATACCCATGGGGTCATGAAGATAAGGAACTGATAGATTTCCATAAAGCGGTCATACGGATGCATAAGGAGAATGAGGTGTTAAGAAAGGGCTCCTACAAATCCCTTTACTCAAGATTCAATGTTATTGCATATGGACGTTTTAATAAGGATGATGCAGCTATTATTGTTATCAATAATAATGATGATGAAGTAAGAGCAAGAATTCCTGCATGGGAAGTGGGATTGGATTACGATGATGATGTTGAACAGCTTATTGTCACATTTGATGGTGGATTCAGTACGGACAGGCTTGGATATCATCTGCAAAATGGATGGCTTGATATTGGCTTGAGAAAGACATCCGCAGTAGTGCTTCATAAGATGAAGTGGTAAGAATGTCCGTGTTGTTCATGCATTTGCACAAGCAGATATCAGATGATATAATTTAGATAATTGCATCGAATAAGAAAGGAATATTTTCATGGAATCAAATAATAACGATAAACCAAAGATTAGCCTTAATCGCAAGATGAGGATGTGGAATAGATACAGAACCTATATTATTGGTCTGGCAATTGTAGTTGTTGTGATTATAGTATTTGCTGTGGTTTTAAAGAGCTGCAGTACAGGGAAAAACAACAAGAAGAATGATAATACTGATGCACCGACGCAGCAGGAGCAGACAACGCAGCCGACAACGCCGGAAGAAACAAAAACTGCTCAGGAGCAGACAACGCAGCCGACAACAACTGCCAGTGTGACAGGGCGCAGCCTTTCAGTGGCAGGACCGGCTAAGACAGAGGAATTTAATTCTTCAAGCCACTATGAGAAGGCAATGTTTATAGGAGATTTCGTTGTAAGCGGTATTTCGGGATTCGGCTTTGCTTCTGATTCTCAGGTTATTGCGTCTAATGCTATGACAAGTGACAAGCTTTCAGGATATGTAGACGAGATTGCTGCAAAGTCACCGGAGTCAGTTTATATTATGGTGGGCATTAATGATTTGAATTACGGCAGCAGATCGGTTAACGATATATATAATTATGAGAAACAGTTTGTTGATGCATTAAAGAGTAAGCTTCCTTCTGCTAATATATATGTTCTGTCTGTTCTTCCTGTAAGCAAGAGATTTGAGTCATCAAGTAATGTTAAACAGAGTAATATTGATGCTCTTAACGGAATGTTATCAGAGAACGCAGCTTCACTCGGAATAACTTATGTTGATGTGGCGTCAGCGTATAAGGATAGCACAGGATACTTTGGCTCAGCGTACACCGACAGCGGATATAACCTGAAGAGCGGATATTATGCATTTATGCTCAATGGTATAGCAGGAGCAGTGAAGTGATGAATTTTCATGTTATGACTTTATTTCCGGATATGATTACTGACGGGCTTAATACCAGCATAACAGGCAGAGCCATAAAGGCTGGTATTATGTCTGTGACAGCACATGATATCAGGGATTATTCTGATGATAAGCATCTCAAGGTTGATGACTACCCTTATGGCGGTGGTGCAGGAATGGTTATGAGAGCAGGACCTGTATGTGACTGTTATGAGGATATTGTAAAATGTATTGGCAGCAGGCCCCGGGTTGTGTATATGACACCGCAGGGGTATACATTTACACAGAGTATGGCGGAAGAGTTTGCAAAAGAGGAGAATCTTGTTATTCTCTGTGGGCATTATGAGGGGATTGACGAGAGGGCTCTGGAAAATATTGTGACAGATTATGTATCAATAGGCGATTATGTCCTCACAGGAGGAGAATTGCCGGCTATGGTAGTTATTGATACTGTTTCAAGACTCGTGCCGGGAGTTCTGAGCAATGAGGAGTCAGCCCAGACGGAGAGTTTTTCTGACGGCCTGTTGGAGTATCCTCAGTACACAAGACCTGCGGATTACAAGGGAAAGACAGTTCCCGAGGTTCTTTTGTCAGGACACCATGCCAATATTGAAAAGTGGAGACATGAGAAGGCTCTGGAGAGAACTAAGAAATACAGACCGGATATGTATGAGGAATACGTTAGTAAGCATCCGGAGGAATTCACATAGCGGTGAATTAATATTGATAATAAGGAAAGTTATAGTTTGACTTTTAACAATCAACTATGATACACTTTCCTTAGGTTTAGCCTAGATAGCTCAGTCGGTAGAGCAGAGGACTGAAAATCCTCGTGTCACTGGTTCGATTCCGGTTCTAGGCATTTGGGAGAGAGTTTAATTAAGAACGGAGTTTTACTATGGATAGTTTCATTAATGTTGATGCTGTCAATTCAGATGTTGTTCTTGATGAGGATATGGGCATAATTACTGCAGATGAATGCTTTGAACAGATATCCGGTAATGATGCGTATCTCGTGTATACAAGATATATTCATCCTGATGATGTAGACAGGTTTAATAAGGCTATTGAGAATTATAGGGAAAATAACCAATATACCGTTGTGAGAATGCTGTTCCAGGATGGTAAGTATCATCTTATGCTTACAAGAATTGAGGACGGTGGAATATCTGAGGAGAAGGGGCAGCTATACAACATTAAGATTCTTGATGCGGCGGCAGTTATTGCCCTTATAGATACTCTTAATGAGGAAGCTGAGCGTTATGCCAGCTATCTGGGGATGACAGATAATATTCTGTTTTCCTATGATATCGAAAAGGATGATTTCCGGATTTTCATGGTAACAGATGGAAAGCAGACTATGTCCTTCTACAATGGAAGTCTTGGAGATTGGAAGGAAAGCAGGATTAAGTCAGATGCATTAGAGCACAATGCAGCCCAGGAATTAGAGACGTTCTGCAATGCACTTTACAATGGAGAGAAGTTCTTTAAAAGAGAAATGACAGTCAATTTGCTTAATAAGATAGGCAGAATTGATAAATGTGCCATAAAGGGCAAGACAATATTAAGCCAGGATGGAACCAATCTTGTCATAGGAGTCATAACCATAGATGAGAGCGCTGATGCCAGGGGTGCGGAAGCATATGCAGGTATTTCTGATATGAAGGACCCTGGTACAGATCTTCTTAATAAGCGTGCAATTACTGATTATGTACGGAATCTAATTGATTCCAAGCCTGATAAGAATGTTACTATTGCAATTATCGATGTTGATGATTTCAAGACAATTAATGATACATACGGGCATATGTTTGGCGATGAGGTTCTTTACAAGGTGGCAGATATTTTAAGAGATGCTGTGGGTAGAAAAGGACTTTGTGGACGCATTGGCGGCGATGAGATGTTTATAGTTATGGAGGGACTTAAGGATGATGAGGGCATAAGAAATGTACTCAGGACAGTCAGAAATAATGTCTCATGGCTCTATCATGATGATTCGCGTAACATTAATAAGATTACCTGCTCAATAGGTTCAGCTACTTATCCTTATGATGCCGGGGATTACGATGAACTCTTTAAGATTGCGGATAAGATGCTCTATCTGGCTAAGGAAAAAGGCAAGAACAGGTATATTATTTACCATGAGGATATACATAGGGAATATGTATATGGCATGGGAAGAATTGTTGATCTCACGGAGAAAGTATTCTACAGGTACCATAAGATGGGTGTGGTGAATACTATCATAAGGGAATACAGGGAAGCAACCGATAAGAGAAGACAGGAACTTCTTGAGATGATTGTTGTGGCATTTGACCTGGATACTATCATTTTGTATGACCAGAAGCTTGAAACCAAGTATATTCTTTACGGCGAGCAGAGAATGTCTGAAGATAACGGAAGTTATCTTAAGGAAGATAATTATATTCCAGAATTTAGAGAAGATGGACTGTTTGCTATAGACAATATCAATTTCTTTGAGGTAAAGGCTCCGGCGTTATATAAGGTATATTCGAAATATGGAATCACCCAGGCTGTGCAGTATATTATAGGTGGCAATATCAAGAAGAACAATAATATAATATCTTTTGCCAGATTTAAGCAGAACAAGAAGTGGGCTGAAATGGATATGAATTTCCTTGCGGTAATTGGAGATTATATCGGCAATATCTTCTTGGAAGAGAGAGTTCTATGATTGACAGATATGTAGCGCTCGATATTGAGACAACAGGTCTGAGTCCTTCTACAGACAGAATAATTGAAGTCGGAATGGCGAGGGTTGAGGAAGGCATTGTGACAGAAAGCTACTCCACACTGGTATATCCGGGGATTAATGTGAGCGAAAGAATTGAGGAACTCACAGGTATATGTAATGAAGACCTCATTGGAAAACCAAGGATAGAGGATGTTATCGGCAATATTGTTGAATTCATTGGAGACTGGCCTATACTTGGTCATAATGTTATATTTGACTACAGCTTTTTAAAGAAGGCTGCCATTAATGCAGGTCTTACAATTAATGACGATGGAATAGATACATTAAAGATTGCAAGGCGTCTTGTTCCTGAGGCAGAACATAAAAGCCTTACATTTCTATGTGAATACTTTAATATTAATCCGGGAAGGTCACACAGGGCATATGATGATGCTATAAGTGCAAGTATGCTGTATAGTGCGATGAAAAAGCTGAATCCTGAAGATTCGGGATTTAAGGAGACGACACAGCTTGTTTACAGCGTCAAGAAAGATACGCCTGTGACGCAGGCACAGAAACGTTACCTTCAGGCCCTTGTTAGTAAGCATAATCTAAAACTTGAGATTCCCATAGAAGAGATGACTAAGAGTATGGCATCAAGACAGATTGATACAATAATAGCGCAGTATGGTAAATAGATTCCAGACTGCGCTTTTTGGTTATTGTACTATGCTGATTATAGGTTATCCGAGAATTTCGTCGAGCTGGCGGAGTATAACATCACGGCTGAGACTATTAAGAAGAAGGGCTTCCTCACGGAGCCTTTCTATGCTGCCGGTATCGTCTCTTGAGGCATATATGATTGCGAGGTCCACATAATTGGAAGAGACATCACTTCCAATGGAAATGCCATACTCCAGAAATGCAATGGCATCATCAATATCGTCATTATCAATTAAAGCATGACCCAGGGCAGAAATGCTGGTTGCCAGACAGGTGAAGTTATCATCGTACTCTGTCAGTGCGGTAAGATTGGCAACGCCATAGGACAACTTAAGGTCAGTGTTGCTTATTCCGGTAAGATTAAGAATCTTCTTATCTCGTAGTCCCTGAATGCGTTCATAGTTGCGCTTTATTGCAGGATTATCAGCAACAAGCCGGTCAAATGTGTCATTCCCAGAATTAATTAGTGGAAGATTATCCGGAATTGATATATAATTAAGATTGCTTATGTCCTTACGACGAACCTGATTAGCCTCGGATTCCCTGTCGAGGAATTCCTGATTTCTGGTTCTGTGGCTTTTCGTGCCTTTTCTTATGGCATAATTAAGGACAATGATAAATATTATTAAATACGGCAGTAATAAATGCATGAATAATTCCTTTTCGTGTATACCCCGCTGCCCGTACTGGTTGTGGAGGTAGTTATGATTAATTTCAGTAATAAGAAAAACAAAAGACTTATGACAGGAATACTTATTGTGATACTGATTGTAGCAATGGTTGTTCCTATGGTCGTATATATGATTCCTTAATATATTACGGCTTCGTGAAGAAGCTATATAAAGTATAGGATTAATGGAAGAGTTATGCAACATTTTTTGGAGAGACATTTGTTATGAAGACAGGTAAAGTATCAGATACAATATTAGGAAGATCGGTATTCAAGCTGATTGGCAGGAGAGGAAATTCCGGCATCGAAAAGCCTGCATATGGACAGGATGCAGCGCGTATAGACAACCGGGATAAATCTTCACTGGTGGCAACGGAGAGCGGAGAATGGCCTGTATACAGGGCTGCTAATAATATAAGTGCTGCGGGCGGGATGATAGATGGAGTGACTTGCAGCATTATAATGGATGAGAAATCGAGAGAAATCAGGCTCAAGGAGATTGTAAAAGAGCTTGACAGACAGTGCTGTATGCTTGGTATACCTGTAATAGGCGGACATACCACAGTCAGCCCGTCAGTTATCCATCCCGTTGTGTCTGTAACAGGTATCGGACATGAGAACAGAAGAGCAGTTAAGGCAAAGCCGGGACAGGACATAGTAATGACGAAATGTATCGGACTGAGCGGTATAAGACAGATTGCCAGAGTGCGTGAAGAGGAGATATTGAAGGTTTTCTCTGAGGATGTGCTTCACAGAGCTGTTGGTAAGGAAGAAGAACTGCTTGTAAAGGCAGAAGCGGATTTGTTTATCAGCCATTGTGCTGACGGTGCAATGCATGATGTGTCTGAGGGTGGAGTTTTTGCGGCTTTGTGGGACCTTGCGGAATATTCCGGGACAGGACTTTTTATAGATTTCAGACAGATACCTGTAAGGCAGGAGATAATTGAGATATGTGAACTGTTCAATATTAATCCATATATATTAGATTCTATGGGATGTTTGTTAATGACATGTGAAAATGGATGTGATATAGTAAATATAATGCAGGAGCATGGAATTGATGCTTCTGTTATAGGCAAGGTTACAGAAGGAAGGAACAGAATTATTCACAATATGGAGGAAGACCGATTTCTTGGACTTCCTGAACAGGATGAGATATATAGATTTATATAATAATCAGGAGGATTGACATAATGAGAGAGAAAATTCTTGATGTTTTGGAGAAGAATGGAAGAATAGACCTTAAGGAGATGGCTATAATGCTTGGATATTCAGAGGCAGAGGTGGCCAATGAGATAGCAGATATGGAGAAAGAGCATGTTATATGTGGATATAATGCTGTTATCAACTGGGATAAGACAAGTGAAGAGAAGGTTACAGCTCTTATCGAGGTCAAGGTTACTCCGCAGAGAGGATTAGGATTTGACAGTATCGCTGAGAGATTATATAAATATGATGAAGTGACATCAGTATATCTTATGTCTGGTGGATTTGATTTTACAGTTATCATAGAGGGGAAGACCATGAAGTCAGTGGCACAGTTCGTCGCGGCGAAGCTCGCACCATTAGATTCGGTTCTGAGTACTTCAACACATTTTGTGCTTAAGAAGTATAAGGATTATGGAACAATAATAGAGGACGAGGTTAAAGACGAAAGGATGCTGATTACACCATGAGAAACCCATTATCAGAGAAAATAATAGGCATACAACCTTCAGGAATCAGAAAGTTTTTTGATGTTGTCAATGAGATGCCGGATGCCATTTCACTAGGAGTTGGTGAACCAGATTTTGATACTCCATGGAATGTCAGGGAAGAAGGAATATATTCCCTTGAGAAAGGAAGGACGTTTTACACTTCTAATGCAGGACTCAAGGAATTAAGAGAAGAGATATGCAATTATCTTGCAAGATTATACGGACTAAACTATGACCCAATGAAAGAAGTACTGGTAACGGTTGGCGGAAGTGAGGCTATAGATGTCGCCTTAAGATGTATGTGCGATCCGGGCGATGAGGTTCTTATACCGCAGCCAAGCTATGTTTCATATCTTCCATGTGCTGTTATGGCAGACGCCAAGCCGGTTGTGATTGAGCTTAAGGAAGAGAATGAATTCAAGCTTACTAAGGAACAGCTTATGGCAAGTATAACAGATAAGACCAAGATTCTTGTTCTGCCGTTCCCCAATAATCCTACAGGTGCTATTATGACTAAGGAAGAGCTTGAAGAGATTGTTCCTGTTATTATTGAGAATGATTTATATGTTATATCAGATGAAATATATTCTGCATTAACTTATAATGAAAAGCACTGTTCAATAGCAAGCCTTCCGGGAATGAGAGAGAGAACTCTTTTAATCAATGGCTTTTCTAAGGCATTTGCCATGACCGGATGGAGGCTGGGATATGTATGCGGGCCGAAGGATATTATTAAGCAGATGACCAAGCTTCATCAGTATGCAATTATGTGTGCTCCTACAAACAGCCAGTTTGCGGCAATCGAGGCACTTAAGAACTGCGACCATGAGGTTGAGAAGATGGTATCTGCCTACGACCAGAGAAGAAGATACCTCATGCATGCATTCAGGGAGATAGGGCTTGATTGTTTCGAACCCTTTGGTGCATTTTATGTGTTCCCGTCAATTAAGAAGTTTGGAATGACCTCTGAAGAATTTGCTACAAGGCTGCTGCATGAGCAGAAGCTTGCTGTTGTTCCCGGAACTGCATTTGGTGATTGCGGAGAGGGATTCTTAAGAATTTCTTATGCATATTCCATAGAGAATCTTAAAGAAGGTCTTGCGAGAATAGAGAAATTTATTAATACACTGAAATAAGGAGGATAAATATATGGCAGAGATTAATGTAGACCATATTAATCCTTTTCTGATGGCGGCAAGTTCAATTATGCGGGATGCCTGTCAGATGGAGATGAAGATAGATAAACCATATGTTAAAACTACAGAATTTGCGAGCGATTCAGTTATTATCATGATTGGAGTGACAGGCGAAATGAGGGGTCAGGTTCTTATTGCCCTGACTAACACAAAGGCTTGTGATGTTGCATCTAAAATGATGATGGGAATGCCGGTTCCGGAGCTTGACGATATGGCTATGAGTGCCATAAGTGAGCTTGGTAATATGATTATGGGTAATGCGGCAACAATTCTTTCCACTAAGGGAATTGGAATTGATATCACACCTCCTACGGTGTGCCGTGGAGCTATGAAGATTTCACAATCATATGCCAAGAATATCTGTATTCCGATGAAGGCAGAAGGTGAGCTTGTTCTGGAACTGGATATTGCAGTGAAGGGTGACTAGTATGCTTAATATAGTTTTACATGAGCCGGAGATGCCGGCTAATACAGGAAATATCGGGAGAACCTGCGTGGCAGCGGGGGCAAGGCTGCATCTTATAGAACCCCTGGGCTTTAAGATTAATGAGAAACAGCTTAAGAGAGCCGGTTTAGATTACTGGGATAAGCTGGATGTCACTGTTTATGATGATTACAATGACTTTCTTGCAAAGAATCCCGGTGCCAAGATATATATGGCTACAACAAAGGCACATAAGACATATACAGAGGTAAGCTACGAGGACGACTGTTACATAATGTTCGGAAAAGAGAGTGCCGGAATCCCAGAGGAAATCCTAGTTGACAATGAAGATAACTGCATAAGAATCCCAATGATAGGTGATATACGATCACTGAATCTTTCTAATTCGGTAGCTATTGTGCTATATGAAGCACTGCGCCAGCACGGCTTTTCTGATATGAACTGCGAAGGACACTTACACCGTCTCCACTGGAAGTAGGAGACGGTTTTATTTTGCCAGTTCCAGAGTGAAGATGAATTCTGTTCCAACCCCCGGAGTGCTTACAACATCTATATTTTCTCCGTGAGCCTGAATAATTTCCTTGGTTATAGACAGTCCCAGGCCGGAGCCTTTTTTATCACGCCCTCTGGAAGAGTCTGATTTGTAGAAGCGGTCCCATATTTTATCAATATCTTCCTTAGCAATTCCACAGCCTGTATCCTTTATTGATACCTGGGCTTTCTCGCCTTTTTCTTTAATTGTTATGTATATATATGAATTTTCTTTGCTGAATTTGATTGCATTGTCAATCAGATTATATATAACCTGCTGGATTCTGCCCTTATCTGCCCTGACATTCTGGATGCTGTTGGCATAGGTTATATCAAACTTGATATTCTTTTTCTTACAGGTTCCCTCAAAAGTCTCAACGGTATGTCTGATGATAGAATTAAGGTCAAAGGTTGACATATCCAGTCTGGCAGATTTAGGGTCAAGCTCGTTCAGTGTAAGAATATTACTTGTAAGCTTGGTAAGTCTTTCTGTTTCAAACAGCATGATACCAATATATTTATCCATCATCTCAGGAGGAATGGTTCCATCCTGAATAGCCTCAAGATATCCCTTGATAGAGGTGAGTGGAGACCTGAAATCATGTGAGATATTAGACAGAAATTTCTGCTGGAAAATATCTGATTCATTAAGCTGTGACGCCATGTAGTCAAGGGACATACCCAGACGCCCTATTTCATCATTGGACATAGGTTTAATGTGATATGCAAGATTTCCCTTTCCGTATTCGGTAGTCGCTTTGGTAATTTCCTTAATAGGTCTGTGCACCTGAAAGAAATATAACACAAGAAATGAAGATGACAGAATAAGCACTATCGCAAGAGTCAGATAATTAGTGTTAAATGTATCGTAAACACGTTTTATAATGAGTGACTCCGGAATATTAATTACAACATATCCCTTAATTTCAAAGGAGTTGGAGATAGGAGAGAACACACTTAATGTAGGCTCATCGAACAAACCGTAAAAATCCCATAAAATATCATGTCTTCCCCTGAGCTTGCCATAGTCGAAAGCCTCTATAGAATACAGAATTTTCTCTCCGCTGGTTACTTTGTCTTTAGCACTGTCATTAGTGTCAAGAATTACATCGCCGGATGGAGTGATAAAGAGAATTCTTGTATCATTGAGCAGAGAGACAGAATGAAGTTCAAGCTCAATACTGCGGAGTCTGCTCTCGCTGAAATATTCAAGTGCATATTCGTTGGCAATCTCATTAGCCTGCAGATAAAGCCGGTTAGAGTAGTAGTCATAAACATGCTTATAGTCGATTTTATAGCAGACAGTAGATACAAGAATAAAGCTTATCACTGATACTGCAATATAAGTAAAAATGTGTTTTCTAAATGTGTTCATACCCTTCACCTAAAGAATCCCTCTCTGTTATTTAGTGACGAATTTATAACCGATTCCCCATACGGTTTCAATATTCCAGTGAATGTGGTCTTTGATTTTCTCCCTGATTCTTTTAATGTGGACATCAACGGTTCTTGTATCTCCGATATATTCATATCCCCATATATTATCGAGAAGCTGTTCCCTGGTAAATACCTGATTAGGTGCAGAGGCAAGAAAATATAGAAGTTCAAGCTCTTTAGGCGGCATATCTACATTCTTACCCATATAATTGACGGAATAATTGTCAAGATTGATGGATAAATCAGGGTAGTTAACACATTTGGCATTAGATGTATCAACACCTATTGTCTGAGGCATATGATAACGCCTGAGTACAGCCTTGACACGGGCAACCATTTCTTTAGTCTCAAAAGGCTTGATAATATAGTCATCTGCTCCAAGCTCAAGTCCTAATACTTTATCAAAGGTCTCGCCTTTTGCAGAGAGCATTATGATAGGGACATTGTTGTTTTTTCGGATTTCACGGCATACCTGATACCCATCAATGCCCGGAAGCATCAAATCAAGCAGAATAAGGTTAGGCTTGAAAGCTGAAAGCTCAGAGAGAGCGCTTTCTCCATCGTACACTATCTTAGTTTCAAAACATTCCTTAGTAAGATACAGAGATATAAGCTCTGCAATGTTCTCATCATCATCTACAATCATTATCCGCTGTTTTGCTGCCATAAACCCTCCTACATACATTAATTATTTAAAATCAACAATAGTTACACCGGCATCACCCTCGCCGATTTCTCCAAGACGGAAGCTTTTTATATAAGGTACTCCGCGCAGGTAAGCTGTAACGCCATTTCTTAAAGCTCCGGTACCCTTTCCATGAACAATGCGTACCTGTGGGATCTTGGCGATGTAAGCATCATCAAGATATTTGTCAAGACGGGCAACCGCCTCATCGACAGTACATCCCAACAGATTAATCTCGGTCTTGATACCTGCCGATTTCGACATTTTAATCTTACCGGAGCTGCCGGCTGTCTTAGATACCGGTTCTTTCGGTTCTGTGTAACCTGACAGAATCTCAAGATTCTTGATATCTATCTTAGTGCTTAGCGAACCCACAAGAACCGTAACCTGTTTCTTCGCTGGATGAACAGCAGATACTGTTCCTATTACATTCATGGTAAGGATACGCACATGCATGCCCTCATTAAATTCTGATATATCATGGGCTCTGTGTGATTTTATCTTAGCAGGCTCTACTTTCAGTTTGGCCTGATTTTTGTTCATTTTCTCGCGTAATGCGCTGCGGTGTTTCTCAAGCTCCTGAACTGTCATTCCGTGCTTATTCATGGCTTTGATTGTATCATCAGCAAAATCCTTGGCATCGCGAAGTATGGCGGCTGCCTGTTCGTTGGCTTTGCGGATGATATTGTCCGTACGCTCGTCAAGCCGCTCATTCTTAGCTTTCAGTTTCTCTTTCAGAGAAGCTATTTCAGCCTTGTAATTCTCGACCTCAGCCTGTTCCCGCTCAAGGGAAATCCGGGCGTGTTCAAGATCTGATACAATATCTTCAAAATGTACATCCTCAGAATCAAGTCTTTCGGAGGCATCCTTAAGAATATATTCAGGAAGACCGAGCTTTTTGGATATTGCAAATGCGTTACTCTTTCCGGGAACACCGATGAGAAGTCTGTAGGTTGGACGAAGGGACTCTACATCGAATTCACAACTGGCATTCTCGACTCCCTCTGTGGATAGCGCATACAGCTTTATCTCACTGTAGTGAGTTGTTGCCATGGTTGTAACACCTCGCATTTTGAGGTCATTAAGAATTGCAATTGCAAGTGCTGCACCTTCTGTCGGGTCGGTTCCGGCACCTATCTCATCAAAGAGGACAAGGCAATTCTCGTCAGCTTCTTTAAGAATCTTTACAGTATTAGTCATGTGTGATGAAAATGTGCTTAAGCTTTGTTCAATGCTCTGCTCATCACCGATATCGGCATAAATATCTCTAAAGACAGCAATATCTGAGTGGTCAAGGGCAGGAATAAACAGTCCGGCCTGAGCCATAAGAGTAAGTAAACCGACAGTTTTTAAAGAAACTGTCTTACCTCCGGTATTAGGGCCGGTAATAATGAGAAGCTTAAAATCAGTTCCCAGATAAATATCAATAGGAACTACAGTATGCTGCTCTATAAGAGGATGACGGCCTTTCTTAATATTGATAATGCCTGATGTATTCATAACAGGACGGCTGGCGTGCATATTTCTTGCCAGTTGAGCCTTTGCAAATATACAGTCCAGTCTGACAAGTATTTCGTAGTCAGAGAGGATTTCATCTGTATGTTCTGACGCCATGGCGCTAAGTTCTGCAAGAATCACTTCAATTTCAGCGGCTTCCTTAAGCTCAAGTTCACGTATATCATTATTCAGCTTAACAACGGCTGCCGGTTCAATGAAAAGTGTAGAGCCGGTAGAAGACTGGTCATGTACCATTCCAGGGAATGCGGACTTGTATTCTGCCTTAACAGGAAGACAGTACCTTCCCTGTCTTGTGGTAATTACATAATCCTGAAGATAAGTCCTGTATGAAGGAGAATTAAGCACCTTGTTAAGTTCACTATGAATTCTGTCATTGGCAATAGCTTTACTTCTTCGTATACTTCTTAGATTGGCGCTGGCATCATCACTTATTTCATCCTCGGATATGATACATTTCTTAATCTGGGAATTGAGCATTTCAACAGGTGCGAGACTGTCAAGCATAGCCGTAAGAGAATCTTCTCTATGCTCATAATAATCCTTAACATGTCTGGCGCAGGAAAGAACAGCGCTTACGTTAAGAAGCTCAGATATATTAAGGGCGCTTCCCACCTGTAGTCTTGCTATACTGGCACGGATATCCCTGACAGGAGAAAAGTCTACACTCCCTTTCTGGTAGATTCTTGACAGAGCATCTCCTGTTTCATCAAGACCGGAATTAATCTCATCGATATCTGTCATAGGCTTTAATCCCAGAAGAGTCTGTCTGGCACTATCACAGCAGGCATATGAAATCAATTTCTCAGTTATTTTATTAAATTCCAAAGTGGATAAGGATTTTTTATTCACAAAAAGACCTCCAAAACATAAAATACAGTCTGCATACATTTTATAATTTTACAGCATTTAAGCCAAAAAAACTATAATTTGCATATAAATATTTACAAGTATGTCATAAAATGTTCATAATCGTAATATAAACTATGTTATAATTATGGTTAAATGATACGAATAATCTCTCACATTTATTTATAAAGGAGTTCGCAATGGGAACTAATGAAGAAGATAAGGAGAAATACAATCTCTATACAGAGAAGATTGTTCTGCATCCTGCTAAGAAATACAGATGGCTTATCCAGATAGGAAAGGCACTGCTTTTTATGGCTTCTGTAGCTGTGGCTGCGATAATATTTATGGTTTTTTTGTATCCGGTTGTCCAGAAAAAGATGGAGGAGCGCAATAAAGAAAAAGATGTTGTATACATCCAGAAGGATAATTATATTCTTGCAGAGGGAGAGACAGGAGAAGATAAGGATAAACTGACAGAACAGGATTTGAAGGAAAACTACGAACAGGCGATGGCAACTCTCCGCGCCAAAGTAGAAGATGTCAAGAAGTGCTTAGTTACTGTAGATATTGAACAACCGACAACGCAGATACCGACTGTGGAAAAAAGTGAGACGGAGGTAACCGGTCTTGTTGTTGCGCATAATTATTCAAGATATCTTATACTTACAAGCGAGAGACTGTTGTCTGGTGGAAGCAGATTTGTAGTGAAATTAGGCGAAGATACACAGATTGAAGCAACTGCTGTATGTAAGGATGAGGTTACCGGAATTGGAATTCTGAGCATAAATGAACTGGGGCTTACTAAAGAGCAGAAGGATGCATTATCAGTAGCCGTTCTTGATAATTCCTATAAGGTAAGGCAGGGAGACCTGGTTATTGCAGCAGGTAAGATATATGAGACATCCAAGGGTATAGATTATGGAACTATAGCTGGAATAAGGACGGAATACAGCAAGGACAATGGATATGAGGTATTTGAAACCAGTATAACAGTAACTGCCGGAGGGTTCGGAATTCTATTTAATTCGGATGGAAAGGTTGTAGGAATTTCTAAGGCATCAGCGGATTCTACAATGAAATTTATTGGTATCTCTGACCTTAAAGCTCCAATTGAGACGATGATAAACAGTCAGGGTATAATGTATTGCGGTATCACAGGACAGAATGTGACAGATGAGCTTGCAACAAAATATGGGCTTCCGAGTGGAGTATATATCTCAGCAGTGGATATTGATTCACCAGCTTATTATGCCGGATTACAGGCTGGAGATGTAATAAACAGAATTAACGGTGAAAGTATTTTGACAATTCAGCAGTTTAGTGAGAAACTATATCAGTGCGCTGACGGAGATACTATGTATGTCACAGCGAAACGTCAGGGTAAAGATGGTTATTCCGATGTACTGTTTTCAGTCAACGTGCAGTTAAAACAGTTATAATTGCATAGAATGCAATAAGGATGGAGGAAATATGCGTTATATAGACAGCTTTAGGGACGGAGACAGAGTGTCAGATGTTTACCTCTGCAAGTCCAAATCAATAGCACTTACTAAGGCCGGCAAGGAGTATGCGAATGTAATACTTATTGATAAGACTGGTCAGATAGATTCTAAGATATGGGATCTTGCCTCAGGAGGAATTGCAGATTTTGAGGCTAATGATTATGTTGCGGTTACAGGTCAGATTACAAGCTATAATGGTGCATTACAATTTAAGATAGAGAGGGCGCGCAAAGCATCTGAGAATGAATATCAGCCGTCTGATTATGTGCCAACATCAAGATATGATATAGAAGATATGTTTTCACAGCTGATGAAATATGTGGAAAGTGTGAATAATACATATATGAAACAGCTTCTTAAAATGTTTTTCGGTGATGAAGAATTTGCTAAAAGATTCAAAAATGTTTCTGCAGCCAAGACGGTTCATCATGGTTTTGCAGGTGGATTGCTTGAGCATAGCTTAAGTGTGACACGCCTGTGCGACAGAATATGCACTAATTATGATTATCTTAACAGAGACCTTCTTATTACGAGCGCAATGCTTCATGATGTGGGAAAGGTAAAAGAGCTGTCTGATTTCCCTAAGAACGATTACACAGATGAGGGTAATTTCTTAGGTCATATTGTGATGGGTTATGAGATGGTTATGGAAAGAATCAGAAAAATTGATGGATTTCCGCATATGCTTGCAATGGAGATTGGACATTGCATTTTATCACATCACGGTGAACTTGAATATGGCTCACCAAAGAAGCCGGCAATTGCAGAGGCAGTAGCTTTATCAATGGCTGATAATATGGACGCAAAGCTTGAAACATTGCGGGAGGCACTTGAAGTTAAGGATACTAACGACTGGCTTGGTTATAATAGATGGCTGGATTCTAATATAAGAAGGACAACGAATGAGTTTTAAGAAGGATGACAGAGTTACATTAACAATTGAAGATATAGGAACAGGCGGAGAGGGTATAGGAAAGGTAGACGGTTATACCCTCTTTATTAAGGATGCCATAATTGGAGACAAGATTGAAGCCAAGATTATTAAGGCTAAGAAGAGTTATGGATATGCAAGACTGGAAAGACTGATTGAACCTTCTGTTGACAGAGTAAGCCCGGTGTGTCCTGTTGCAAGACAGTGCGGTGGGTGCCAGATTCAGGAGATGAGCTATGAGGCGCAGCTTAAGTTCAAAGAGAGACTTGTTGAAGATAATATAAAAAGAATCGGAAAGATTGATAAATTCGAACTCTGCCCTATAATTGGCATGGAAGAACCTTACAGATACAGGAACAAGGCTCAATATCCGGTTGGAATATCAAAGGACGGCAGTATCGCCATGGGATTTTATGCCGGGAGAACACATTCTATAATCCCATGCGTGGATTGTAAGATTGGTGCTGCAGAGAATAGGTATATACTGGAAATTATAAGGAGCTGGATGGAGCAAAACAACATAATGCCCTATGATGAGAAGAGTGGGCAGGGGCTGGTGCGCCATGTACTTATAAGAACAGGTTATCATACAGATGAGATTATGGTATGCCTTGTAGTTAATGGAAATAAGCTGACAGATAAGCATAAGGAATCTCTTGTGAGAAGGCTTACAGAGGTGTCTACGGATTCAGACATAAGCACAGAAAAGTCAATTGCTTCAATTATGCTTAACTTTAATAGTGACAATACTAATGTAATACTCGGAAGAAAATGTGAGACTCTGTGGGGGAAAAGCTATATTGAAGATTTCATAGGAGATGTAAAATATCAGATATCTCCACTGTCATTCTTTCAGGTTAACCCGAGACAGACTGAGAAGCTGTACGGAAAGGCATTGGAATTCGCAGACCTTTCAGGTGCTGAAACAGTGTGGGACCTGTACTGTGGCATAGGAACAATATCTCTGTTTCTTGCAAAGAAAGCAAAGAAAGTTTACGGTGTTGAGATAGTTCCCCAGGCAATCGAAGATGCCAGAAACAATGCTAAGATTAATGGAATAGAAAATACAGAATTCTTTGTGGGCAAGGCGGAGGAGGTTGTACCGGAATTCTATGAGAAAATGTTGCACCTTTCACAGGATGACAGTGTTTCCGAAGAGGAAAGACGGGCTGCTCTGGACAGCATCAATCCGGAGGTGGTGGTTGTAGACCCGCCAAGAAAGGGATGCGACGAGAGTCTTATCGATACCCTGGTAAAGATGTCTCCACAGCGTATTGTATATGTGAGCTGTGATTCCGCGACACTGTCAAGGGACCTTGGAATCCTTGAAAACAAAGGCTACAGAACCATTAAGGTGCAGCCTGTCGACCAGTTCTCACACACGGTGCACGTTGAGACGGTATGCTTACTTTCGAAGAAACCTTGATTTTATGAGGGCTTGAGGGCACTTTTTGAAAATATGTACCTGTGTTTTAGAAAGAAAAAATGAATATATGATGAATTAGACCATAGGGGTGTAAGAAACTATTCGCGGACATTTGGCTGTTTTTGAACAGTTGGATGTGCGCGAATAATATTACCCCCTATTTTTGCTTGAAATAATTGTTGACAAATATATCGAACTGCGATATTATAGCACTATCGAAGTTCGATATATCGTAGTAAAATATAAGGAGGATATTATGGACGCACATATTAAAAAAGTCTATGTTCCGATGACGGAAACAGGATTTTATATTCTTTTTTGTCTACAGGAAGAAATGCATGGATATAACATAGGTCTTAGGGTTAAGGATATGACAAATGGAGAGCTAACCATAAGTCCGGGAACAATGTATGGAACATTATCCAAGATGGAAAATGATAAATTAATATCATTTGTAAAGGAAGAAGATAAGAGAAAATCCTACATCATTACAGAGTTGGGAAAAGAAGTACTTGAAATTGAATTAAGAAGAATTGAAAGACTATATAGAAATAGCAGAGGAGAATATTAAGATGGCAGATAAAAAGGAATTTCATTTTTTTGTATTACCGGAATATGAAGAAGAGGAAAAATATTTATGTGATATGGCAAAGAAGGGATATCTTTTCGAAAAGGTGACTTTGCCAGGAGTTTATCATTTTAAGAAAAGTGAACCTACAAATATGATTTATCGTATTGATTTTAATCCACAGAAGAAGGAGAATCGTGAAAGTTATCTTCAGATGTTTAAGGATTATGGCTGGGAATATATACAGGACCTAAATGAATTCAGTTACTTCTGTAAATTGGATGACGGAACAGATGATGATATTTTTAATGACAATGAATCGAGAATTGAAATGTTGGAAAGAATAAATAGCCGCAAAGCGATGCCGCTGTTAGTAATATTCTTATGCTGCATTATTCCACAGGGAATGCGTATGATTATTGGAGGTAATTTTTCAGACCCTGTTTCAATTGCATTTTATATTTTGTGGATTGTAGTTATGTTTATGTATATTGTAATAATCACGAGATGTACTGCAGGATTCAATAGATTAAGAAAGAAATATGACATCAAATAGTTTTTAATTTTTCGCATTGCGAGGTACGCTGGATACAGCAAATACTATTGATGAGGGATGAAATGGAGCATTCAGAAGATTCATTGTCTCTGGCAATGTATGAATATTCAGGTATCTGCTCGAATGATAGGATGAATTATTTCAATAGGATAGGTGAAAAGAAATGGTCTGATCTTATTGAATATGGAATAGTCAGAGGCGAATTCAATACAGTGAATGTCAAAGAGATTGTTCATGTAATTCTCTATGCTTATCAGGGCGTTCGAATGTGGAGCAGAATTGTAAGTATGACGCCCGAAGTGTACGATTTGATTACGAATCATATTAGAAAGCAATTGATAAAGGAGCAATAGGTTATGGTATTGGAAACAGAAAGACTGATTCTTCGTCCATGGGAGGAGAAGGATGCAGAAAGCTTATATAAATATGCAAAAGATCCAAAGGTTGGTCCGATTGCAGGATGGCCTGTTCATACAAGTGTGGAAAATAGCCTTGAAATCATAAAAAACGTGTTATCGGAAGATGAAACATATACTGTTTGTCTGAAAGAAGATAATGTGGCGATAGGCAGCATAGGTTTAATTCCTCCTGCTCAGTCGCATACTGCTGTGGCAGATGATGAGATAGAGGTGGGATATTGGATTGGAGTACCGTTTTGGGGACGAGGACTGATTCCGGAAGCGGTCAAAGCATTACAGAAGCATGCATTTCTGGATTTAGGCTGCAGTGCTATGTGGTGCGGGTATTATGACGGCAATGAAAAATCGAAACGATGCCAGGAGAAGTGTGGCTTTGTGTATCATCACACGGAAGAAAATAAACCGTGTGAACTTATGGGAGATGTAAGAACAGAGCATTTCACTTTTCTTACAAAACAAGACTGGTTGGATAATCAGAATCATGAGCAGGTGGAAGTAGAATGATAGCGAATGCTATAACGTATTTCCGATATGATTGACGGCACGATAGCACGGAAACTTGGTACAAGCAGTAAATTTGGAGAGAAATTGGATACAGTGGCTGATTTTGTTTTTGCTGTAATAGCACTATTTAAACTATTACCGGCAATGATAATCAGCAAGATAATTTGGATTTGGATAGGATTGATTGCAGTAATAAAGCTAATCAATATTATTTCTGGATTTGTGGTGCAGAAGCGATTTGTAACAGTTCATTCTCTGGCTAATAAAATCACTGGTGCTGTGTTATTTGCTTTGCCTCTTACTTTATCGTTGATTGATGTTTCATATTCAGCTATTTTTGTATGTCTGGCGGCAACTTTTGCAGCGATACAAGAGGGACATATCATAAGGAGTCAAAGCGACGAAATAGATTGAGCTGTTTAGACTGGACAAATAAAGCCAAGAAATGTCGGGAAAAAGTAATTCCTATGAGATAAGATAGTTTCAGAGCGAGCGATGGGAGAAAAGAACTATGGAATGGATGGCAATTATCGGTGATTTGGTTCAGTACATTGAGGATCATATAACAGAGGATATTTCAACTGAGAACATTGCAAAAGCAGTCGGAGTTTCACCTTTCTATTTTCAGAAGGGGTTTGCAATGCTTTGTGGTTTCAGTGTGGCTGAGTATATTCGTAACAGAAGGCTTGCCCTTGCCGGCAACGATCTGTTGATTGCTGATGACAAGGTTATTGATATTGCTATGAAGTATGGGTATGACTCTCCGGATAGTTTTACCAAAGCATTTACCAGATTCCATGGTGTATCGCCTTCATCCGTGCGCAAGGATGAGGTGCTGCTAAAAACCTTTGCTCCTCTGAAACTAAAAATATCATTAGAGGGAGGCTATCTCATGGATTACAAGATTATCAAAAAAGATGCTTTTACTGTTATTGCAAATGCAAAGACATTTCCTTATGAAGGGGCAAAGGAGGTTGTACCTCAGTTCTGGCAGGAGCATTTTCAGACAGGAATGGGGCAGTATATTTGCGGTGAATATGGAATCAATATTGATTTAGAAATGAGCCAGGAGAATTTTGAGTACCTGATTGCAGATCCATATAATCCGCAGAAGGATGTTCCAGAGGGGCTGGTTACAAGAACAATACCTGCATTTGACTGGGCAGTATTTCCTTGCAAAGGGGCAATGCCAAATGCTCTTCAGGATGTTAATACCAAGATTTATACAGAGTGGTTACCGGCTCTTAAGGAGTACGAATTTGCTGCCGGATACTGCGTAGAATATTATGATGATCCAACAAAGTATGAGAAGGGAACACAGGATGAGAATTACTATTGTGAGATTTGGATTCCTGTGAGGAAGAAATAAGAAGTTATTGATACACGTAAAATAGTCATATATTAAGCAAGCCGCATTGGAATAATCCTATGTGGCTTGTTTGTAAGATACATAACTTGAGAATAACGGAACTTTTACAATTTAGGATAAGCTCGAGCTATTGGATCCAGATGCAATAGTATAGATTTTTTTCATCCTTTGATAAAATTATTGTTTACTACGACTATGGACAGGTTGAGTTGGCGCAGATTCTTGTGTCGGTGTTTAACACCCTGTTTCCTAATATGGAATTTAGAAAGATAGAGACGAATCAGTATAAACTATCACAGGCAGCCGATTTGATTTGTATGGGAAAATACAAGGGAAAAGTGAAGAATACACAGGAAACAGCAAGTTGCTTTTCTAAAGCCTGATTTGCTGGTATGATATCTGTATTGGAGGTGGAAACTATGGAAACAAAGAATGTTATATTAGAACTTCGTACAAAGAAGGGATTATCTCAGGATGAATTAGCTGAGAGGGTAATGGTTACAAGACAGGCAGTTTCACGCTGGGAAAATGGTGAAACAGTTCCAAATACAGAAACATTAAAGCTGTTATCAAAGGAATTCAATGTTACAATTAATACACTTTTAGGTGCACCTAAGCAGTTGATATGTCAGTGTTGCGGTATGCCTCTGGAAGATGAAATTGTTAGTCATAATGGTGATGGCTCTTTGAACGAGGATTACTGTAAGTGGTGCTACGCGGATGGAACGTACACTTATAGCAATATGGATGATTTGATTGATGTGTGCGTGAAGCATTTAATAAATGAAGGCTTTACAGAAGAACAGGCACGTGCTCATATGAAAGCAACTCTTCCAACACTGGATTATTGGAAAAGATATGAAGAATTAAGTGATGATGGACAGTTTGAGATGTTCAAGGAACAGCTTATAAAAGAAATCAATGAGCTTCATATTGAGGGAATGCCAAAGGTTGAAAAGCTGAATGCATTGGTTGGAGCCTATGTTAATTTAGCTTATCCATTACCAAGTGGTGCAAGCGTAAAATTTTTAAATGACCAGACAACGTATCTGGGGAATCAATTAGAATCGGAATTTGGAGGTAACAGATGTTTCGGTATCTTAGCAAATATGGATTTTATTATGGTTTGTACATATGAAGCAGAAGGAGCAAATCCAGAGCTGATTATTTATAAGAAAAGGTAGAACCGACTGTGAGAATTATTATTGCTCACAGATCATCTACAATCACCAGGGCACCAGAGTGATTACAATTACATAAGAGTAATTTACATTTAGTTTACTAACCGTTATCTTCCTAAGCTGTACCTGATGGAGGGAATGCGCCTACTAAATATGCTTAGTGTTGCAATTTAGTAGGTAATATATCCTGGAAATTTAAATCTCATACTAGAAAAGACCTACTAAAATGCTGATTACTGCAATTTAGTAGGTCTTTCTTATTTATGAGATATATATGTACATATATAGAACATAACATGACCTGAAAACATTACATTTCTTTTATTGCTGCGTAGTTTTTGACAGAATACAGATGGTAAATCTTTAATTCTTTGATATAATGTTATCCGAACCTTTTGGGAGAGCAGCGTGGTTGTTAATTCCGGATTAATTGCATAATGAAGCATAAAAACCCGGATGAATATTTTGATGATGAGGAAAGAGATGAATAAAATCTTAATAGTTGAGGATGACAAGACAATAAGCCTGGAACTGAAAGAACTGCTTGATAATTCAGGATATAAGGCGATTATAGTTACTGATTTCAAAAATGTATGTGACAGGATAATTGAAGAAGATGCAGACCTGGTGTTGCTTGATATCAATATTCCTTATATTAATGGGGAGATTCTTCTTAAAGAACTAAGGACCAGGAGCGATGTGCCGGTTATTATGGTTACAAGCAGAGATTCAGAGGTTGATGAGGTTCTGTGTATGAGTTATGGGGCGGATGACTATATAACCAAGCCATACAACCCGACAATACTTCTTTTAAGAATAAATGCTATATTCAAGCGGCTGAATCAGAATGGAAATAGTGACGTGGCAAAATATAGAAATATGGAAATTCTACCCCAGAAAGGTGTTATCAGATATAACAATGGGGAAGACGAGATGCTTCTGACTAAAAATGAAATGACAATATTTATGTATTTGTTGTCAAAGAAAGATACAATTGTATCCAGAGATGAGCTTATGACTGAGCTTTGGAATAATCAGGAATATCTCAATGATAATGCACTTACAGTTAATATAAGCAGACTCAGGGCCAGATTCAAAGATATAGGTTATGAGGATGTTATTGAGACAAGAAAGGGACAGGGCTATATTCTTATAGGATAAATGTATGAGATTTGGGAAGTATTTTATAGACAGGCTGTATTTATTATTCATAGCAGTTGGAATTCTGATAGTGAGCGTTCTGATTATGCTTGCATTTAAGGTTAAGATTGAAGTCGTAGTGACAGTAGGAGTGCTGTTTGTTTTATTCTATGTTCTCGAGATTTTAACAGATTTCTTCAGGAAGAAAAGGTATTACGATGAATTGCTTAATAATATCGGCAATCTTGATAAGAAATATCTTGTGCTGGAAACGCTGAGTGAACCGTATTTCTATGAAGGAAGAATTCTGAATGATGTGCTTCATGATGTAGACAAATCTATGGCGGACAATATTAATACTTACAGACGGGGTGCGGAGAGTTTTAAAGAATATGTAGAAATGTGGATTCATGAAATAAAGCTGCCGATATCATCGCTGACTTTGATGCTGCATAATTACAAGGAACGGGAAGTTACAGAAAGAATGAACATTCAGGTTAACAGAATTAATAGTTATATTGAACAGATTTTGTATTATGTGCGAAGTGAAAATGCTGAGAAGGATTACATAATAGATGACTGCCAACTTTCTAAAGTAATAGCAGGTGTTGCCATTAAGAATAAGGACGATATTTTGGAGAATAACATAAGTTTTCAGGTGTCTGATATAGACAGGATTATCCTTACAGATGCCAAATGGCTTGAGTTTATGATGAACCAGATAATAAGTAACAGTATCAAGTACAAAGACAAGAGCAAATGTGAAGGCGAAGACGGCACAGAATGTGTTATCAGAGTTTCGGCAAAAGAGGATGATAAAAGTGTAGTTCTCAGTATTTATGATAATGGAATTGGAATAAGCGAATCAGATTTGCCGAGAGTGTTTGATAAATCCTTTACAGGGCAGAATGGAAGAGAGTATTCTAAGGCAACAGGAATGGGGCTGTACATTGTAAAGAAATTGTGTGACAAAATGGGGCATGGTATTTCCATTGAATCTGTTAAAGGGGAATATACACGTGTAAATATAGTATTTTATAAAAACGATTTCTATAAAGAGATTGTATAATAAATTTCAATGTTACAAAATTGTAATGTTCCGTAATGTTGAACGAAGGACTATAAGCCGGATAAATGATAAAACAGTTACAGTTAAACGGGATACATTTATCTATAAGTCTTAAAGAAAGGAAATGATATTATGGAAACAATACTTAGAATTAATAACATTGAAAAGTATTATGGAAACAAATCAAGTCTTACAAAAGCAATTGATAATATATCTTTTGAGGTGGGAAAGGGCGAATTTGTTTCTATAATGGGAGCAAGCGGCTCAGGAAAAACGACGCTTCTTAATTGTATATCTACAATTGATAAGGTTACCGCAGGTGATATTTATGTGGACAATGAAGATATAACAAAGCTCAAGGGCAACAGGCTAAACAAGTTCAGACGGGAGGAACTGGGATTCATATTTCAGGACTTTAATCTGCTGGATACCCTCACTGCATATGAAAATATAGCTCTGGCGCTGTCTATACAGAATACTCCTGCCAAGGAGATAGAAATAAGAGTTAAGCAGACAGCGCGGGAACTTGGCATTGAGGATGTGCTAAAGAAGTATCCATACCAGATGTCAGGCGGACAGAAGCAGCGTGTGGCAAGTGCAAGGGCAATAATTACCAATCCAAAGCTGGTTCTTGCAGATGAACCGACAGGAGCGTTGGATTCAAAGTCTGCAAGAATGCTGCTCGAGAGCTTTAATTATCTTAATAAAGAGCTTAACGCCACGATACTTATGGTTACTCATGATGCATTTACTGCCAGCTACGCGGGAAGAGTGATTTTTATCAAGGATGGCAGGATTTTTAATGAGATACACAAAGGTGACAGTACTCGTAAAGAATTTTTTGATAAGATTATAGATGTAGTAACATTGTTAGGAGGTGATCTTAACAATGCTCTTTAAAATTTCATTAAAAAATATCAGGAAAAGTTTTAAGGATTATACTGTTTATTTCTTTACTCTTATTCTTGGTGTTGCGGTATTCTATGTGTTTAATGCTATTGGAAGTCAGACCGTAATGCTGAATATAACAAACTCTATGTATGACATTATAAAGCTGATGACTAATATATTATCAGGAGTCAGTGTTTTCGTATCGTTTATTTTGGGATTTCTTATTATATATGCAAGCCGTTTTCTTATCAGAAGAAGAAATCAGGAATTTGGAATATATATGACTCTGGGGATGAGTAAGAGAAAAATATCAATAATACTGTTCTTCGAAACAATGCTTATCGGTATTATTTCATTGGTATTCGGACTGATTCTTGGAACTGTACTCTCGCAGTTTATGAGTGTAATAGTTGCCAATATGTTTGATGCGGACATGACTAAGTTTAGTTTTGTCTTTTCATCTAAAGCATGTATTAAAACCCTCATTTACTTTGCAATAATGTATCTGCTGGTAATGATTTTTAATACATTCAATATAAGCAGATGCAGGCTGATAGATTTGTTAAATGCTGGTAAGAAAACTGAGAAGGTAACCATGAAAAATCCAATTCTGTGTTCATGTGTATTCATGGCAGGAGTGAGTATATTATCATATGCTTACTGGATGGTTACAAAAGGGCTTTTTAAGATGAATACTATGGATAAGATAGGTATTCCGATAGCTCTTGGATGTCTGGCTACATTTCTGATATTCTGGTCTCTTTCAGGCCTTCTGATAAGGATATTCACAAGTCTTAGGAGTGTATATTACAGAGGTGTGAACAGTTTTGTATTAAGACAGTTCTGCAGCAAAATTAATACTACAGTTTTTTCTATAACTGTAATATGTATTATGCTTTTTATAACAATAAGTGTATTGTCCGGAGCTCTTTCAATGAAGGATTCACTCCAGGCAGGATTAGATGAGTGTGCCCCTGTTGATGTCCAGCTTAGCAAATGGGATTATAATTATCTTAAGGAGTCATATGGAGAGACTGATGGGGATTTATCTGATGTTGATCCGGATGATGTGGAAAGGGTAAGGGCAATACTTGAGGATTCTAAATGTAATATACGAACTACGCTTGAAAACAACGGCTTTGATGTCGACAAGTACCTTAAAGATATAGTCGAATACAATATATACAGTGCAGGTATTTCTTCGGAGGACTCGCTGGGCAAGAGTGCGGAACAGGTAAAAGAAATGTATCCAACTATGATACTGTCAGGCGATGAAAGTATTATGAAGATAAGCGATTATAATAAGATTGCAAAGCTGTACGGAAATGAAACTTTCAGTCTTAATGAGGATGAGTACATGATAATTGCTGATTATAAGACGATGGCAGATATAAGAAATATGGCGCTTAAAGCGGGTCAGACCATTGATATTAACGGCAGTACATACAAGCCTAAGTATATTGAGTGCAAGGAGGGATTTGTCGGAATTGCTGCCCAGCATGTGAATGATGGCATAATTGTTGTGCCGGATAAAGCAGTTAATGAGGAGCAGCTTTACAGCGTGGGAATGAGCGCTGATTATAAAGCAATGGATAAAAAAGAAAGATATGATATTGAGAATAAACTGAATGAAGCCTTGAAAGGTGTGTATAACAACACCAGTTTTCTTGTTGCTAATACAAGAATCGATATTGCACAGAGCAGCGTGGGGCTTGGGGCTTTAGTGACATTTATTGCTCTGTATCTTGGAATAATATTTTTTATAAGCAGCGCGGCAATACTTGCATTAAAGGAACTTTCAGACAGTGCGGACAACAAGGTAAGATATGAGATGTTAAGAAGGATTGGTGTTGATGAGAGGATGATTGACATGGCTCTGTTTAAGCAGATTGGTATTTTCTTTGCATTTCCTCTGATACTTGCACTCGTTCATGCAATATTCGGATTGAAGTTTATCAATATACTGTTAAACACCATGGGAATGAGTTCAATGATGGCATCTGTATGGACGACAGCAGTATTTCTTATTGTAATATATGGCGGATATTTTCTTATAACATATCTGTGCAGCAAGAATATTATCAGACCTCAGAGATAAACATTTTGACAATAAAGCTGACAGAAGGTAGAATGAATACAATAAGGCTAAAAGGAGTGATTGGTTGAAGGCTGGATTAATTAGAAAACAACTTAGCTATCAGAATACAATCATAAGAGAAAAGATGAAAGAGAAGACAAAGGAGTCTGTCAGTGCGGTTATACCTATCATGCTTATTGTTTTACTTCTTGGGTTTACAGTGGCGCCTCTTTCTTCGGATATACTTGTTGAATTCATTATAGGAGCCGTGCTGGTTATTATAGGCATGGTGTTTTTTTCTTTAGGGGCGGAGCTGTCTATGACACCAATGGGCGAGCGCGTTGGTGGAAGTATGCTCCGCACCAGGAAATTATGGGCTATTGTGGCAATTGGATTCGTTCTGGGCGTAATAATAACCGTCTCAGAACCGGACCTTCAGGTGCTTGCCGGTCAGGTGGCAGCGGTTCCTAATATGGTTCTTATTATGTCAGTTGCATTGGGCGTGGGCGCGTTTCTTGTGATTGCTTTATTAAGAATTTTGTTTGGAATTCCTCTTGCACCACTGCTTTTTGTTTTTTATGCAGCTGTCTTTGTTCTTGCTATGTTTGTACCAAAGGGATTTCTTGCAGTTGCATTTGACTCAGGGGGAGTAACGACAGGGCCAATGACGGTTCCATTTATTATGGCACTGGGAGTTGGTATCAGTTCTATCCGTAACGATAAGCATGCCGGAAACGATAGCTTTGGACTTGTCTCCCTGTGTTCTATCGGGCCGATAATTGCCGTTCTTATATTGGGAATGGTGTATAATACAGAGGGGAGTTACAGTGAGACATCTGTCACTCAGGTAAGTAACTCCGTAGAACTTGGCAGACTCTTTTTATATGAGATTCCGTCATACCTGAAGGAGATTGCAGTTTCGCTTCTGCCAATAGTTTTATTCTTTGCGGTATTTCAGATTGTTTCACCGAAGCTTAACAGGAAGACACTTATTAAAATATGTGTGGGACTTGTGTATACATATATCGGACTTGTGCTTTTTCTGACAGGAGCAAATGTAGGATTTATTCCTGCAGGTAATTATCTTGGAAATGTTCTTGCGTCACTTCCTTATAAGTGGATAATTGTACCTATTGGCATGGTGATAGGCTACTTTATTGTAAAGGCAGAGCCTGCTGTATATGTGCTTATGCATCAGGTGGAGGAGCTTACATCGGGAAGTATTTCGGGTAAAGCTATGCAGATAAGCCTTTCTCTGGGTGTGGCAGTCTCAGTGGGCTTATCTATGATAAGAGTTCTTACGGGAGTTTCTATACTGTACTTCCTTGTACCGGGATATGGAATTGCTCTGTTACTTACAATATTTGTGCCTAAGATATTTACAGCAATCGCATTTGACTCCGGAGGAGTTGCATCAGGACCGATGACAGCTACATTTTTACTGCCGCTGGCACAGGGAGCGTGTCTTGCTGTGGGTGGAAATATTGTGACGGATGCTTTCGGAGTTGTTGCCATGGTTGCAATGACACCTCTTATAACATTGCAGATACTGGGACTTGTATACAGAGTCAGGAATGGTAAGACAGTTGCATCTGAAAAGCCTGCAACTGCTGTTGCGGATATGTATGCCGAACTTTCTGATGACGCTATCATAGAGATGTGAGAGGTATGAGGGTATGAGTGATTTATATATGATGGTGACAATATGCAATAGAAAAAATATGTCACGGTTTGTTAATTTTTACAAAGAGAATAATATAGAAACCGGAAACATATCTCTTGGAATGGGAACAGCGGCGAGTGATGTTCTTGATTATTTCGGACTTGAGGATGATGAGAAGGGAATACATTGCTGTCTGGTAACGGGTGATACATGGAGCAAGGTTAAGCGGGGGCTTCAGAATCAGTTGAGAATTGATGTTCCGGGTACGGGAATTGCATTTATCATTCCTATTGCAAGTATAGGCGGAAAGAGGGAACTTGGATTTCTTATTGATGGACAGGAGTTTGAGAGAGGAGATGAGAGCACATTGAAGGACACAAAGCATGAGCTTATTGTTGCAATAGCAAACTATGGTTATAATACACAGGTGATGAGAGCTGCAGAGGAAGGTGGCGCCACTGGAGGAACCGTATTTCATGGCAAAGGTGTAGGAATGAAGAGGGCAGAGCAGTTTTTTGGGGTCTCTCTGGTGTCAGAAAAGGAAATCATTCTTATTGTTGCCAAGTCATCGCAGAAAAATGCAATAATGCGTGCTATAATGGATAAGGCCGGTGTGGACAGTAAGGCAGGAACAATTGTGTTCTCGCTTCCGGTCACAAGTACAGCTGGACTGCGGATTCTTGAGGATACGCAGGATAATGAGGTTAGTGATGAAGACAATAATTGATTACGAGAAGGATGACAGGAAAAAGGTTCTTCTTGATGTTAGAGATGAGCAGGAGTATGAGAAGGAGACTTATCCGGGGGCTTTAAACTGGTATTGGGAAGAACTCTCAGATACTCTTAAGAATAATCCGGATCAGTTTACACTAAGGTTTTCTAAGGATATACCGGTGTATCTGTTGTGTTATACGGGACTTCACAGTGATGATATTGCAGATGTTCTTGAAGATATGGGATATGAGGTATACAGCCTATATGGTGGCTGGGGCGCCTATATGAAGTGGAAGTTCGAGAATTATGTGAAAGATACAGAGGACGAAAGTGAAATTACAGCTAAAGAGCGCGTGGGAGAGATTGAACGAAGCATTGTAAAAAAGTTCAGAAAGCCTATATGGAGAAAATTCACACAGGCACTTAATGAGTATGAACTTATACAGGATGGCGATAAGATTGCAGTCTGTATATCAGGCGGTAAGGATTCAATGCTTATGGCTAAGCTTTTTCAGGAGCTTAAACGCCATGGAAGGAATAATTTTGAACTTGTATTTCTTGTGATGAATCCGGGATACAATGACATTAATTATCAGGTTATTCTTAACAATGCGAAGATTCTGGATATACCGATTACTGTTTTCAAGTCAGAGATATTTGATACTGTGGCAGATATAGAGGAATCACCATGTTATCTGTGTGCCCGTATGAGAAGGGGATATCTGTACAGCAAGGCGAAGGAGCTTGGATGTAATAAGATTGCATTGGGACATCATTATGATGATGTAATAGAAACGATTCTTATGGGAATGTTGTATGGAGCCCAGATTCAGACTATGATGCCTAAGCTGCACAGCACGAATTTTGAGGGAATGGAACTTATCAGACCTCTGTATCTTATAAGAGAGGCTGACATTATACACTGGAGGGATTATAATAATCTTGCATTTATCCAGTGCGCATGCAGACTTACGGAGAGCTGTGCGTCCTGCGGCGGAACGGAGAAGGGTTCTAAGAGAGGCGAGATTAAGCAGCTTATAAAGGAGCTGACGAAGGTCAGCCCGTATATAGAGAAAAACATTTTCAGAAGTGTTGAAAATGTAAATCTTGATACAGTCATTGCTTATAAACAGCACGGTGTTAAGCATAATTTTCTGGATAGCTACAATGATAAACAGACTAAGGAGATGGAATAGGAATGTCATCACAATATAATTGCGATTATTGTAACAATCTTGTATATGATGAAGAGATTGAGGGATATGTGTGTGATGTAGATATGGACGAGGATGACTATGCGAGATTATTGAGTTCATCCTACAAACAATGTCCATATTACCAAAGCAATGATGAATATAAGATAGTAAGGCACCAGATGTAAAGGCTGAAGATGCCGGTACATCTGTATGAGTATGAGAAGAGGAGAGGGTATGGACGAGAAAAGATATGCTGTTTTGATTGATGCAGACAATATCTCATCAAAGTATATATCAAGTATTCTGGATGAGATGACTAAATACGGAGCAATAACTTATAAGAGAATATACGGAGACTGGACAAGTCCTCAGGCTGGCAAGTGGAAGACAGAACTTATGGAGAATTCCATAACACCTATCCAGCAGTTTCGCAATACAGTGGGGAAGAATGCCACGGATTCGACTCTTATCATTGATGCGATGGATATTCTTTATACCCACAGTGTTGATGGTTTCTGTATTGTGTCAAGTGATGGAGATTTTACAAGGCTCGCGAGCCGTTTAAGGGAATCCGGTATGGATGTTATCGGAATGGGGGAGAATAAGACGCCGCGGTCATTCAGGGCAGCCTGTTCTGTATTTACTGATCTGGAGCTTCTTCTAGAACAGGAGGATGATTCTTCAGATATCATTGTTAAAGAGAAGCCGAAGAAAGCTCATAATATTATCAGGGTTTCTAAGATTGAGAATGCAATAATCGAGATTATCCAGGAGAATGATAATAAGGGCAAACAGACGGATTTGGGAGAAATAGGAAACAGACTTCAGAAGAAGTATTCAGATTTTGATGTGCGTAATTATGGTTACAGTTCGCTGTCTACATTTATCAATGAGATGGATGGATTTAAGACAAATAAGGTGAATGATACTGTTCTTGTAAGTCTTAAAGAAGATGATAATATTAAGGAACAGGTCGTAAGATATGCAGTAAACAGTGTTAAGAGCAGTGGCATTTCCGGAGTGGAGTTAGGAGCACTGGGACAGAGAATACACAGCGACTATCCTAAGTTCAAGGTAAAAGAGTATGGATATTCCACACTTACCAAGTTCATATCAGGAATTAAGGAGCTGCACATTGAGACAAAGGATAACAGAAGAGTAGTAATGTTAAGAAAGAAGGATTAATAATGGATAAGATAGCGAGTTTTACAGTTAATCATCTTGACCTTCTTACCGGTGTGTATGTGTCAAGAAAAGATTATATTGGTGATGTATGTCTCACAACATTTGATTTGAGATTTACAAGACCGAATGAGGAACCTCCGATGGATACACCGGGAATCCATACAATAGAACATCTTGTGGCAACTTTTTTAAGAAATGACGCTGAGTGGGCAGAAAAGACAATATATTTCGGACCGATGGGCTGCAGAACGGGGTTTTATGTGATATTTGCAGGAGACCTTGAATCATCTGATATTATAAATGTATTGAGAGAGGCTGCAGATTATGTGCTTGGCTACGATGATAACACACCTATCCCGGGTTATTCGCCAAGAGACTGTGGGAATTATCTTGATAATAATCTCAAGCTTGCCAAGATATATATGCGTAAGTTCAAGGAGGAAGTTCTTGACAATCCTGTGCCGGAAAGACTTAATTATCCACAATAAAGTTTGTGAGTTTTAAAATCCCTGGGATAATCCAATAACAGATTATCTCAGGGATTCGTATATTCATATTATGTAGATTAATTATTGCATTCTGAGAAAGAATTTAATTAAACCTCGAATAACAATTCACTGTAGCTTGGGAATGGCCAGAATTCCTTATCAACAATCATCTCAGCCTTATCAACCGGAGCTCTGAGTTCATCCATTGCAACCTTAACTACATCTCTGAAGTATTCGGCCTGAGCCTTTCCTTCCATAGTTGCAGCAGAAGCAACAACCTCGCTAAGCTTAGCAGAAGCAGCCTGAGCATCCTTTAAGTATCCTGTAACTTCAGCAAGAAGACCTGCCTGAACAGAAGTGTCTGCACCAGCCTCTTTAACAGCTACTACAGAATTAGCAAGCTCAGTTGAGTAAGCAATCATAGCAGGAATGATTTCCTTGCCAGCCATATCTATCATAGTCTTAGCCTCGATATTGATTGCCTTTGAGTAAGCCTCGTACTTAATCTCGGCTCTTGATTTTAATTCAGCCTCTGTAAATACTCCAAATTCTTCAAACATCTTAACGCTCTCAGGCTTAACAAGTGAACCGACAGCCTCAACCATAGATTTGATATTTGGAAGACCTCTTCTCTCAGCCTCAGCAACCCACTCATCAGAGTATCCGTTTCCGTTAAATACAACTCTGTGATGTTCTGTGAAGAGCTTCTTAATCATATCATGGACAGCCATCTGCATATCCTCAGAGCCCTCTAATTCATCAGCGATTTCCTTGAAGCTCTCAGCAACGATTGTGTTAAGAACAACATTGGCAGGAGCGATAGAATCTGAAGAACCAACCATACGGAACTCAAACTTGTTACCTGTGAAGGCAAATGGAGATGTTCTGTTTCTGTCTGTAGCATCCTTGTTAAGGTCTGGAAGAGTAGAAGCACCTGTCTTTAATTTACCCTTCTGGATTGAGCTTGTAGCATCACCCTTATCAATAAGCTGCATAACAACATCTTCAAGCTGTTCACCGAGGAACATAGAGATAATTGCTGGAGGTGCCTCGTTAGCACCAAGTCTGTGGTCGTTACCAACATCTGATGCAGCCTCACGGAGAAGGTCAGCATGTGTATCAACAGCCTTCATAACTGCTCCAAGTACAAGAAGGAACTGGAAGTTATCATGTGGAGTCTTGCCCGGATCAAGTAAGTTAATGCCATCATCTGTTGTGATAGACCAGTTGTTATGCTTACCGGAACCGTTAACACCTGCAAATGGCTTCTCATGGAGAAGGCATACAAGACCATGTCTGTAGGCAACCTTCTTCAAAACCTCCATCATAAGCTGGTTGTTATCTGTTGCAATATTGCACTGTGCATAGATAGGAGCTAACTCATGCTGTGCAGGAGCAACTTCATTATGTTGTGTCTTAGCTGTTACGCCGAGCTTCCATAATTCTTCATTGACATCCTTCATGAAAGCCGCAATTCTTTCTCTGATTGAACCAAAGTAGTGATCATCAAGCTCCTGACCCTTAGGAGGCATAGCTCCGAATAATGTACGGCCAGAGAAGATAAGATCCTTTCTCTGTAAATATTTCTCTCTGTCTACAATAAAGTATTCCTGCTCAGCACCAACAGAAGGAGTAACCTTCTTTGATGTTGTGTTGCCCATAAGTCTTAAAATACGAAGAGCCTGTGTGTTTATTGCATCCATTGAACGAAGAAGTGGTGTCTTCTGATCAAGAGCTTCGCCTGTATAAGAACAGAAAGCTGTTGGAATACAAAGAGTAGCACCCTGTGCACCCTCACGAACAAATGCAGGAGATGTACAATCCCATGCTGTATATCCTCTGGCCTCGAATGTTGCACGAAGACCGCCTGAAGGGAATGATGAAGCATCTGGCTCGCCCTTAATTAATTCCTTACCAGAGAACTCCATAAGAACCTTTCCGTTTTCTTTTGGTGCAGAAATAAATGAATCATGCTTTTCTGCTGTTGTTCCTGTTAAAGGCTGGAACCAATGTGTGTAATGAGTAGCACCCTTTTCAATCGCCCAGTCTTTCATAGCATTAGCGATAACATCAGCATCTGCTAAAGATAACTCCTGAACACCTTCCATTGTTAATTTAAGGTTTTTGTAAACGTTCTTAGGTAAACGTTCTTTCATAACTGTGTCATTAAACACATTCTCGCCGAAGATGTCAGCTACATTGAATCTTTCACTCATAACTTTCTCATCCTTCCTTTTCTTATCTTATATTAGTAAAACTAAAAAAAGCGCCCACGTATATACTGAAAAATATATAAATGGAACGCCTTTGTTCTACCTTATTTAATTAGTGACAGCAAACTGTCTTTAAATAAAATAACTCAAATTATATAATAATGCAAGTACTTTTTGAAAAAATTTTAAAAAATTAAGTGCACCTGAATAATATGAGCTGTGTGTTAGTCTGAAACAGCGGATGCTGACTCAGAAGAAGCGCCATTATCTAACTTGGTTTCCCCGGTAAATGTACCAGAAACTATAAGTCTCTGCTTAGAATTATTAGTACAGGTTGAAAATGTGACTACCTGCGTCGTTTTAGAAATATCGATACCTGTGTCATAAATAGATTCATCCTTTACCCTTCTTGCATAGTCCCTGAGACCTTCAATATTGCTGAAATTGAAAGTAAATGTCTCACTTATAGGGTCGGTAACATATACTGTGAAAATCTTATATTCTCTAATGACATCCCCTGTGTATATATAGAATACATCGTTGCCTTCAGTTCTGTAAAAGCTGGAAGACTTATAATGATACAGTGAGCCAAACATAGCACCTGAATTCATGCTGTGTCCATATATCAAAACATGGTTTGCATTAAGGCCGTCTTTGATTCTGTAGTCAACGAAAAGGCATCCGTTGCCATTGTAAGTCCTGTTAAATGTGTGTGTCAGATAAAAATCATTATCCGTCGTCTGCGCAATCGGAAGGCGGACATCAAGGGACGGAATATACAGAAAACCAAGACCATCTGAGTTAATATCAAGTAACGCCTGATGGTTATATACAAAAGGAATTGTGACATCCTGATTATCTTCACCGATAGTGATATTGACAGGAGTGTCATCCAGCACTTCACCTTCGATATTATTATAAATATCATTCCCTTTCTTATATTCAAGAAGAATGGAAATAAGCTTAACTGCTGCAAATATAAATACACACGCAGAGATAACAAGAATTATACGGTTTATTATGCGTGAACGTTTCTTTTTCTTCTCTTTGGCATCAAAAGCGGCATCCGCTTCGTCTCTTTCCGGTTCGGATGAAACAGATGTAATAAAATCATCATCTTCATCCGGTCTGATATCGCCCATATGCATCTCCTATCTGAAAACTGAATCAATTATTTTACTGAAAAATGGAGCTGTCTTATGAACAGCTCCACATAAATATATCATAATAGATAAAATGTTACAATCATGCTTTTCCGGCTGAGCCAAAAAGATTGATCTTCTCACGTACAGTTTCTTTGATTGCTTCTGCACCCGGAGCGAGAAGCTTTCTAGGGTCGAATCCCTTACCCTCAAGGTCTTTGCCGGCTTCTACATATTTCCTTGTTGCGGCTGCAAATGAAAGCTGACATTCTGTGTTGACATTAATCTTAGAAACACCGAGGGAGATTGCCTTCTGTATCATGTCAGCAGGAATGCCTGTACCGCCATGAAGAACTAATGGCATATCACCAATCTTTTCCTTGACAGCAGCAAGAGTGTCAAAGCTTAATCCTGGCCAGTTAGCCGGATATTTGCCGTGTATATTGCCGATTCCTGCAGCGAGCATGTCCACTCCTAAATCAGCGATAGACTTGCATTCATTAGGGTCAGCGCATTCACCCATTCCGATGACGCCGTCCTCTTCGCCGCCTATAGAACCTACTTCTGCTTCTATAGACAGACCCAGATTGTGGGCAGCATGAACAAGCTCAGTAGTTTTTTCTATATTCTCCTCAATAGGATAGTGGGAACCGTCGAACATAATAGAAGTGAATCCTGCCTTGATACATTTGTAGCATCCTTCATATGTTCCGTGGTCAAGATGAAGAGCAACAGGAACTGTGATTCCAAGAGACTTGTCCATTGCTTTAACCATGGCAGCTACGGTTTCAAAACCTGTCATATACTTTCCCGCACCCTCAGAAACACCGAGGATTACAGGCGAATTCATCTCCTGAGCTGTAAGAAGAACAGACTTGGTCCACTCAAGGTTGTTGATGTTGAACTGGCCGACTGCATATTTGCCCGCAAGAGCCTTGTCTAACATTTCTTTAGCTGAAACTAACATATTTCTTTACCTCCATTGCACGATTTTGCATATTAATATTATATCTCATCTCATCTGAAATGAAAAGAAATATTTAAGTGATAATTAGTTGTTAATATAAATAAATATGATGTATAATTAGAGCTGAATATTGATATTTTATCAGGAGAGGAGACATTTATGCAGTATTTATCTTTTTTTATCAATATGGTTGGGCTTGAAGCGGTGGATTTCTACAATAATGAGACGCATGCAGGAAACAGTTTTGTTCCATTTATAGGTTTTATGGCATTCCTCATAGGGCTTGCGGTTGTGATTGTGGGATTGGCTATATATTTTACTGCATCACGCAACTTCAATTTATTCTATGATCAGAGAGACGTAAAAATTACATATCAGGATCAGATATTATCAGATGATGAGAAAGCGAAGAAGGCTGCAGAGAAACTGGAAAAGGATAAGAAAAAAGGGAAAATTGTGTCAATTGTCGGAGTTGTTATGATGGTGCTGTCTTTCTTTATACTGTAGGGAATGAAAACACCGTCTGCCGGAGAAGACAGACGGTGAAAGAGGGAGGAGAGCTGTCGTTCATTAACAACTCGATTTATGAAAAACATATATTGGAAAATATCTTGTTTCTATGATTGAATTATATTTAACAAAAGTGAAGAAACAATGTGCATAGTGTTAAATCTTATTGAATGAGATATGAACAATTTATGAACAAGGAGGGGAATATGCCAATTATTTACAAATGCCCTGGATGTGGCGCTGCCATGGAGTTTGACAGCACGACACAGAAGCTGGGATGCCCATCATGTGGAATGCAGATTGATGTTAAAGAGTACGAAAGAATGTACAATAATGATGCATTTGGCGCATCACAGGCGGGTCAGGCAGAGAAAACCAACACGGAGGATATGAAGATTTATCACTGCAGTTCATGCGGCGCAGAACTTGTGGCAGACCAGTATACATCAGCTACATTCTGTTCATTCTGCGGTAATCCGACTCTTGTGGAAGACAGATTGAGAGGGGATTTTCAGCCATCCACTATTATCCCGTTCAAGATAGACAAGAACAGGGCTGTTGAGATTTACAAAGGATGGTGCAAGAAAGGGCCTCTTACACCGAGAGAGCTGTCACGTTCGTCAACAATTGAGAAGATAAGTGGAATCTATGTGCCATACTGGCTCTATGACTATTCAGCGGGAACGAGTATGCATGCTAATGCCAATAGAGTCCGCACAACCAGAAAGGGAGATACAGAATATACATATACTGATCATTTTCAGGTGTTCAGAGATGTCTCTGCGGAGTTTGAGAGAATTCCGGCAGATGCGTCGGAGAAGATGCCGGATGATGCAATGGATATGCTGGAGCCATATGATTATGGCGAGATTACTCAGTTTGCATCAGGATATCTGTCAGGATATCTCTCAGAGAGGTACAACTATACTGCTGACGAGATACAGAGCAGGGCGACGAACAGAGCTAACAGATATATCACAGATATAGCGAGGTCAACGATTACCGGATATTCCAGTGTTTCAGTGCTTTCTAATAATATCAGGATGAATCCGACAGGCAGTGAATATTCACTTTTCCCGGTATGGATTCTTAATTACAGATTTAAGAATAAGAATTTCAGGTTTATGCTTAACGGCCAGACGGGAAAGATTGTTGCTGACAGACCTATAAGCAAGGGAAAAGCATTTGCTTATGGAGCAGGAATATTTGTGATTACTCTTATTATTACTATGATAGGAGGGCTGTTGTTCATATGATGAGAATAAGAAGAATTAAGAATATATTTACATGTATTATAGCGTCTGCAGTAATGTGTTTTGGTGCATTGCTGGCGGCAGGAAGTGATGTGTATGCAGCGGATGATAAGGAATATGTATATGATTATGCTGATATACTCACAGCAGATGAGGAGGCGAAGCTTAAGGAAAAGTGCAGGAAAGCCTCTGAAGACTGTCAGTGTGATTTCGTAATTGTCACAACGGAAATAGGCCATGACTATTCGCAGATGGACAATTATATGGCTAATATGCTGAAGACAGAAGGATATTCGTATGATGCAATAATCTATGGTGTTGATATGGTGTCAAGAGCTGACAGAATCTATACCCAGGGAAAGGCGCAGACAGACATATCACAGAGCAAGCTGGACAGCATAAGAGAGTCCTGTGAAGATAAATTCAGTGACAGTGATTTCTATCATGGATTTGCCAGATTTATCAGGAAAACAGACATATGTCTTACCACAAGCATTATGAAGAAAGCTACTTATAATCTTCCGATTAAGATACTTATATCGGCAGTTGTAGCCATTGTAGCAGTGGCAATTATGATGCACAGTGCCAAGGCGAAGATGACAGTGAGCAGCATAGAGTACACAAAAGACCATCAGTTCAAGGTCAATGACAGAAGAGATATATTTATTAATACTACTGTCACCACCAGACATATAGAGAGAAGCAGTGGTGGCGGCGGAGGCGGTGGCGGAGGCGGAAACCACGGCTCCGGAGGCCATTTCTAAATGTGTATCAGATAAGAAATATTTTAGAGAGTTACGCAAATAAAGCAGATGTGAGAATTCACATCTGCTTTTGTGTTAATTAAAGCTTTTCCGGTTCAGGATAGTCAACACCGAAAGTCTCAACAGTAACTGTCTTCATAACCTGAGGCTTTCTTGGTCTGTCGCTGTAGTCAGTGTCTACACCTGCAATCTTGTCAAGAACATCTTCACCCTCAATGAGCTTGCCGAATGCGGCGTAGTCACCGTCGAGATGAGGTGCATTAGCGTGCATTATAAAGAACTGTGAGCCGGCAGAGTCCGGTCTCATTGAACGTGCCATAGAAAGAACGCCTCTTGTATGCTTTAAGTCATTCTTGAATCCGTTGGAAGCAAATTCACCCTTGATGCAGTATCCAGGACCGCCCATTCCTGTTCCTTCCGGGTCTCCGCCCTGAATCATGAATCCTGCGATAACTCTGTGGAATATAAGTCCGTCATAGAAACCCTTCTGAACAAGGTTGACAAAGTTATTAACTGAAGCAGGGGCAATCTCAGGATAAAGTTCAGCCTTCATCACATCGCCGTTTTCCATAGTAAATGTTACGATTGGATTTGACATAATAATTCTCCATTTCTTAATATAATAATGATGTTATTTATTCTAAATAGGAGTAAAGTAAAAGTCAAATTAAAACTTTAGAAACTAATCAGGCAGGATAGAATATATGAGAGAATATTTTAATGTGGGAGAAAGAGTTATATCAGCCGGCGATGCGGATATAGAAAGAGAGGATGGAAGCTGGGATGTGCCGGATATTGGCGTGGGCAGAGATTATCATGGCAGTGCAGCTTTCGTTGTGTATGATATGGAAGACATAGACAGGGAGTTTTTAATGCGTGTATCGGCAAGAAAATACAATGAACCTCTGGTAATTACCATGACAGAGCGTTTTATTGTAAGGGAGATGGCAGTTTCGGATTTGCCTGAATGTTACCGTATGTATGATGAATTAAAGGATTGTCCATATATTGAACCTCTTTATGACTATGAAGAAGAGAAGATATTTACAGAAAAATATATAGAGAATATGTACGGCTTCTTTGGATATGGCCTGTGGCTTGTATTTACAAGGGAAGAAGAGGACAAATGTGGTGAGCTTGTGGCACGAATTGGCATTGAGAACAGGAGCATAGACGGAAAAAACTGTCAGGAGCTTGGATATCTGGTGAAAAAAAGCTGGCAGAAAAAACATGTTGCCAGTGAAGTGTGCAGTGCTGTAATCAGGCTTGCAAAAGAGGAATTGGGACTGGAAGAACTATATATATGCACAGATAAGAAAAATATCCCATCCATCTGTCTTGCAGAGAAGATGGGCTTCATCTTATATGCCGCAGATGTGGATGGGATGAATCTCTATAGAAAAATTCTTTAGAATCAAGGCTTTTCCATATTAAATACAAATCTTATGAAATTGGCGGAATTCTCCTGATACTTTGAGGTAGACACAATTCCGTAACAAGGCTGTTTCATATTAAGGTCGCTTTCCTTTACTACAGGCGCCTCTGATATATCAACTGCAATCGGATAAGTCTCCCCCGCAGTATTAGTAAAATAAACAATGTTGTCCTTGAGTGTATCAAGTTCTTCGGAAGAGAAGATATCGCGCAGGTCTGTAAAGAAAATATTTCTGTCGGTACAGAAATAATCTATATATTCCCTCTCAGACAGGTATCCGTCAAGAGAGCTGGTTGATGCATATGTGTATATCTTATTGGCTGAAACGGCGGCTTCCTGATCCATCTCCTTCTCTTCAAGTGAAAATGTATAAGAAAGGTCAACCTGCTCTTTCTTTCCGTCAATACCGAGATACTCTGTAAAGCCTGTGGAAAGGATGTCAGTATCATCCTGATATCCGGTCATCTTGCCATCAAGTACTGCAATAAAGCAGACGGTATCATAATTGTTCCTGATAATTGAATATATAAGTGAACCTGCAAATAATACTGCAAGAATAACACTTATGATGGGTACTCTGTAGTATTCCCATATATATTGTACCTTGCCGGAAAAGGTAAGTTCCTTCAGCTTCTTACGCTGTTCTTTGACTTCATCATGAATGTTGTTTCCCTTAGCCATAAGTTCTCCTTAAATCGTTGATTGCATTAACAGTTTATCACAAATAAAATATCAAAAAAACAGCTTTTAGAAACATTTAAGAAATATATATTAAAAATTCTTTGATTTTTAAGCAAGGTTTTGTATAATCATAGTGTTTAAGTAAAAAGGGGTACACAAGTATGAATGGATTTGGATTAGATGGAAAGTTTTTCAGAGCCCTCACAAAGGCTGGGGATTTTATTATATTGGCAGTTATAACATTTGTTTTCTGTCTGCCTGTTGTCACTATTGGTTCGGCACTTACGGCGGCATTCTATTCAGGAATTAAGCTGGTGCGTGATGAGGAAAGCTATGTGCATAAGGATTTCTGGAAGTCTTTTAAGATGAATTTTGTTGAGGGATTTCTGTTGGAACTGGTTCATGCTGTAATAGGATTTCTTCTTTATATTGATTTAAGAGCGAGCGCTCAGTGGGGGCTGGTTCAGGGCTCACAGGTAGGAGTAATATTTATATTCGTTGTAGTTGGAGTTATGGCAATATGGGTAGCGGTTATGCTCTATTCATTTGCAATGCTCTCAAGATATGATAATAAGCTGATTGTCACACTTAAGAATTCACTGATAATATCTATACATCATCTTCCGCAGACAGTGATTATGCTCATTGCAACCGTGGGACTTATTTATTTTTCATGTATATATTTTACGGCTTTTATTGTGACAATTCCGCTTATACTCTATGTGGATTCATTTATATTTTCAAGTATATTCAAGCATCTTGAGAAGGGTAATGAAACAACGGAGGACACTAAAGAAGAGGAAGAGTAACAATGGTTTTTTCAAGCCTTTTATTTATATACATTTTTCTTCCGGTTAATCTGCTCTGCTATGCGGTTATATCGGATATTAAGAAGAAGAATATATGTCTGCTCATTTTTTCACTGTTATTTTATGCATGGACATCACCTAAGTATCTGCTGGTGATGATGGCGATGGCTCTGATTAATTATTTAGGGGCAATCGGAGTGGAGCATTATAGAGATAGAGGAAAGTCAGGATATGTGCTGGCAGCAGACGTAGCAGCCAGCCTCTGTATTCTGGCTTTTTTCAAGTACGCAGGATTTATATGCGAAATATCTAAGATGATAACCGGAGTTCCTGAGGTTATACCGCAGATAGTGCTTCCGGTGGGAATTTCCTTTTATACATTCCAGTTGATTTCCTATGTGGTAGATGTATACAGGGGAGAAGTGGAAGCTGACAGGCAATACTGGAAAGTCCTTTTATATGCGTCAATGTTTCATCAGTGTATTGCAGGGCCTATTGTGCGCTACAAGGATATCGCAGGAGACCTTAAAGAGCGTAAGACCGGAATTGATGATATGAATGAAGGAATTTCGAGATTCTGCACCGGTCTTGCCAAGAAGACACTGCTTGCCAATACCTGCGCATCCATTGTGGACAGTATACTGCCGGAGACGCTGTCGCAGATAGAAAGCGCAACGGTTCTCGGAAGCTGGTTTGGAATGCTTATGTACGCCTTGGAGATTTACCTTGATTTCTCGGCGTATTCGGATATGGCTATCGGACTTGGTAAGATGACAGGATTCCACTATAAGGAGAATTTTAATTATCCTTATACTGCCGGCTCAATCACAGATTTCTGGCGGAGATGGCACATTTCCCTGGGGGCATTTTTCAGGGATTATCTGTACATACCATTGGGCGGTAACAGAAAAGGCATGGCAAGACAGATAATTAATATGTTTATTGTGTGGAGCCTTACAGGATTGTGGCATGGAGCGTCCTTTAATTTCATGTTATGGGGACTGTATTTCTTTGTATTTCTTGTGATAGAAAAGCTGTTTCTGCTTAAATGTTTTGATAATATGAACCGGAGAGTCAGCGCGGTAATAAGAAGAATATATACATCCCTTGTTGTATTCTTTGGCTGGGTTCTTTTCAGATATTCAGATTTTAACATGATTGGAGCCTGCATTAAAACTATGTTCGGCGGCAACGGTAACAGCTTTACCAATGTGGAGACTAACACAATTATAATCAATAACATATTCTTCCTTATAGTTGCTGTTGTGGCTGCAACACCGCTGTGCAGGGCGGCTGTGACAAAGCTTAAGTCTGCGGCAGCCGGTAAGGACATACTGTTCACATACATTTATAATGCACTGAATGTGGTTATACCGGTTATATTGTTATTTCTTTCGACCATAGCGCTTATAGGAAACAGTTATAATCCATTTATATACTTTAGATTCTAGAAAGAGAATGTTATGAAATTAAGAGCAGATATAGATAAAACGAGTGTGAAATACAAACAATATATGATGAAGAAAGCGGCTCTTTTAAAGATTGCGGTTTTTCTTTCTGCACTGGTTATTGGCGCATTTGTGTCGCTGCTAATCCCGTTGCGTCCCGAAGAATCTCTTACGGAGAAGAGAAAACTCAGCCCTTTTCCGTCTTTTTCCATAGAGGATTTTCTTGACGGAACATATTTTGCCGGGATTGATATGTGGTTTTCTGATACATTTCCGGGAAGAGACGGGCTTATTGCATGTAATGAGAAGATGACAGATTTATATGGAATAAGAAAGAATGTCATTCACGGTGAAGTGGTAAAGGGAGACGATATACCGGACAGTGATATTGATGAGGCAGAATTTGATTACCTTAACAATATAATCAGTGAGAAGCCTACAGAACAGGAGCGGCCGGATATCAATTATTCATATGATGATTCGGTAAAGATTAGTGCTGATGATATAGGAAACAGTGTTGATGCTGATGATAACAGCACAGAAAACTCTGCAAAGGCAGGGGAATCTCTGGGCTCTATATTTGTGGTAGGCGACAGCGCCTATAATTACTATACTTTTTCCAAAGCAGTTTCAGATGAATATGTGTCCGTGGTAAACAGTCTGTCAGACAAGCTGAAGGGCAAAGCCACAGTTTATGATATGATAATACCTACATCGATAGATATCACTCTGGATGATGCAACAAGAAACAGTATCAGCAGCAGTAACCAGAAGAAGGCGATGTTGTATATGTACGGCAATATGAATAAGTCTGTGGGCAAATGCTACATTTATGACCTAATGCGAAGCCACAGGAATGAGTATATATATTTCAGGACAGACCATCACTGGACAGCGCTGGGAGCGTATTATGCATATACTGCATTTATGGCGCAGCTAGGTAAAAATGCGTATTCTCTGGATAGTTTTAAAGAGCATGATATGGGGGCCTTTGTTGGAAGCTATTACACGCAGACAAGGGTTTCATCGCTTAATAATAAGCCGGATAGACTTGTGGCATATGAGCCATTTTCAACGAATTCTCTTAAGATGATTAATAATGAAAATGATTTCATAGATTATAATATCGTAACGGATGTTTCGGGGTGGAATACAACCAGCAAATACAGCGCATTCATAGGCGGCGATAACGCGTATACGGAAATTAATAACCCTGCTATAATGGATGGCTCCTCAGTGCTGGTTATAAAGGAGTCCTTCGGCAACGCATTTGTTCCATTTCTTGTGGAGAATTTTCAGAATGTGTATGTGATAGACTACCGTTATTATGATGGAACAGTTTCCGAACTGGTGGATAAGTATAATATTGAAAATGTTGTTTTTGTAAATAATATTTCTATTACTTCCACACAGGGAAGAGTTCAGGAATTAAAAAACATATGTAAATAGCCCATAAAAAGGGGCGGGGACCGCAGGCTGGGTAGATTCCTGCGGCCCCCTTTTATATATCTGTACGGTTATGGGATACAGATAGCGAAGGTTATATACAAAAAAGGAGATAACGGCCGGAACTGTTGTCCTGGCTGTTATCTCCGTTGATAACTGATAAAATATATTATAGTGCGTCCGTTCCGCGCTCTCCTGTGCGGATTCTTATGGCGTCATATACATCATAGACAAATATCTTGCCATCACCGTATTCTCCGGTATTAATCTGCTCGATAATCTGATCTATGATAGTCTCATAAGTCTCATCGGAAACAATGGACTCAACCTTCACTTTAGGGAGAAGGTTTCCGCTGAAATCAACACCGTTATAAACCTGCTTGTGACCACGCTGGCTTCCATATCCCATAATGTTGGAAATCATAAGTCCGTGAGCACCGTTACTATTAAGGATGGTCTTAAGATCATCAAGTCTTTCAGGTCTGATAATAATCTCTAACTTCTTCATGGTTAATATCCTTTCGTGCTGACGACATAATTAAAGCACCGCAATTGGCAAAAGTCAACAAGACTCTTGCACAAATGAATAATATAAATTATAAGAACAAATTCATTAAAAAATATAAAGCAATCAGTCTTCATAGAGCTGTTTACTTGTTGAGAAAACAGAAAAACAATAATACAGCGTCATAATGGCAATAAGCGCTTCAACAAGAATGGAAGCCATTGTTATTGATGACTTAAATGCAAAATAATGGACGAATATTCCTGCTGAAAGTAAAAGCCATGTAACCTGGTAATTTCTGGTGACTGCGGATTTCTCCTGTATTCTTGCCTCCATGACAAGTGCTTCTGTATAGTAATAAGTAAAATATATTGCAAACACCACGCTTATTCCTATGGCGATTGAATACATGGTCTCAGGAGATGCAGGCCAGTCTCTTGCTGTGAGATACTGTGAGACTAAAGCACCGGCTAAGCCGGCTGCGGCAAGAATCATGCTTTTCTTAAATCTTGAGTTAAGCGTACGCATATCCTTAACACCGAGAAGGATAAGGACATATCCTATGATATCGTTGCTTATATCAATGTGTACAGTTCCGAAAGAAACCCAGAATCTTGTGCAGATAAATAAAATTCCAATCAGAACGAATAAAGAATTCTTTTTGTTCATATTATTAATATACTCCTTATTAAAACGATGTCTCTATTCTAAGTTAATACAAGGGACAGGTCAACGAAAAAACAAGTATTTATAAAAATTTAATATCAGAAATATGTATGTTTAACATGATTTTAATTAAAATTAGGATTGGTTACTGGATTTTTTTAAAAAGAAGTGGTAAATTATCTGATGAATATGTCGATAAATAATAAACAAGAAACAGTTAAAGACATATTTAACAGTAGATAGATTCTAAAGAAATTAGATTTTAAAGAAAGGAGCCGGCTATGACAGTGAGTGGAATGAATATTAATTCATATTATAATAACAGCTACAGGATTAATTCTAAGCCTGGGGAAATACAGACGACAGAAGCTGCTGACAAAGTTGTCATAAGACAGGAAAATGCCGGCGATAATCTTTCCGACAGCAATAAGACATCGCAGGATACAAGGAAGGCTCCTGTTGATACTGATCCTAAAGCATTTGCATTTGACTTTGGAAGCGGCAATAGATTTAATCTTGTTGCAGCAACAAGCAGTATGGAAGATGTGGATATTGAGAAAGCGGTATCTGAAATGAAGAAGGATACAGTTCTCAGCCAGTACAAGTTCTTTGTTGGAACAACTAATACAGGAACGCCTAATCTTGGAACTGATGCTGACGGTTCAGTAAGGCTTGTGTCAAGATAAATGTAATGGCAGAATGCAGTGACGAAGCGCTTTCGGGTGTATATCAATTTTTTTAAAAAAGTGCTTGCATTCCCTAATCCTTTCGTGTATAATACAGCATGTCGTCACGATATTGGGCTTTCGCCAAGTGGTAAGGCACTGGATTCTGATTCCAGCACTTCGGGGGTTCGAATCCCTCAAGCCCAGCTAACAGCCTCTCGCAATAATGCGGGAGGCTTTTTTTCGCAAGGGTAATATTAAAGGAAAGGGCTGGTGAAGCTGCCAGCAGCAGGTGAATGGTATGATAGAAATAGGAAAAACACAGTGCCTCAACATTGTTAAAGTCACGGATTTCGGAGTGTATCTTGGAACGGAGGAGGATAAAGTGCTTCTGCCTAAGAAACAGGTGCCATCCGACGTTGAGGTTGGAGATGCCCTGACAGTGTTTGTGTACAGGGATTCCAGTGACAGACTTATCGCCACAACGAAAACTCCTAAGATTCAACTGGGAGAACTCAGGAGATTAAAGGTTTCGCAGGTGACAGGAATAGGAGCTTTCCTTGACTGGGGATTAGAAAAAGATCTGCTTATGCCTTATAAGGAACAGACTACACACGTATCAGAGGGGGCAGAGTATCTGGTAGCACTTTATGTTGATAAGAGCCAGAGACTGGCTGCCACCATGAGGATTAATAAATATCTTGAGAAGTCACAGAATCTTGTAAAAGACAGTGCTGTCACAGGAACAATAATAGGAATAACACCGGATTACAGAGCTTATGTTGCGGTGGAAGACAAGTATGACGCATATATTCCAATGTCAGAGGTCTTTGAAGAATTAAGAGTTGGAGAGGTCATACATGGAAGGGTGTCAAGAGTAAGAGAGGATGGAAAGCTTGTTATCAGCCTCAAGCAGAAGGCCTACATCCAGATGGATGAGGATTCTGTACAGATATATGATGCCATTGTGAAGAAGGGCGGAAGTCTGGGATTTACGGATAAAGCAGACCCTGAGATAATAAAGAAGCATTTTAATATGAGCAAGAATGCATTTAAGAGAGCTGTGGGAAGGTTGTTGAAAGAGGGAAAAGTGGTAATCACAGAGGACTCAATTATTCTTAAGAAATAGCTTCTTGAACAGGTGGAGTTATTGGGGTACAATATAGGAAATGCGGCTGGACCGCAGTAGCATAATCGAGGAGGAATGTAATATGCAGAAAGTAATCAGTACAGACAAGGCACCAAGTGCAATCGGACCATACTCACAGGCAATTGAGATTAATAATATGGTGTATACATCAGGAGTTATCCCTGTAATTCCATCTACAGGAGAAATTGCTGAGGGTGGAGTTGAGGCTCAGGCAGAGCAGGCATTTAAGAATCTCTGCAATCTTGTTGAGGCATCAGGTTCTAAGGTTGAGAATATCGTTAAGACAACAGTTTTCATCAAGGAGATGAATGATTTTGGTAAGATTAACGAAATATATAAGAAGTACTTTAAGGAACCATTCCCGGCACGTTCATGTGTAGAAGTTGCAAGACTTCCTAAGGATGTTCTTCTTGAAGTGGAAGCAATAGCATGGAAATAAGAAAAGTAAATTGGTTTTTTCCGGTATTTATAATTGGATATTTTGTGCTTTCAATATTATGCTCATCAGTAATGTTAGGGCTTATGAATTCCGGAATTAATGTACCTGACTGGATACAGTATGTTTTATCAGAGGGAATAGTTCTGATTATAGCAATTATATATATGATAATAAACAGAATCGATCCCTTTACTGACCTTGGTTACAGGAAGATAGGATTCACTGATGCTGTCCTGTCATTGGTCGCAGGATACTGTATGGTGCCTATGGTGTTGTTTATTAGCAACATTAGTATGTTATTCTCTACCAATTATCTGGAAGAGGGGACAAATACGTTTCTTACATACCCATTTCTAATGCAGGTTATACTTATGGCTGTTATTCCGCCTCTGGTTGAAGAACTTGTATTCAGAGGCATTTTTTTTGGGACATACAGGAAAGCCGGATTATGCGGCGCTGCAATCATGAGTGGTCTTATATTCGCCTGCTTTCATCTCAATATTAATCAGGCGTTATATGCATTTGCAATAGGAATTGTATTTGCATATATGGTAGAAGCTACAGGCTCATTGTGGTCTTCTGTGATAGCGCATTTTGCGATTAATACATATTCAATCGGCGTTATAGAGATACTGAAACTTGCCGGTATGTATACTGCAGACGGAGAATTGGCAGGAGCATTGGCAGAGTCTGGGAGTGCGCAGGCGGAGACATCACTTGCCGCCAATATTGTTGCACTGGTGTTTATGGCAGCTTTAGCAGCCGGATTTATGATGCTCAGTGTACTCTGTATTAGAACAATGGCTAAGAGACATGGCAGAAGCCTGACACTAAGATGTGATAACGAATCTGTAAAGAATTATTTGTCGCTGCCTGTTGTGGTTGCGATGGTCATGTGCATTGCGTATATGATATTAATTGAAGTCGTGGTCTGATAACAGAAGGATTATTCAAAGAAAATATATATACAAAACACCCGCATGCAACCCAATATTCTGCATGCGGGTGTTTCGTTAAATGTAAAAATATTGAAAAAGAAGCATATATGTATCAGACGCGGATATCTATATTCTGTCCAACTCCCGGAGTGACAGAAGACTCCATCATCTTAATCATATCATTACCAGAAGTTTCAATTGTATCCAGACTCTTCTTTAACATGGCAACCTGAACATCATTCTTGATATCTGATGTACTTATATTAGTAGAAATGCTACCTATATTCATAACTGCTTCCTCCGTTCCTTCGGATTTATCTAAGTCATAATCCAAATTGTTCTCGCTATCTGTACTATAATTATATATAGCAGGCAGAGATTATTCAATACCTAATTATAAAAAAACTATAAACTGGGCATTGGTGATGTTTACAGATAAAATGCTGATAAATTTGTGTATTTTACACATAAGAGTGACAAGTATGGTAATTATGCAAAAAAAAGGGAAGAAAGATTTGTAAAAATATAATGTGGTAAAAAAGTATCATTTATTGTATTATTATCACATCAAAAACGCGGAAGCGTATATATATTAGGAGGATATTTAATAATGGCAAGTTTATCGCTTAAGAATGTTTGTAAAGTATACCCTAACGGTTTCGTTGCTGTTAAGGATTTTAATCTTGAGATTGCTGATCAGGAGTTCATCATCTTCGTTGGACCTTCAGGATGTGGTAAGTCTACAACTCTTCGTATGATTGCAGGTCTTGAGGAGATCAGCTCAGGTGAGTTATGGATCGGAGACAAGATGGTTAACGATGTAGAGCCTAAGGATAGAGATATCGCCATGGTATTCCAGAATTACGCTCTTTATCCACATATGTCAGTATATGACAATATGGCATTCGGTCTTAAGTTAAGAAAAGTTCCTAAGGCTGAGATCGATAAGGCTGTACATGAAGCTGCTAAGATTCTTGATATTGAGCATCTCCTTGACCGTAAGCCAAAGGCTCTTTCAGGTGGTCAGAGACAGAGAGTTGCTATGGGACGTGCTATCGTTCGTAGCCCTAAGGTATTCCTTATGGATGAGCCTCTTTCAAACCTTGATGCTAAGTTAAGAGTTCAGATGCGTGTTGAGATTTCTAAGCTTCACCAGAGATTACAGACAACAATCATCTACGTTACACATGACCAGACAGAGGCTATGACACTTGGTACAAGAATCGTAGTTCTTAAGGATGGTATCATCCAGCAGGTAGATACACCTCAGAACCTTTACAATACACCTAATAACATCTTCGTTGCAGGATTCATCGGATCACCTCAGATGAACCTTATCGATGCAGAGGTTATGGCTAATGGTTCACAGGTTGACTTAAGACTCAGCGATACAGTTTCAATCACACTTCCAGTTGAGAAGAGCAAGAAGCTTATCGATGGCAACTATGTTGGTAAGACTGTAGTTCTTGGTATCCGTCCAGAGGATGTTAAGGATGATCCAGAATTCATCGCTAAGAATGCTGATTCTAAGTTCGTTGCAACTGTTAAGGTTTACGAGTTACTTGGTGCAGAAGTTAACCTTCACTATGAAATCGGTGATGTAACATGCACAGCTAAGGTAAATCCTCGTACAACAGCAAGACCAGGTGATGAAGTAACATTTGCTATGGATGTTGAGAGACTTCATGTTTTCGATAAGGAAACAGAGATTGTTATCACACACTAATTATTAAATGAATCTTAAATATGAAGAGAAAATGCAAATTTCTTGCATTTTCTCTTTTTTTTTTTGCCATTTTGCTTTACAATAATAAAGAGTATGTACGAATAAGAGGAAAGTGTATAGACAGAAAGGGATAATAATGATATCTAATAGAATTTTACAGACAACTGTAGATGGACTTAAGGCTATTTCACGAGTGGATTTGTGCATTGTGGATGCAGATAAGAATGTTGCAGCCAAGACTTTTGATAACGTTTCAGAATGCCTTGCAGATGCGATTAATTTTATTGATTCGCCAGCAGAGAGTCAGGCAGTTAACGGATTTCAGTTTTTCAAAGTTGAAGATGAGGGTAATCTGGAATATATAATACTTGCAAAAGGAACAAGTGATGATGTATATATGGTAGGTAAGTTAGCTGCTTTCCAGATTCAGAATCTTCTTGTAGCTTATAAAGAGAGATTTGATAAGGATAACTTTATCAAGAATCTTCTTCTTGATAATCTTCTCCGTGTTGATATGTACACAAGGGCGGAGAAGCTTCATATTGATACTGATGTTAAGAGAGTGGTTTATATCATCGAGACCAAGCATGAGAAGGATACAAGTGCATTAGAGACCGTGAGAACACTTTTTGCCAACAAGACAAGAGATTTTATAACTGCAGTTGATGAGAAGAGTATAATACTTGTTAAGGAAGTCAGGGGCAATGAGAGTTATGAGGAACTTGACAAGACTGCGGATGTTATAATTGATATGTTGAATACTGAAGCCATGAGCGCTGCACATGTAGCTTATGGTACGATTGTTAATGACATCAGGGAAGTATCGAGGTCTTACAAGGAAGCTAAGATGGCTCTTGATGTAGGAAAGATATTCTACAGCAATAAGAACGTTGTTGCATATAACAGGCTTGGAATAGGCAGGCTTATTTACCAGCTTCCTATACCTCTGTGCCAGATGTTTATTAAGGAGATATTCGAAGGGAAAGCTCCTGATGATTTTGATGATGAGACATTGTCTACAATCAACAAGTTTTTCGAGAATAATTTAAATGTTTCCGAGACATCAAGACAATTATACATTCACAGGAATACTCTTGTGTACAGACTGGACAAGATACAGAAGACAACAGGACTTGATTTAAGAGTTTTTGACGATGCCATAACATTTAAAATTGCGCTTATGGTCGTTAAGTACATGAAGTATATGGAAAGTAAAGATACATTTTAGTGATTTTGGAGGAAATTATAAATGATAATCATGGAAGATGTTACGAAGACATATTCCACTGGCGTTGCTGCGCTTAATGGAATTAATCTTCATATACAGAAGGGGGAATTTGTCTTTATCGTGGGAAAAAGCGGTTCTGGTAAATCCACCCTTATAAAGCTTTTGCTTAAAGAGTTAGAGCCAACATCCGGCAAGATATATGTTAATAAGAAGTATCTTAATAAGATAACAAGAAAGAAACTGCCTTATCTAAGAAGAGATATTGGAGTAGTATTCCAGGATTTCCGTCTGCTTCCGGACAGAAATGTATATGAGAATATCGCATTTGCACAGAAAGTAGTGGAGGCACCTAACAGAAAGATTAAGTCAAGAGTACTGGCTATGCTTTCTATGGTAGGTCTTCTTGACAAATATAAAGCTTTCCCGAATGAGCTGTCAGGTGGAGAGCAGCAGAGAATCGCAATAGCAAGAGCGCTGGTTAATAAGCCGGCTATATTGTTGTGCGATGAGCCGACAGGTAACCTTGACCCTGCCAATTCCAATGAGATTATGAAGATTCTTAATCAGGTTAACAAGCAGGGAACAACTGTACTTGTAGTTACTCATAATATGGAAATTGTTCAGCAGATGAAGAAGAGAACTATTACCATGAGTGAAGGAAAGATTATAAGCGATTTGGAAAAGGGTGGTTATTTCTATGAAGATTAGATCATTGGCATATCATATTAAAGACGGCTTTAAGAACATCCACCGTAATAAGATGTTCTCTCTGGCGTCTATTGCAACAATTACAGCATGTATATTCCTTTTTGGAGTATTTTATTCAATAGTAGTTAATTTTCAGTATATGATTAAGAAGGCGGAGACAGAAGTTTGTGTAACGGTCTTCTTTGATGAGGGACTTACTGAAACAGATATCAAGAAGCTGGGAGATGATATCCGCAAGCGTGAAGAGGTTTCGCGTGTGGAATATATATCAGCAGAGCAGGCATGGGACAGTTTCAAGGAAGAGTATTTTGCAGCATATCCTGAGTTGGCAGAAGGGTTTAAGGATGATAATCCGCTGGCCAATTCATCATCATATGAGGTATATCTTAAGGATGCAAGCAATCAGAGCACACTTGTTACATATCTCGAGAATAAGGACGGAATCAGGCAGGTTAACCGTTCAGAGGTTACAGCCAGTGGACTTGCAAGTGCTGCCAGACTTGTAAGTTATGTTGCTGCAGCAGTTATTATTGTACTTCTGGCAGTATCAATATTCCTTATCACTAATACTATCGTTATTGGTATTACAGTGCGTAAGGATGAGATTTCAATTATGAAATATATAGGAGCCACAGATGCGTTTGTCAATGCGCCTTTCTTCGTTGAGGGTATCGTTATCGGGCTTGTAGGTGCAATTATTCCTGTGGTTATCTTAAGGTATATTTATGGCGGAGTTGTTAATTTCGTTCTTGGAAAGTTTTCTGTTTTAAAGAACATTTTAGCATTCATGCCGGCATCAGATGTATTTCAGGTACTCATTCCGGTGGCAATAATTCTCGGAATTGGTATTGGTCTTATAGGAAGTTTCTTCGCTGTAAGAAAGCACGCCGATGTATAGTTTCGGATATTGTTTATGGGGCTTTTGCAATCGGTTGCAGAAGCCTCGTTTTATATAAATATGACTGGGAATATATGGAATCAGGCATAGGAATCATTAATCAGGCAAAGGAGTAGCGTTATGATGAAAACACTGTTTAATAAATCTACATTAAAGAAAATAACAGCGGCACTCATGGTTGTTATGATGCTTATACCTTATTGTTCTGCACAGATTACTCTGGGAGATAATCAGACAGATCTGAAAAATGCACAGGATCAGCAGAGCAGTATCCAGAATAAGAAAAAAGAGACTGAAGATAAAATAGCAAAATTAAAGGCAGAGAGTGAGAATGTAACCGCACTTATTCAGGGACTGGACGCACAGATGGGAGAACTCTCGGCATCTCTCGATGACATCAATATGAAGATTGCATCACTGGAGGCAGAGATAGATGAGACCCAGGCACAGTTAGACCAGGCAGAGATTGATAAAGAAGAACAGTATAAGGCTATGAAGCTTAGAATACAGTTTATGTATGAACATAATGACTATACATATATAGAGGTTCTTCTTTCATCTCAGAGTATGGCTGATATGCTGAATAAATTCGAGTATATTAATAAAATATCTGAATATGACAGGCAGATGCTTGAGGAATATCAGAATACAATTAATACAATTACTACCGCCAAGTTAAAGCTTGAGGAGGACAGAGCGGCACTCACAGAGAGTCAGGAGACTTTGCAGGCGCAGATTGATGCCCTTGAAGTGGTGCAGAAGGAAAAGAGCCAGCAGCTGACAGCTCTTAAGAATAATACAGCCACACAGCTTGCATACAAGAAACAGCTTGAAGAAGATGAGAAGAAGCTTGAGAGTGAAATTGCTTCTATTACGGCAAAGATTAAGGCTGAGGAGGAGAGCGGAAAAACCCCTTCCAATATATATGACGGAGGCAAGTTTAAATGGCCTACAGTCAGCACCAGAATTACATCTAAATATGGTGATACAGAGGACAGATCAGCTCCTCACAAGGGGGTTGATATTGGAGCTGTGAGACCGGGAGTGTGTGGAGACCCTGTATATGCGGCATATGACGGAAAGGTTGTGATTGCGCACAGACAGAGTGAGTTCTATTCTACAGCCGGCAATTATGTCATGATATATCATGGTAACGGACTGTATACCAGATATCTGCATCTTGACAGTTTAAATGTTTCTGTGGGACAGCAGGTATCAAAGGGACAGAAGATAGGAGTTATGGGTAATACCGGTAATTCATTCGGAGCACACCTTCATTTTGATGTTATGCTTAATGGAGTATATGTTAATCCAATGACATATTTTAATTAAAGAATAAAATATATCAAGTATACAGAAGATAATAGCATCAGAACTTAACATTATTATGACTTTATTGGAGGACATGATGGAATATGATAATAACAGACCTTTTTCTTCGGAAGGGGCCGGACAGGGACTAAAGAGAAACAGTGGTTTAGGCAAAGGTATTGTTATTGGAGTTCTGGCAACACTGATGGTGGTTATCATCGGGCTGTCATCGGTTATCACCGCATTTATAAGAAAAGGCTATATCCACATTGGAACAAGAGGACAGGTGTATGTTCAGGATATCGGTGTGACGGATGATGAAGGAATAGGAAGCAAGATTGAGGGCAAGCTCAATGCGCTGGATTCACTGCTGGAGAATGGTTTCTATTTCGATGATGTAGATGATGAGAAGGCTGCTGAAAATATATTTAAAGCATATCTGGCAGCTTATGGAGACAAGTATACCGTATATTATACACCGGAAGAATATAAGTCACTGATGGAGTCTACATCAGGTACCTTCTATGGAATAGGAGCTGTATGTCAGAAAGCAGAAGATGGCTCAATCCTTGTAACTGAGGCATATGAAGATGCGCCTGCCTACAAGGCGGGAATAAGAAACGGAGACCGTGTCATAGAGGTTAATGGTCAGGATATAAGGGGTATGGATCTATCGGTAGGAGTTGCTCTTATTAAGGGAGAGAAAGGTACAGAAGTTAATCTCACTGTTGTGAGAGGTGACGAGACACTTAAGTTCACTGTAACAAGAGACAAGATTAATGTTAAGACTGTTGCATCCAGGGTACTTGACAATAATATTGGATATATATATATTTCGCAGTTTGATGATGTTACAACAGGACAGTTTAAGTCCGCTTTGGATGAACTTCAGGGGCATGGAATTACCGGGCTTGTAATTGATATCAGAAATAATCCGGGCGGAGTGTTAACTACAGTGGTAGATATGCTTGATTATATTCTTCCAAATGGCCTTATTGTGTATACAGAGACTAAGAGCGGGAAGAAACAGGAATACACAGGTTATGATAACCATGAGGTTAATATTCCAATTGCAGTGCTTGTCAATGGGAACAGCGCAAGTGCTTCTGAGATATTTGCAGGGGCAATGCAGGATTATGGTAAGGCGCAGATTATAGGAACACAGACATTTGGCAAAGGAATTGTTCAGACGATAAGGCAGCTCACTGACGGAAGTGCCGTTAAATACACAGTTGCCAAATATTTTACTCCGAAGGGACAGGATATTCATGGGAAGGGCGTTACTCCAGACCAGACTGTTGAGATTCCGGAGAATGCAACAGAAGATGTACAGTTAAATGCAGCGACTGAGTATCTTAAAGGAAAGATGAGCGTCAGTGCAGGTAAGTAGTATCAATTTTATATGATCATAATAAAAAGTACGGGGCAAATCGAATATTTGTTCTGTACTTTTTTGACATATTATAGTATGATGGACTGAGAAGAAAAGTGAGGAAAGGGTGATAGTTGCATGGACAGATTTGTTTTACATTCAGAATATGAACCCACAGGTGATCAGCCGCAGGCTATCGAAGCATTGACGAAGGGTTTTGAAGAGGGGAATCAGTTTGAAACGCTGGTTGGTGTCACAGGTTCAGGCAAGACATTTACTATGGCGAATATTATTCAGAATGTGCAGAAACCTACTCTTATTATATCCCATAACAAGACATTGGCGGCACAGCTCTATGGGGAGATGAAGGAATTCTTCCCTGAGAATGCAGTAGAGTATTTTGTGTCCTATTACGATTACTATCAGCCTGAGGCATATGTGCCACAGAGCGATACCTACATTGCCAAGGACTCTTCAATTAACGACGAGATAGATAAGCTCAGGCATTCGGCAACAGCAGCGCTTTCAGAGAGAAAGGATGTTATTATTGTAGCTTCTGTTTCATGTATATATGGTCTGGGTGCGCCTGTGGACTATAAGAATATGGTTATTTCCCTGCGTCCGGGAATGGAGAAGGATAGAGATGAGATGTTAAGAAAGCTTATTGATATCCAGTATGTAAGGAATGACCAGGATTTCAAGCGCGGTACTTTCCGTGTGAGAGGCGATGTGGTGGAGATTTACCCTTCATCATCTTCCGGGGATGCAATAAGGATTGAATTCTTTGGAGATGAAGTGGACAGAATAAGTGAGATTGATGCTCTCACCGGAGAGGTCAAGGATGTTCTGGAGCATGTGGCTATTTTCCCTAATTCCCATTATGTTGTTGAGAAGGAGAAGATGGATGCGGCCATAGAGAATATTAAGGCTGAACTTGCGGAGAGAATAAGGTATTTCAAGAGTGAAGATAAGCTGCTGGAGGCGCAGCGTATTGAGGAGAGAACGAATTTTGATATAGAGATGTTGCAGGAGACAGGCTTCTGCTCAGGAATTGAGAACTATTCAAGACATCTCGCGGGACTTCCGGCGGGATGTCCGCCCTATACTCTTATGGACTATTTCCCGGAGGATTTTCTTATCATTGTTGATGAGTCACATATCACTATTCCGCAGATAAGGGGTATGTATGCAGGAGACCAGTCCAGAAAGACAACGCTGGTGGATTATGGCTTCAGACTGCCATCTGCCAAGGATAACAGACCTCTCAATTTTCAGGAATTTGAGAGTAAGATATCGCAGATGCTCTTCGTATCAGCGACGCCGAGCGTATATGAGGCTGAACATGAGCTGATGAGAACAGAACAGGTTATAAGGCCAACGGGACTTCTGGACCCGGAGATTACTGTGAGGCCGATTGAAGGACAGATTGATGACCTTATATCGGAGATTAACAGGGAGACTGCTAAGAAGAATAAGGTTCTTGTCACAACACTGACTAAGAAGATGGCTGAGGACTTGACGGATTATCTTAAGGAAGCAGGAATTAGGGTAAAGTATCTTCACGCGGATATTGATACGCTGGAGAGACAGAAGATTATCAGAGATATGCGTCTTGACGGTTTTGATGTTCTGGTGGGAATCAATCTTCTTAGGGAAGGTCTGGATATTCCGGAAATAAGTCTTGTTGCAATACTTGATGCAGATAAGGAGGGATTCTTACGAACAGAGACTTCGCTTATACAGACGATTGGACGTGCTGCGCGTAATGCAGAAGGACATGTTATAATGTATGCGGACAAGATTACAGAATCTATGGAGAAGGCTATATCAGAGACAGAGAGAAGGCGGAAGATTCAGCAGGAATATAATGATGCCCATGGCATTACACCTCAGACTATCAAGAAGGCGGTAAGAGATCTGATAAGTATTAGCAGAGCGGCAGAGCCGGGCGAGGGTTCATTAAAGCTTAAGGTTGATTATGAGTCTATGAGCATTAAGGAACTTGAGAAGGTAAAGAACCAGGTGGAGAAGAATATGCGCAAAGCTGCAGCAGAACTTAATTTCGAGGAGGCTGCACAGCTTCGTGACAAGATGATTGAGATTAACAAATATATATATGAAGGTAAGAAACATGGCTGATAATGGTATTAAGAAAGAGTTAGAGAGAGGCGAATATAAGAATTATATAAGGATTAAGGGGGCAAGGGAGCATAATCTCAAGGGAATCGATGTGGATATTCCAAGAGACAAGCTTGTTGTGCTTACGGGACTTTCAGGTTCAGGTAAGTCAAGTCTTGCATTTGATACTATATATGCTGAGGGACAGAGACGTTACATGGAATCTCTTTCTTCCTATGCAAGACAGTTCTTAGGACAGATGGAGAAACCGGATGTGGACAGCATAGAGGGATTGTCTCCTGCCATATCTATTGACCAGAAGTCAACAAACAGGAATCCAAGGTCTACAGTGGGAACTGTTACGGAGATATATGATTATTTCAGGCTTCTCTATGCGAGAATTGGTATTCCACACTGTCCGCAATGTGGACGGGAGATTAATAAGCAGACTGTAGACCAGATGGTTGATGTTATTATGTCACTTCCGGAGAGAACTAAGATTCAGGTACTTGCACCGGTGGTGCGAGGCCGCAAGGGTGAGCATGTGAAGCTTTTTGAACAGGCTAAGAAGAGCGGATTTGTGCGGGTTATTGTAGACGGAATTATGTATGAGCTGACAGATGGGATTAAGCTTGATAAGAATAAGAAGCATAATATTGAGATTGTAGTGGACAGACTCTCGGTGAGAGACGGAATACAGAAAAGACTTACAGATTCCATTGAGACAGCTCTCAAGCTGGCAGAAGGACTTATGACGGTTGATGTCATAGACGGAGAACCAATGAATTTCAGCCAGAGTTTTTCATGTCCTGACTGTGGTATAAGTGTTGAAGAGGTGGAACCGAGAAGCTTTTCCTTCAATAATCCATTTGGCGCCTGCCCGGATTGTTTCGGACTTGGATATACAATGAAATTTGATGTGGAGCTTCTTATTCCGGATGAGAATTTAAGCATTGATGAGGGTGCTATTGTGGGAATGGGCTGGCAGTCTTCAAAGGATGAGGGGAGTTTCAGCCGTGCCGTGCTGGATGCCCTTGCTGATGAGTATGGTTTTTCCTTAAAGACTCCTTTCAAGGATTATCCTGATAAGATTAAGGATATAATTATCAACGGCACTAAAGGACAATCTGTGAAAGTTAAATACAAAGGACAGCGCGGAGAGGGCGTGTATGATATAGCATTTGAAGGTCTTATCAAGAATATGGAGAGGAGATACAGAGAGACATATTCTGATAATACCAAGCAGCAGTATGAAGAGTTCATGCGTATAAGACCATGTGAATCATGCCATGGCCAGAGACTGAAACCGTCTTCACTGGCAGTAACTATTGCTGATAAGAATATATACGAGATTACTGATATGTCTATTGTAAAGCTGCAGGAGTTTCTGGATAATTTACAACTCACAGACAGGCAGATGTTTATTGGTGCTGAGATTCTTAAGGAGATAAAAGCAAGGATTAAATTTCTTGTAGATGTAGGTCTTGATTATCTGTCACTTTCAAGAGCTACAGGAACACTTTCCGGCGGTGAGGCACAGAGAATCAGGCTTGCAACCCAGATAGGCTCAGGTCTTGTTGGGGTTGCATATATTCTTGATGAACCGAGTATAGGACTGCATCAGAGGGATAATGATAAGCTTCTTGGAACGCTGACACATTTAAGAGATTTGGGAAATTCGGTTATTGTGGTTGAACATGACGAGGATACTATGTTTGCAGCAGATTATATTGTGGATATAGGACCGGGTGCAGGCCGAAACGGTGGAGAGGTTGTGGCAGCAGGAACGGCTGCAGATATAATGGCGTGTAAGGATTCCCTTACAGGAGCCTATCTGTCAGGGCGAATTAAGATTCCGGTACCTTCAGAACGAAGAAAGCCAACCGGATGGATTAAGGTAAGAGGAGCAAGGGAGAATAATCTCAAGAACATAGACGTGGATATTCCACTGGGAGTAGTAACCTGCGTTACCGGTGTTTCGGGTTCCGGAAAGAGTTCTCTCGTGAATGAAATTCTGTATAAGCATCTTGCGAAGTCTCTTAACAGGGCAAGATGTGTAGCAGGAGACCATGACGGGGTTGATGGAATAGAGCAGCTTGATAAGGTGATCAATATTGACCAGTCACCAATTGGAAGGACACCAAGATCTAATCCTGCCACATATACGGGAGTGTTTGATATGATTCGTGACCTCTTTGCCTCTACGAAGGATGCCAAGGAGCGCGGTTACACTAAGGGCAGATTCAGCTTTAATGTCAAAGGCGGAAGATGCGAGGCCTGTTCGGGAGATGGAATAATCAAAATAGAAATGCATTTTCTTCCTGACGTTTATGTGCCTTGTGAGGTGTGCGGAGGAAAGCGCTATAACAGGGAAACTCTGGAGGTAAAGTATAAGGATAAGAGCATCTACGATGTTCTGGATATGACTATTGAAGATGCGGTGGATTTCTTTGAAAATGTGCCTGGCATACGAAGGAAAATTGAGACACTCAACGAGGTAGGGCTTTCTTATGTTAAGCTGGGACAGCCTTCCACAGAGCTTTCCGGAGGAGAAGCACAGAGAATTAAGCTCGCCACAGAACTTTCAAAAAGAAGTACAGGAAAAACAATATATATTCTCGATGAGCCTACGACAGGACTGCATTTTGCTGATGTACACAAGCTGGTTAATATACTGCATAAGCTTGCTGAGGGAGGTAACACAGTTGTTGTTATTGAACATAATCTTGATATTATCAAGACGGCGGATTATATTATAGATATGGGACCAGAAGGAGGTGACCGTGGTGGCACTGTCATCGCAAAGGGTACACCGGAGGAAATTGTTAAGGTAAAGAAATCTTATACCGGACAGTATGTGAAGAAGTACCTTAACTAGATAATACATGCAAAGGATAGAATATATGGAAGATAAGAGTGGTAAGATAACAAAGGGTTTAAAGGTAATATTTTTTATAATGCTGGTAGTATCATGGATGTATTTTATTCTGGGCGAGATTTTACTGCCTACAGATATTCCTAAAGATGATGACTGTTCATCGATTTTTAATGCTGACTGGGAACAGATACGAAGCGACGGAAGCCGAGTTCCTGTAAATGTTCCTGGAAGGTGTGATGCTGAGAAGAATGAGAAGGTAATTATTACTACCACTCTTCCTGAAGATATTCCGGAAAATATGAACCTGTGTTTCAGAAGCAACAAGCAGAATATGCAGATATATGTGGATGATGAGCTGAGACAGCAGTATTCTACTGATGATGTGAGAGTATTTGGCAAGGTTACAGTATCTATGTATGTGTTTATGAATGTTGAACCTGAGGATGCAGGGAAACAACTGACAGTGGTAACCCAGACGAATTCATCTTATACAGGTATATTCAACAATATCTATTATGGTACTAAGACCGGAATATGGGAATATATTATCAGGAAAAACAGCGTGGAATTGCTGGTTGCGGCGGTTATGGGGCTGCTGGGTATTGTATGTATCATCTGTAGTATAGCGCTACAGTTTTATTACAAGAAAAAGGTTTCTCTCCGATATCTTGCATTGGGAGTAATAGTTGCATCTATGTGGCTTTTTGCCAATTCAGAGTTAAGGCAGCTTATATTTCCTAATATATCCATTCTGAATGATATGGCTTTTCTTATGATATTATCTCTTGCGACACCATTTATTCTGTATCTGAATGAAGTGCAGAACAAGAGGTATCAGAAGTATTATAATGCTGTTCTTATAATTAATTTAACTATATATATTGCATGTGTGGTTTTACATCTGCTCAATATAAGGGAACTTGCAGATAATTTTATCTATATGGCAGTGGGCAGTTTCCTGTCAATCGCCGTAATGGGAGCAGCTATATTTAATGACATCAGGACAGGTGCAATCAAGCAGTATAAGCTTATAGCATTTGGCGTGTCTATTGCGTGTATCGCTGCTGTTTTACAGATTATATTGTATCTTCAGAGGACCATACAGTTTACCGGGGTTATTATATCAGCAGGACTGTGCATTATGCTTGCGGTTTCTGCTGCTAATACAATTGCAGAAGTTGTACGCGGCGAGAGGGAGAAACAGCGTGCAATATCTGCAGGTGAAGCTAAAACAAGATTTCTTGCAAGCATGTCCCATGAGATTAGAACACCAATTAATGCGGTAATGGGATTGAATGAAATGATTCTGAGAGAAAGTACAGAACCAAGTATAAGAGAGTATGCAATAAAGATTCAGAATGCGAGCCGTTCTCTTCTTGAGGATATTAATGATGTCCTGGATTTATCCAAGATTGAATCAAAGAAAATGAATATTATCCCAAAAGATTATCAGCTTGATGATCTTGTTAGCTCCCTTGCAGACATGATTATTCTCAGGGCACAGAATAAAGGACTTGAATTTAAGGTTAATCTGGATAAATCTCTGCCGTCAGTACTGTATGGAGATTTTGTCAGGATTCGTCAGATTATAACCAATCTTCTTACAAATGCCGTTAAGTATACATTAGAGGGTAGTGTAGAGTTATCTATTGGTGGAACTGTTAATGACGGTTTCCTGATTATGCATGTGTCAGTAAAAGATACAGGAATAGGGATTAAAGAAGAAGATATTGCAAAGCTTTTTCAGGATTATGAGCGTATTGAAGAAAACAGGAATCATGAAATTGAGGGGACCGGGCTGGGAATGAGCATTACCCAGCAGCTTCTTTCGATGATGGGGAGTGAACTTAAGGTCGAAAGTGAATATGGAGCAGGCTCAGAGTTTTCATTTGATTTGAAACAGGAGATTAAAGATTATAACCCTGTAGGTGATATTTCTGAGAAAATGGGTAAACAGGCTACAGAATATTCTTATGTCCCTGCATTTATTGCACCAAAAGCAAGAATCCTTGTGGTCGATGATATTGAGGTTAACAGGTATGTCGTAAAGAATCTTTTAAAGCAGACCCAGATACAGGTGGTAGATGTTGACAGCGGTGCAAAGTGTCTCGAAATTATTCAATCAGAGCATTTTGACATTATCTTTCTTGACCATAGGATGCCGCGAATGGATGGCGTTGAGACATTGAGGCGCATGAAAGAACTGAGTGATAATAAATGTATTGGAGTTCCGGTTATAGCACTTACATCTAATGCACTGACAGGTTCAAAAGAATTCTACATAAATGCAGGTTTCAATGACTATCTTGCTAAGCCGATTAATCAGGGAAAACTTGAAAAAATGCTTCTGGAAAAACTTCCACAGGAGCTTTTGGAAGAATATAAGTCTGATAATGAAGATAATACTGTAACAAAAATCAGAACAGATGACGATATAAATGTAAATGAACTCCCGCAGATTGCCGGAATTGACTGGCAATTTGCAATGGTACATTTTAACGAAGAAAAGCTCATGATGCAAACTCTTGAGAATATATATTATGGGCTTGAAAGTCAGGCGGACAGGCTTGATGAACTGGAGCAGAATGAATTATTTGAGGATTACCGCATACTTGTTCATGGCATTAAGGGAATAACAGCCATGGTTGGAATGACGGCAATATCAGGTGTGGCAGCGGTTCTTGAGAAGTTGGCAGGCAATTCAGAGACAGAGAAGGTTCATGTAATGAATTCATGGCTTACTGAGGAGATGCGCTCAATGAAGAAGCGTCTGGATGACATATTTGCAAAGGAAATTAAAGGCAAAGAGATAGAAGATAGCAATATTATTCTTGCATTAATGGAGATTATAAGAATTGACGCTTTAGATATGGAAATTGACGGGCTTGATGAGAAGACATCGCAGCTTATGGAATATGAATTTCCTCCAGAAATCAGTGATGTGATTGCACAGCTTAAAGTTAATGTGACAGAACTAAATCAGGATGGTATAATCCAGTCACTGGATACATTAGAAGAGTATTTTAGAAAGGGAAGTGCCTATGAAGTATAATGTACTTTTAGTTGGTAAGCTGGATAATAATATCAGAAGTATACACATTATGATGAAGGAACACTTTGATGTTCAATTGTGTATGGGAGATGCTTCTGTTGTTGACGGTATGTTTAAACTTCTGCGCCCAAAGATGATTTTTATTAGTCTTACAGATTATGAACAGAATTCTTATGAGATTTTGAAACTTATAGAGAAGAAGTATTCATATATTACAGTTGTAATTCTGGGTAATGAAAATGACTTTATAAGATGCAGTGATTTTATTGATGAAGAGAAGTATACTATTATTAAGAGACCTATAAGCATTAATGAAATGATAAAGACATGTTATGAGGCTCTTGGGATAATGGATAATTATCAGGAGAGTAGTGATAAGAAGGATGATGACAGGAAATATATTCTGATGGTAGATGACAATGCTGCCCAGATTAGAACGATAAAGGGATGGCTGGAAGAAAAGTATAAGGTTCACAGTGTATTATCAGGTATTCAGGCACTTAATTCAGTTATGGAAAAGAAACCGGATCTGATTCTTCTTGATTATGAGATGCCTTTATTCAATGGCAAGCAGGTATTGGAGAAATTAAGGGAAAATAAAGATACTTCAGATATAGATGGGATTTTTCTGACGTCAGTTTCTGATAAGAAGCATATAATAGAAGTTATGGAATTAAAGCCTGCCGGATATCTGTTAAAACCTGTTGCAAGGAAAAGTATGTTGAAAGCCATTGAAGATGTGTTTAGTAATAAAGTGAGTGAGTAAATAGCACCCGAAGGAAATGGTAATTGACATGATTAAAGGAATAATCTTTGATATGGATGGTGTCATGATTGACACGGAGAATCAGTCGAATCTTGGATGGCTCTGGGCTGCGGACAGAGAAAATGTAGAAATGCCGCTGTGGCTTATTGACAGCTTCAAGGGCGCTCCGGCGAATTTAAGTAAAAGCTTTTTTGATAATTATTATCATGGGAGCAGGGATTACTGGAAGATGAGAACCATGCGGACGGAGCACGTGCATTCGATAAGACAGACAGAGGGAGTACCGGTTAAACCGGGGCTTCAAGTGCTTCTCAATTATATTAAGAACAGAGGGCTAAAATGTGCAGTTGCAACCTCCACGCAGAAATCCAGTGCCGAAATGAGTCTTCATAATATCGGGGCATGGGACTACCTGTCAGGCGTTGTGTATGGAGATGAGGTGGAACACGGCAAACCGGAGCCGGATATTTTCTTTAGGGCAGCAGGTTTTCTTGGATGTGAACCATCGGAGTGTATTGTTATCGAGGACAGTATTAACGGTATTAAGGCAGGACATGCGGCTGGTATGAAGGTGATTCATGTACCGGATACTATTGAGATAAACGATGAGGTAAGGGCGATGACAGATATTGTCTGCCATTCTCTCTCAGATGTGCCTATGATAGTAGAAGCATGGAACGAAGACAGGATAGTGGATACAGTTGAATTATATGAGAAGGCAAAGATAAACCGTGTTTATGTTGACAGAGTTCATGTGAGAAATACATTTGCAGAATATACGGACAGGTATAATCCAAAAGACCCGAAGATTAAATTAAAGATTGACCACACATACAGGGTTGCAGATTTGTGTGAAAGGATTGCCATATCGGCTGGGATGTGCGCTTATGATGTGGAGATGGCATGGCTTTCAGGGATGCTTCACGATGTGGGGCGTTTTGAACAGGTAAAGAGATTTAATACATTTTCTGATACAGATTCTGTGGACCATGCGAAATTTGGGGCAGACCTGCTTTTCAAGGATGGACTTATTGATAGTTTTCTTAAGGGAATGATTAAATGCAGCGGATACAGACCCGGCTCTCTGGAGGACAGATATGATGTCGATGGCACATTTGCATATGCTAAATTGAATAAATCGGACATGGAAATTTTGGAACTTGCTATTAGATGCCACAATATGTACAGGATTCCTGAGGGACTGAATTCGCGTGAGAAGGCGTTCTGTAATGTTCTGAGGGATGCAGATAAAATTGATATTATGAGAGTCAATAATGATACTCCGCTGGAGGATATCTATAACACTACAACAGAGGAACTTAAGAATAGTGCTATATCAGAAGAAGTTATGGAATGTTTCTATGAGAAGCGATGTATTCTTAAATCTATAAGGCGTACACCTGCGGATATTGTTGTCGGACATGTTTCATTAGCTTATGAGCTGGTCTATGATGAGAGTGTGCGCATTATGAAAGAACAGGGGTATCTTGAAAAGCTTATGGATTTCAGTTCGGATAACGAGGAGACTAATGGAAGGCTTGCCCAGATAAGAGAAAAGATGAATTCTTATATTGAGGAAAGGCTTGCAGGGAATAGGGCTAATTAGGAATAGGGGCTTGTCTTTCATGGATGGTTTCACTATAATGTACCTATAAATACACAAGAATGGAGATTGATCATGGATCAGGAGAAAGTTATTGTCATAGACTTCGGCGGACAGTACAACCAGTTGGTTGCGCGCCGTGTCCGTGAATGTAATGTATATTGCGAGATATATTCTTACAAGACAGATCTGGAGCAGATTAAGGCGATGAATCCTAAGGGAATCATTCTTACAGGTGGCCCTAACAGTTGTTATGAGGAAGGTGCTCCAACATGTACTAAGGAGCTTTTTGAGCTTGGTGTACCTGTACTTGGATTATGCTACGGAGCCCAGCTTATGCAGCATGTTCTCGGCGGAAGGGTTGAGAAGGCACCTGTCAGAGAGTATGGTAAGACAGAAACATTTGTAGATGAGAGCAGTGCCTTGTTTTCTAATGTTTCAGAGAAGACAATCGTGTGGATGAGCCATTTCGACTACATCTCACAGGTTGCACCAGGATTTAAGATTATTGCACACACATCAGACTGCCCGGTTGCAGCAGCAGAGTGTGTGGAGAAGAATTTATACGCTATACAGTTCCATCCGGAGGTGCTTCATACTCAGGAGGGTACGAAGATGCTTCACAACTTTGTCCGCGGCATATGTGGATGTGCCGGAACATGGAAGATGGATGCGTTTGTAGAGAATACTATTAAGGAGATACGCGAGAAGGTTGGTAGTGGTAAGGTTTTACTTGCTCTGTCAGGTGGTGTTGATTCATCAGTGGCTGCAGGACTGCTCTCAAGAGCAATAGGAAAGCAGCTTACATGTGTATTCGTAGACCACGGCCTTCTTCGAAAGAATGAGGGTGACGAGGTTGAGAGTGTATTCGGCCCTAACGGACAGTTCGACCTGAATTTTATAAGAGTTAATGCTCAGGACAGATATTATTCTAAGCTGGCAGGTGTTACTGAGCCGGAAGCTAAGAGAAAGATTATCGGTGAAGAGTTCATCCGCGTATTTGAGGAAGAGGCTAAGAAGATTGGTGCTGTTGATTTCCTTGCACAGGGAACCATCTATCCAGATGTTGTGGAGAGCGGACTTGGCGGTGAGTCAGCCGTAATCAAGTCACATCACAATGTAGGAGGCCTTCCTGACTATGTTGACTTCAAGGAGATTATTGAGCCGCTCCGCAACCTTTTTAAGGATGAGGTAAGAAAAGCAGGATTGGAGCTCGGGATTCCGGAAAATCTTGTGTTCCGCCAGCCATTCCCGGGTCCGGGTCTTGGAATCAGAATTATCGGAGAAGTTACAGCCGACAAGGTTCGTATTGTTCAGGATGCCGATTACATTTACCGTGAAGAGGTTGACAAGGCTGTTGAAGCGTACAAGAAGGAAAACGGAGAGGCACCTTCATGGATGCCAAACCAGTATTTCGCAGCCCTCACCAACATGCGTTCCGTTGGTGTCATGGGTGACGAGAGAACTTACGACTATGCGGTTGCGCTCAGAGCTGTTAACACAATTGATTTTATGACTGCTGAGTCAGCGCAGATACCATTCGAGGTATTGCAGACGGTCATGAGCAGGATTATCAATGAGGTGCGCGGGGTCAACAGAGTGTTCTATGATCTGACCAGCAAACCACCTGGAACGATTGAGTTTGAATAGTAGCCACAAGTCTTGGAATCCGCTAAACAAGCGGCTTCCAAGGCTTTTCTTTTTGCACTGCTACTATTTTGCTACTAACCGAAACTACTCTATTTCACACCGTTTTGGTGGTAATTTAATGAATGATGATTTTGCAGAGACTGTCTGCAAAATGCTAAATAGCTTTTCTTTGAGGCATCGGGATTACTTTCCCGGATGTCGTTTCTTTTGGCATAGGACCATATGGAAGTCCTGCATTGGTGTATGCTGCATCCGAAGCAACAGAACCACTTGCCATGTTACCATCATAGGAAATTCCCATAGTTTCGAGCAATGGATTTCCCATCGGTGGCTCCGGTGTTGGTGTAACACCAACTGTTGCTGCAAGTTGTTCCAAATTGCTGACAAGCTCCTGTTGTTTATGTGGAAACAGATGGGAATAAGTATTCAATGTTGTGGATACCTTTTCGTGTCCAAGTCTGTCTGCCAGGATTAGAGCGTCGCATCCCTGATTGATAAGTAAGCTGGCATGCGAGTGGCGAATGTCATGGATACGTATCCGTTTTACGCCTGTTTTCTTACAACCACGTTCCATCTCATGTGAGAGATAGGATTTGGTAATAGGGAATAGTCTCTCGTTCGGAGCGAGCATATAGCGGGAAGTGATATACTCCTTAAGTTCCTGGCACAGAAAATCCGGAATTGGAACTTTACGTTTGCTTTTTCTTGTCTTTGGAGTGGTAATGATATCCTCTCCGTGAAGACGCTGATAGGTTTTGTTAATATCAATCTGTTTTGCAACGAGGTCGATATCGGAAGCAGTAAGTGCCAGAAGTTCTCCTTCACGCATCCCGGTCCAATACAGTACCTGAAAGCAGATATGGGATAGAGGCTTGTCCTTAATGCCCTCACGAAAAGCAATATACTCATCGTAAGTCCAATAATCCATTTCCTCTGCCTTTGCCTGTCCGATACTTCCAGCCTGACCGCATGGATTTGTGTTTAAATCGTAGAAACGTTTGGCATAGTTAATTATGCAAGTAAGTTGATTGTTGATGGTTTTTAGGTATGTTTTTGAATATCCTTTTGGGGAATTCATTAACTGATTCTGCCATCTTCTCACATCAGAAGCCTTGATTTCGTTGATTGGCTTCCTTCCAAAGAAGGGTAGGATGTGAGTTTCACAAATATGTTTCTTGGTCAGGATGGTTGACTGCTTTAAGCGGGCGGTCATATCCTCCATGTAAAGTTCGTAGAGATTTTGAAAAGTCATATCCGGGTTAGCAGACTGCTTTTCAAGAAAATCTCTTTCATAAGCTAATGCTTCCTTTTTGGTGGCGAAGCCTCTTTTCCACTTTTGTCGGTTGTTGCCCTGCCAGTCCGTATAATAGAACTTGCAGAACCATTTACCAGTCTTTTTATCTTTGTAAGCTGGCATATACATCATCTCCTTTGTGTGTAAATTCCATAATTAATATGTCATGTATCGCACCAGACTTGTAAAATGCAAGTTTTTGGTGCATTTATCCAAAGGCTATGATATAATCTACTTGTCTAATCTTGATAAATTTGCCGCAGGAAAAATTAAAGGCAGAAAGTATCGTAATAGAAGAATCGGAGAACTGTTTAAGGAAATTGACTTATCTGAGAAAAAAGGAACCGGTATTCCTAAGATATTGCGGGAACTTAGACAGAACGGTTCCCCGGAGCCGGAATTCGATATGGATGAGGACAGAACATATTTGAATACAATTATTCACATAAGAGATGGATTTGAAAGAAATGAGACAATGTCCGAATTAATGTCCAAATCAATGTCCGAATCAATGTCCGAATTGGAAAGAACAAGAATGCAGATTATCTTGCATTATCTGGATACTAATAAAGAAATAAACAGCTCTATTGCAGCAGAATTATTAGAGGTTGAGATAAAGACAGCAAGTCGCCTGTTATTAAAGGCAGAAAAATTCGATGTTCTTAAAAGCACTGGAAGAACAAAGAATAAAGTGTATTTTAGGGAATAATACAAATGTGCGATAACATTGTTACCCAAGTCGAAGAAAAGATTAAGAGGATAAAAGATGAAAGTAAAATTAGAAGAGATAATCGAGGCAATGGAATTTGCCGATATGGAAACAGAATATTATTATGACACTAAAAGCGAAAGGATTCTGATGCTGTTTGATGGAATGGTGGATGGAGAGGACGATCCGGAACTCTTCGAAGATATCAGTGAGGGATTTGTCGAGGATTATATACCATTACCGGGACAATACGATATCAACGAGTATCGAATAATGGAAGAGTTCATATATGAACTTCCAGAGGGAAAGAATCAGGATGTACTGGAAAGGGCAATGCAGGGAAGAGGAACTTTTAGAAGATTTAAGGATAAATTGTATGACTTGAATCTGGAGCAACAGTGGTATTCATATAAGGATAGTGCATATGAAAGAATAGCAAGGCAATGGTGTGAGAGACATAAGATTGATATTGTTGAATAAAAGAAAGAGGTGTTTCTATGTTGCCTACAGAAGATATTATACCAATAGTGAAAACCACAATTGCTGCATCAATTAAATGTAATACTCATCGCGGATATATCGGTTGGAGCAGTTGCGATAATATTTGTATGGACATGAAAGACTGCCTGGATCTGTGTGCTGAGACTTTAGAAATGTGTGGTTATATGGCTGCACTTGAAGCTGCTACATACACCTTGGTGTCTGGTGTAAAACTGGCATCTCATGCAGATAGTAGTTCAGGAATGCTTACAGATGTTATCATGTGTACATATGAACTGGTAGATAAATGTACAAAAGAAATTGAAAAACAGGATAAACAAATGCGGGATCAAGCACTTGCATTGATTATAAAAGAGGCAAAGAAGAAAGTATTTGATGGTTGGACTGACTGGCGTTATGATTTGTTGAAATGCGGGATTTGCCTTTGTGATGAAAAGAGTGCAAAGAAACTCGAAAAGACTTTGGATAGATTGTTGGAAGATACACAGGAAGATTATTTTCCAGAATACAAGAAAGAGAAAGATTTGATTGTAAGATATCATATACATAGACATTTGTATGGTAAAAAGCATACAAAGGACGAACTATATCAGAATATTTCGATAAATGAACTCCGTATTATAGCTATTAAGGATGCTATGAAAGACAAAAATTATGAGGAAGCAGAGAAACTTTGCTTAGAGAAAGCAAATAAAGAAGAAGCTTGGCATTATCGTAGCAGTGATCCGGAAGATTGGAATAATATGCTATATGACATATACAAGACAGCAAACAACATTGATAAGCAAATTGCACAGGCGAAAAAGTTATTATTAATGGGAAATGAGAAGTTCTGGGATGTTTTGAAACAGATTTTTATTGAGTGTGGTACATGGGATGAGAATTATGAGAGCTTGTTGCATGAATTAAAGGACAGTAAGCGAACCGTATGCTATCGTAGTATTCTTGTTGCTGAAAATGAAAAGAAGAGATTGCTTGAAGATGTAATGGAGAATCCATATGATTTATTTTATTATGGGAAATATTTGGTAAAGGAATATCCAGAGCAGGTTTATGAGTTGTGTTATAAGGAAATAAGTGAGAATTGTGCTCAGGCAAAGGATAGACGAGAATATAAGAAGGTGACGAAGCAGATTGCACAACTTATAAAATGGAAGGGGAATGATACTGCTAAGTCGTTAATTGAGGAATTAAAGCAGACATATCCAAGGAGAACGGCGCTGTTGGATGAATTGGAGAAGGTGGAGAAGAAACTAAAATAACAAATAAAAAAAGGTTTCAAACTTCATTGATGAGTTTTGAAAGAAAGGTTGGATTGTATAAATGAAATTTAATATAACATATGAAGCAATCACTTGGTATATAACTTTGGGAATAGGGGTATTGTTCTTTTTTGCCGGAATAATATATCTTCTTTTGCAAAAAAGGTTAAAAGAGCACCATTTTATTAAGGCAGCCTGTATGGAATTTATGGCAGAATGGATATTGGTTTTACCGAATCAGTTATTTAATGAAATTCCCTATACCAATGATGCACTTTATATAATAGAATGTATTTGTACAGCATTTGTCAAAACTTTTAATATGTATCTGGGTGATGGATATGAGAGATATGCTTATACGGATAATCTGGTGTTTACAAGAGTATATTCCATAGTGAGAATACTTGTATATATGGCTTTATTTGTATTTGCAACCGGCTTCTTGGTAACTCTCATGGATGGACCTGCACAACGGTTTATTATGAAAAAAAGAGCCGCCGGAAAGCAATATATTTTCTCTGAATGTAATGAAAAAGCATTATCTATTGCGAAGAGTATTCCTAAAACGAGAAAGAAAAACATTGTTTTTGTGTCTGACGGGAAGCTGGACGAGCTCGTCAAGGAAAAAATTCAGGAAATAAATGGATGTTATGTGAAGCTTTCTCTTGACAAGGTGGTAAAAAAGTTAAACTGCAGGTCAAAAGAAATGGAATTGTTTCTGTTTGGGAACAATGAAGAGGATAATCTTCTTCATTTAGGTGAAATAAGCAGCAGAGGATTGCTGCAAAGTGGATGTAAAAAGAAAATCTATGTAGAAATACAGGATACTCCATGGAGTCTGTATGATAATTTGGTAGAAAAACTAAAAAATGGAGAACAGGAACAGACGGTAGTAAATTATATCAGAATAGAAGAGAATTATGTGTACAATAATCTTTTACGCTATTCTATTTTCGAAAATGCCATTGAGAATCCTGCAGAAAAGTGTAAAGATATCAAGGTTTTGTTGATTGGTATGAACACAAGAAATTTTGAGTTCTTGAAGGCTGTTTTACATTTGGGCCAGATGCCAGGTTATCATCTGAATATTATGGTGCTGGATGCAGGTGCAAATAAAGAAATACTTTGGCAGAAAATGCCGGAAGTAAAGGATAGTTGTAAGGTTGTTGGAGATGCATGGTATTCTATTATATACAAAGAAAATGTATCATTGGATACCTGTGCATTAGAAACGATTGTGAAAGAAGAGTTTATAGATTTTAACTGGGCATATGTAGGTATGGAGGATGATTTGAAGAATATCGGTATTGCCATGAGACTGAATGCGGTTAAATATAGAGCGGGACAAAAAAATGGATATATCATTCAGGTAAATGTTGCGAGAAAGAAATTTTTGGATAATTATAATTCCGTTATAATGAAAAATATTGTGCCAAGTGGAATGTTTGTTGATATATACCACTATGATTTTGTTACCATGTCAGCCATTGAAAAGTGTTCCGCTGCAATTCATGAGGTTCGCAATAAAGAAAGAAAAGAGACAGCTCCCGATTCGAATATTAAAAGCTGGGTGGGATATTGTAACAATGAATACAACAGACATTCTGTTTATGCAAGAACGCTTGCGTTAAAGTACAAAATGGATTTAATCGAACAGAATTATCAATCGGATTACAGTCTGCTAAGCAAAGACAAAAACTGGAAAGTATATGAACATATGCGATGGAATATGTATACACGAACCATGGGATACCAGGTGGCATCCGGGGAGATAATGGATGCTCTTGGTAAATTGGACAAGGACATCAGAAACATTGCTATGATACATAAGGATTTGATTCCGTTTGAGAAACTTCCTAAGGAGGAACAGGATAAAGATGGTATACTGCTGACGCCTGAGATTATAGCAGAATTAAAGAAACTGAACTATAATAGATAAAGACAGGGGAGAAAAAAGATGATGAATTATGTGACAAGAGGACAGACAAACCCAATTGGGAAACAGCGGATTTATTATGCCGCAAGTAAAAAGGATTTTGCTTATCTGCATGATGTTTCAAAACATATTTTACATAACGTGGATGTGGCAATTTACTATGATGACCAGAACAATACGGAGAATACCATAGAACAGGAAATCTGCGGGATGGATTTAGTGGTTTTGGTACTTACTAACGAATCTCTGGATAGTATGTGTGATGCTGTTTCCAGAGTGTTATTTATAGCATATATTAATAAAATTCCGGTTTTACCACTTGCCCTTGAAGATGGAGTTGGTGGAAAGTTTAGTGATTTTTGTACACTAAACCGGATGGAAAAAATGCATGTATTACACCCGAATAAGCAGGAGATACAGGCACTTTTTTTTTCGCAGAAATTGAAAGATTATTTAAAGGAGCATTTGCGGGGGACTTTGCTTGAAAATGTGGAACGGGAACGTATCTACCAGAATTTCAGCGGTTCGGCGTTCCTTAGTTATCGAAAAGCAGACAGAAAGTTTGCGGTTGATTTAATTAAGCTTATTCATCAGAAGGAAGAATGCAGGGATTGTGCAATCTGGTATGACGAGTATCTTACAGCGGGCGAATCTTATGATGAGGAGATAAAATCCCATATAGATTTTTGTCAGGTGTTTTTGTTTCTTGTAACCAATAATATGCTTAAAGAGGATAACTATGCAATCCGTGAAGAATATAAGAGAGCAAAGGAATTAAACAAAAATATTATTATAGTGGATATGATTGCAGAGGATCATACTCTGCCGGATTATCTTATGGAAGGAAATCGCTATATAGGATTGCAGGATATCAGTACTCTGCCTCTTGTTATGGGTGAATATATTAAGAAAAAAACATTTTTTAGTGAAGAAGAAAAATACAGTCACGATTATTATCTCGGACTTGCATATGTATATGGGATGGGTGTTGAAAAAGAGAAAGAATATGGAATCAGATTGATAAAAAGTGCGGCAGAATGGGGATTGCCTGAAGCAATGGATTCTATGGTAGAGTTGTGTATGGGGGATATGGATATTCGTATGGTCATCTACTGGCAGGAGTGTCTGAAGGATTATTATGGACATAGGTTCAGTGAAAATCATTCGCCGGATACATTGAAAACGTATATTGCACATTTGTTACGACTTAGCCATTATTATGGGGATGCATCTGACTTATATAGTATGGGAAATTGTTTGAACGAAATTCTTCGCCTGCTGAAGGAAAATGATGGATGGGAAAATGACGCAGAGATGCTGGAAAAAGCTATTATTTCGTGTGATCATTATAGCCATATTTATTACAGTATAAGAAATTCTTCTAATCATTTTTCAGAAGAAAATTTAGAAAAAGAACGCTTGTGTTATATCATGGAACACCGTTATGCGTTGATGTATGCGGATATGGTGGATTCTTTTGAGGCAAAACGATATATATATACACCAATTATGCGTATGGCAGATATTATGGATTTTTATGGGGCTACGTTAGATGAGAGGATTGGAGAATATCTGAAAGCACTGGAATTAATTCAGGATACAGATAATAAATATCCTTGTTATGAATCCCGTGCAGATTTGTTTGGATGCTATCAAAGTCTTGCTAAATTATATCGGGAGAAGAATTCAGAACTGGCGATGCCTTATACTTTGAACATGTTAGAGTATGCCAGACAGACCTGGCTGGAAAGACAGGAACTAATTCGTTGTTTTAAATATGCGGAGGCTTTGGAGTTTACTGCAAATTTACAGATTGAGTGTGGCGAAATCACAGAGGCTGTTAGAAATCTAAACAAGGCAACCCAGGCGAGAGTGCATTGTATTGAATCACGGGAAAGGATGGGGGGTGGTGAAAAAAACTCTGTATATGCTCTGTGTTGTGACTATTTTAGCCTTATTGATTTACATCATTCGCTTGGAAATCATGAAAAAGCGTTGCCCTTGTTGGAAGCAGTCCAAAACCACATTTTCTATTATTATCTTGAAAATAAAGATGAGGAAAATACTGAAGAGGCATCGGAATTGTTATCCAGATTATTTCTGGCACGTTCAAAATTGGGAATAGATTAGAAATAACAAATAACAGAGTTGTTTGTATCTCCATCATGTCTATTGATATCTCCGTCATTTCTTGGTAGAATGATGGAGATAATTTAAAAATGAAGGAGATTTTCATGAGAGAATTTGATTTTAAAAATAATCCAACAAAGTTGCTAAATCCAGAAATTGTTCAGATGGTTGGAAGTATTCATGAACATAAGGGTAAGCAGGAGTTGTTTTTGGAGGCAAATGTTGATGAATTAAAAACATTGTTAGAAGTGGCTCTTATTCAGAGTACAGGTGCATCTAACAGAATCGAAGGAATTTTTACAAGCGATAAGCGTTTGGAAGAACTGGTAAGTCAAAAAGCTGAACCACGTAATCGTTCAGAACAGGAAATTGCCGGCTATCGAGAAGTGCTTACGACCATTCATGAAAGTTATGAATATATTATGCCTAGAACTAATGTGATTTTGCAATTACATAGGGATTTATATTCATATTCCCAGGGAGCAGCCGGCGGTAGTTATAAGAATTCAGATAATGTAATCGCAGAAAGAGATGTAGAGGGAAATCAAAAAGTCCGTTTTATACCTGTTCCAGCATTTCAAACATCAGAAGCAATGGATGAATTATGTACTCGATTTTTAGAAGAATGGGAAGCTGACCGAATAGATAAATTAATCCTTATACCTATGTTTATCCTTGATTTTCTCTGTATTCATCCGTTTAATGATGGAAATGGCAGAATGAGTCGATTGTTAACACTTTTGTTATTTTATAAAGCAGGTTATATTGTTGGAAAATATATTAGTATGGAAATGCTAATAGAAAAAACAAAGGAAACATATTATGAGGCATTACAGTCAAGTTCATTTGGATGGCATGAGAATAAAAATGATTACGAGCCTTTTGTCAAATACTATCTTGGAATTATGTTAAAGGCATATAATGAGTTTGAAAGTAGAGTGGAACATCTGAAACACCGTAATCTTTCAAAACCAGAAAGAATAAAAAATGTAATTGACCAAAAGGTGGGGAAAATTACGAAGAAAGAAATAATGGAACTTTGTCCTGATATAAGTAAAGTTACTGTGGAAAGAACTTTGACAGATATGGTAAAAAGTGGATATATTGCTAAAGTTGGAGCAGGACCATCTACAGGATATGTTCGTATATAAAACAAATCTCCGTCATTTTCACCAAAAATGACGGAGATTTGTGAAAGTATGATGGAGATAAAAATTACATTATGAGTTAATTAAGTTCATTCATAGCATCCACATAATCCTGTAATCCGTTTTCTTTTAATGCCAGCTTGGCATAGGTAAGCGATGTTTCCTCAGCCAACCAATACAGATATACAATGTCATTCGGGTCACCAAATGTAAATGATACTATATAAATGTACATTTAGTGGAATATAAAAATGTACAATCCA
>CAMEVC010000005.1 GCA_945939115.1 uncultured Eubacterium sp.
ATCAATCCATCCTGCACTAATGAATATATTATATTGATTCCACGCTGCATTCCCTCTTGTATTCCACGCTGCATACCTTCTTGTATTCCACGCTGCATGCCGCGGTCTTCAAGTCTCTGTGCTACATCACACATATTCTTCACTCCCTTCTTATCAGCCAGTATCTGCTCATATCTGTTGTCGCCTGTCATTACTGACAAAAGCTTTAATACCTCATCTACATGCCTGAACGTTGTTTTATCATCTGGAACATAATTCTTGTTTCTTCGCTTATTCGCAAAGAAATTCGCTACAATCTTAAAATCACTTGTGAACTTATTAATCTGCTCCTTCGACAGCCATGCTATCTCAAATACGTTAATTCTTATATCATTAACATATTCTCCCAGCCCTTCCGGTATGTTTATTAATGACTTCAGGTTCTTCGGTTCCCTCCATCTGCTCTCTGTACCAAAGTATAACACTAAAGTTATGACCGGTGCTATATTTTTCTTATTATATTGTCCTCTGTATGATGCTCCTTCATACCCAAACACTCTGACAGGCATTCTTTTCTCAGCCTTCGACTGATTCTCTATGCCAAACATTGCAATTTCAAGATTTCCATTCTTCCAGTACTTTGCCACATCCCGTTCCTGCTCATGCAGCATTTCTTTGTCATCCTTATACTGTGAATGAACTGTCATATTATAAAGCATATGTTCATCCACTTCTTTTTTCCCATCAAACAACAATACATTTACTATATCAGCAAATATGTCATTATAATCCTCGAGAATCTTCTCCGTTAAATCCTTCTCTCCCAATTCTTCTCCTATTCTAATTCATTATCGACTTATTCGCCATCCCCTTTTGCGTATCTGTCATAGTTAATATATTATAAATATATTTTATTGTCAATAATTTAGATATAGGTATATATAATGTTTTTATTTTAAAAATAAATATCTGATTTATTTTTATTAATTCCTATAAGATTATGCAAAAAGAGCGGATGCCTTTACGTTTCCGAAAGAACATCCGCCCTTTATTATATAAAACATCAAAATAATTCTGCGACTCTCTTAGCTACATAATTCACATCCTGTGCATAGCCAACAGCATTTTCCTTATCAATAATTCCCTTATTATACAAGTCAAGCAAAGCATCATCCATAGATATCATTCCTTCTTTCCTGCTTGTCTGGAGAACACTTGATATCTGATATGTCTTCGCCTCTCGAATAAGATTCTTAATCGGTATTGTTCCATGCATTACCTCAAATGCAGCTACTCTTCCACGCTTATCTGCAGTCGGAATAAGCTGCTGAGAAATAACAGCTTCCAGAACCACAGCAAGCTGAATTCTTATCTGCTGCTGCTGATGTGGAGGGAATACATCAATAACTCGGTCAATTGTTGCTGCTGCACCGATTGTATGAAGTGTTGACAGCACAAGATGTCCTGTCTCCGCTGCTGTTATAGCTGTGGAAATTGTCTCAAGGTCACGCATCTCTCCAACCAGAATAACATCAGGGTCTTCACGCAGAGCCGCACGCAGAGCATCTGCATATGAATGGGTATCAAGTCCTATCTCCCTCTGGTTAATCATGGCTTTTCTGTGAGTGTGTAAATACTCAATAGGATCCTCCAATGTTATTATATGTGCATTACGCTCATCGTTAATTCTGTCAATCAGAGAAGCAAGTGTAGTAGATTTACCAGAACCAGTTGGACCTGTTACAAGAACAAGCCCCCTCTTCTTAGCATATAAATCAATTACTGATTTGGGAACACCCAGGCTTTCCGGTGTCGGTATCTTTGTTCCTACAATACGCATGGCACATGCAACTGAACCGCGCTGACGGAATACATTAACTCTGTATCTTCCTATATTCGGAACAGAGAATGAAAAATCCAGTTCTCCCCTGTCCTTAAACATATTCTGTTGTCTGTCATCCATTATATCAAGTATAAGCTTCTCACAGTCCTCCGGAGACAGTTTAGGATAATCAAGATCAACAAGCTCTCCGTTAATTCTTACTCTCGGCGGAAGCCCTACAGTGACATGGACATCACTTGCTTTCTTTTCTTTCGCTATTGCTAGCAGCTGCTCCACTGTAAACATACATTAATCCCCCATCATGCAGTATTCTAATCAATCTGCTCTAACTCAATTTCAACAATATCATTGCTGCTGTCAGATGCACTTCTGTTATCGGTTTCATTACGTGTAGAAGCCATTATCTTACCATCAGATAAACCATCTTTACCAGAAGATGGTTTCTTTCCTGACTTAGACTGAGCATCATCTTCTTCAGCCTCATATGTAGCTTTAACCATCTCTGCTATTGTTGTAACACCCTCTTTAACAGCATTGCTGGCTGCCATCTTCAAGGTATTCATTCCCTCGCTGATTGCCTGTTTCTTAATTGCATCAGCCTCTGCCTTCTTTGAGATAAGTCTCTTGATCGGTGGTGTAATCTTCATAATCTCATATATACCAAGTCTTCCATAGTATCCTGTGCCATTACACAGTTTACATCCACATGGTTCATAAATTGTAAATGGTTCATCCGGATCAATGTCTAACATCTGCTTTTCTTCTGCAGTTGCCTCCTTTGGTATCTTGCAGTCGCAAAGCTTTCTTACAAGTCGCTGTGCAATAATACCAACGAGTGAATCAGCAATAAGGTATGATTCAATACCCATATCTTCAAGACGGGCAACAGAACTTGCAGTACTGTTAGTATGAAGTGTACTTACAACAAGGTGACCTGTGATAGATGCTCTTACGGCAATCTCTGCTGTCTCGCCATCTCGAATCTCACCGATCATAATTATATCCGGATCCTGTCGAAGAATTGATCTAAGTGCTGAAGCAAATGTAAGATTAGCCTTATTATTAACCTGTACCTGATTAATTCCATCAATATTAGCCTCGACTGGATCTTCAACTGTTATGATATTAACGTCTTCTGTGTTAAGCTCACTGAGGGCTGTGTAAAGTGTTGTAGATTTACCAGAACCTGTCGGTCCTGTTACAAGAATAATTCCATGCGGGTTCTTAAGAATATCATCAAATACCTTAAGGTCAGCCGGTGTAAGTCCAAGTTTGGATTTATCAATGTTAAATCCTTCCTTGGACGCAATTCTCATAACGCACTTTTCCCCATATACTGTAGGAAGATTAGATACACGGATATCATATTCTCTTCCATCAACATTAGTCGTAATACGGCCATCCTGTGGTTTTCTCTTCTCAGAGATATCCATTCCTGACATAATCTTGATACGTGTTGTAATAGCTCCAAGAAGCGTATTATCATATTGGATTATTTCTCTTAAATTACCATCAATTCTGTATCTTACACGAATATCCTTCTCCATAGGCTCAATATGTATATCGGATGCTCTCTGTCTTACAGCCTGCTCAATTACACTATTAATAAGCTGAACAATAGGTGCATTCTCAATCTCTTCACGTCTCGCCTTATCTTCCTTTGTCTCCTCTTTAGAAACCTCGCCCTGCTCTCTCTTATACAGGTCAACAATACTCTGAGCCTGTTTCTGTCCGAATGCCTTATCGAAAAATGCATTGATATCCGAAGCATTAGCAAGGACAGGCACAACCTGCTTTCCTGTAACAATATTGATATCATCCATTGCAAGGATGTTAGTAGGGTCAGCCATAGCAACTCTTACAGCCCCCGGATTATCTGGTGCATCTCCCAGTGGCACAAGCGTATACTTTCTCATAATGCTCTCATCAAGCATAGAAAGTATATCTTCGCTGACCTCTGTCTCTCTCATGTCAACGAAATCAATTCCCAAACTGTCGCATAATGCATCATTGATATCCTTCTGTGAGGCATATCCCAGTGCGATAACCATCTCACCAAGCATTTTCCCCTGCTCTCTCTGTCTTGAAAGTGCAGTCTGCAACTGATTCTCATCTATAATGCCTTTCTTAACAAGAACGTCACCCAATCTTACTTTCTTTCTAAAATTCACTCTTCAACCTCTTTCCGCAGGCTAAATCCCCCCGCTAACGCAAATTTTAATTTATTTCAAATATTATATCACATAAAGTGGCAATAAACAAACTCCTATTTAATATCTTCGACGGTATAATTATCACTCCTGTTTCCAATGCAGTCTTGATATAAAGCATCCATATCCGTATTACATACATAACGCTTGCTCTCGTTGTCATGTATCATATCAAATGTGCCATCCACATTAATATAAGCATTGCTATATGAAAATGCAAAATATACAGTCCGGCTGTCTTCTGAGTCAGAAACAAGTGAAGATGCCAGAATATATATGTAATTATTGCAGTCTCCCTCAGTACCCTTCTTCTTAAGGAAATATGTTCCAAGAATCTTAGTTTCAGAGCTGGTTTCATTATTGATATGGTACAGATATGCACTATCTTTTGTAGCTTTATAAAGCATACGGAATGTATTGTCGTTTACCTGTGAATCGATTGTTTCCAACACCTCCTGCTGTACCTGTTCTAATATTTTCTTACTGATATCAGATACTTTGCTTACATAGCTCGGCAATTTATCTGCTGTATACGAAGCCTCCATATCAGAGGGAAGGAAGCCATGTCTGGCGATATCTTCATATTCTACATCACATTTTATATTAACTGTATCTCCAAAAGCAATACCGCTGCTTTTATCTGCTGAAAAAGTAATCCCGGAAAGATAATCATCATCCCACTGGTTAGTTATCGTGACAGAAGCTTCCGGACTCACGCCGGTAAAAAGGACATCCACTTTATCAAAAAGTTCAATTGATGTTCCTTTGAGAACTCCTGTTGCCTTTATCTTCTTATATCCCTTTCCCATACTTATTCCAACAGCATCTTCATACTTTTCATCAAACTCGAGATTCACTTTATATGTATCCCCGTTTGACACATCTTTTGCGTCGGTTAAGACATTTATTGAAGAGATAAGCATTTTAACATTATAGGACTTGTCCGAATCATCACTCTTTCCCATAAGCTGCCTGTATAATCCGTCTTTATTAAGTGTAAACACAGGCTTTGCATATCCATTAGCCCCCTCGTAACTTACCGTAATATAATCCCATACATCAAAACGCTGTGAGCGGATAAACAGAATGACAACAAGAGCTGCAATAACACCTGTTACTGTGATAATTATTCCAACCTTACGTTTCTCAATTGACCTTCCCATAAACTTTAATTCTTTTTTGAGTTCTTTCCCTATCTTATCTCCACTTACTTTATGTGCAAACTCTTTTACTTCCATATAATCTCCTTCTCTAAAACGCCTCCGTAGCCGCAGCAAGCATTTCAAGCTCAGCCCCTTCCATGTGAGGAGAAAGCATCTCATACACTCTCTTATGATACTCATTAATTCTTACTATATCAACAGCGTCAAGATACTTTACATCAATAAGTTCCCTGTCAATTGGCACCATTGTAAGCGTGTCAAATTTTAAAAATGTGCCATATTCATTATCGCAATCCTTAACACATACCAGCTCATTTTCAATTCTGATTCCGAATTTACCTTCTATGTATACCCCCGGCTCGTCCGAAGTAACCATGCCCTCCTCGATTACTGCAAGGTCATTATGACCCGGATTGTGTTTCCATCTGAAACCGTTAGGGCTCTCATGCACATTAAGAAGATAGCCTATTCCATGCCCTGTTCCACACCGGTAATCCATTCCAATATTCCAGAGCGGACCCCTTGCAAGAATATCCAGATTAAATCCTGTGCAGCCCTTCAGAAATCTTGCATTTGCAAGATTGAGCATTCCCTTAAGTGTAAGTGTAAAATATTTTCTCATCTCATCTGTTACCGGGCCAAGAGCAATTGTTCTCGTAATATCAGTTGTTCCACGAAGATACTGCCCTCCGGAGTCAACAAGAAGCATCCCCTCCGGCTTAAGAAGTGCTGCATTAGTACTGTCGGCATGATAGTGCATCATCGCTGCATTTTCATTATATGCGCTTATTGTGTCAAAACTAAGTTCAATAAAATCATCTATCTGACTTCTTAATCCATCAAGATAAGAAGCAGCGTCAGCCTCTGTAATATCTCCCTTTGACACATTTTTCTTGAGCCAGAATATGAATTTCGTAACAGCAACCCCATCGTCCACATGCAGGTTTCTTAAATTACTTACCTCCGTCTCATTCTTTACTGATTTAAGAAGCATTGCCGGATTATCTCCAAATACAGGCTCTGCATTCACATTAGAAATAACACTTTCATATATACGCATATTAATACGTTTCCTGTCAATAAGTATTCTTCCTGTAAAAGTCTTAATATCATCATATATCTGTTCATAAGGTCTTATGTCAACTCCTGCCTCATTAAATATTGACTCTATGTCACTATTAAATCGCTCCCTATCCGCATAGATATAAGCCCTGTCCTTAGTTATTGCAGAGAATGCCATAATTACCGGATTACATTCAACATCCCGTCCCCGTATATTGAATGTCCAGCATATGTCGTCAAGAGTTGTCATAATATGTACATCTGCATTTTTTCTGCCCATCATCTCTCTTATATGGACAAGCTTTTCCTCAATTTCTGCTCCTGTATATTTCTTTTCAAGGTAAAACGCTTTGCTGTGTGGAAATGCAGCTCTGTTCTCATATATTTTCTCAATGGCATTAAAATCAAAGTCACATCTTCCACCTTTAGATGCCATTAATCCTGAGAGCTCCAGGCCCATCTGAGCCGGCACAGTTCTTCCATCAAAGCCCATAACCATGTCTTTTCCGGCTACACTTGTGCAATACTCATTCAGATTCATAACCCCCGGCGCTCCCACAGCCATAAGTTCAAATCCCGTCCCTTCAATCTGTCTTACGGCCTGTACAAAATATCTTCCATCCGTAAACAGCTTCGCTTCATTCTGCGTAATTACTGCCGTTCCAGCAGAACCTGTGAATCCTGTAATATATTCTCTCTCTTTAAAATAATCTCCTGCATACTCTGAAATATGATAATCCCCGGTAACCACAACATAAATATCAATCCCGGTCTCCTTCATAAGCTCCCGCACCTTAGCAAGCCTCTCCCGTATCACCTTATTATCTTTAATCTCCATAGTAATTCCTCCTTCCTTAGTGCCCGAGCAACTCACGGTATGCCCGAGCGCAGCAACGGGCACCCCCTACGCCCGAGCGCAGCGATGGGCACCCCTCACGCCCGAGCGCAGCGATGGGCGCCCCACGCCCAAGCGCAGCAATGGGCACCCCTCACGCCCAAGCGGTTGCAGGGCGGGTTTAAAACCGTTGGAAGACGCCGGCACTTAGTAAGCTGGGTGCAGCCCGTAAGGGCGCACACACAGCGCACTTAGTGTCCGCTGCGTCTGGAATCGAGCGAAAGCGTGTTTTAAACCGCCCTGCACCCGCGCCCCTTAAAGAAGCCTCTCCTCCTGCAACACCCCACGCAGTCTCTCAAGCGCCTTCTTCTCTATCCTGCTCACATAACTTCTGCTTATTCCAAGCATATTAGCAAGCTCATTCTGCGTACATTCTCTATTTCCATAAAGTCCGTAGCGGTACATAAGTATCTCTTTCTCTCTATTACTTAAAACCTTATCTATATTATCATAAATACATCTGATTTGCTCAGAAAACATATAATCTTCCACGGCATCCGGACTCTTTCGGTAATCCCCCTCGCCAATTATATCCTTGAGACTTATCTCATTGCCCTCTTTATCTTTGCCTATAGGTTCATACATAGACACTTCACGTTCCTTTTTCTTATCCTGTCTGAACAACATAAGAACCTCATTGTCTATACATTTTGCAGCATATGTGGCAAGCCGCACTTTCCTGTCAGGGTCAAATGAATCAATAGCCTTGATAAGTCCTATCGTTCCAACTGATATCAAATCTTCGTTAAGATAATCACGTTCAGTAGAGGCATATTTCTTTACTATATGTGCCACAAGCCGCATGTTCTTCTCAATGAGCACGTTTCTTGCGGTTCTGTCACCATGTCTGCATCTTTCCAGCATTTCCTTTTCTTCCTGTGCCGACAACGGCTTATCAAATGTTTTCAAAAAAGCACCCCTACACATTTTTATATATCATATGTGTAAAGGTGCAGCAAATTGCATATCCATCTGTCTATTTAGTTATTATCCTCTTCCTGACGCCTGAGTATATCATATTTATCAAGCGGTATTCCAAGATCAATATAGAGGTTCTGCTTTGGATGAGGGCAGCTATCCATATCCTGTCCTTTTTCATCCACAATTCTCTTTACCTGTACGGAAATATTCTGTCCGTCAGGTTTCATAACCTCAATCGTCTCACCTACAAAGAATTTATTTCTCTGCTCAATATGATAAAGTCCTTCCTCATTCATATCACCAATGATTCCAAGATATGTGTACTCCTTGATATATGTGTTACTGTCATATATCTGAGTATTCTCATCCGGCTTTCCAAAGAAGAATCCGGTTGTGTACTGTCTGTAAGTACATTTGCTTATCTCCTCTTTATAGAAAGGAATTCTTGACTTATATTTAGCAGGGTCTTCAAGGAAATCATCAATTGCCAGCCTGTATGTTCTGGCAACCGTTGCCACATACAATGCTGTCTTCATGCGCCCCTCAATCTTAAAAGAATCAATTCCTGACGAAACCATCTCCGGAATATATTCAATCATACACAAATCCTTAGAATTAAATATATAGGTTCCACGCTCATTCTCATACACAGGCATATATTCCCCTGGTCTGTTTTCCTCAACGACAGCGTATTTCCACCTGCATGGATGAGTGCATGCACCTCTGTTAGCATCTCTTCCCGCCAGAAAACTTGAGAGCAGACATCTTCCCGAATATGAGATGCACATTGCTCCATGCATAAATGTTTCAATCTCCATCTCTTCCGGTATATGTGACCTTATTTCCTTAATCTCTTCAAGCGAAAGCTCTCTTGCAGAAACAACACGCTTAGCCCCCTGATTCCACCAGAAATTATAGGTCATATAATTAGTATTATTAGCCTGCGTGCTTATGTGGATATCTATATCCGGAAGCACCTCCTTAGCAATTGTAAACATTCCCGGGTCTGATATTATCAGTGCATCAGGTCCAACTTCCTTAAGCTCCTCAAAGTATGCTCTGGCTCCTTCAAGGTCATAGTTATGGGCGAGAATATTAGCCGTAACATAAACCTTAACTTTTCTGTCATGGGCAAATTTCACGCCTTCCTTCATATCCTCAATTGAAAAATTCTTTGCCTTGGCTCTTAGTCCAAATGCTTCCCCTCCAATATATACTGCATCCGCCCCGTAGATTACTGCTATCTTCAGCACTTCCAGACTGCTTGCCGGAATAAGAAGTTCTATCTCACGGCCATTATACATATGTCCTGCCATACATTCCTCCTGCTTCACTTATTTTTCTTTACGCTTAATGTTATACCATCTCCTATTGGCACGATAGATGTAACAAAATCCTCCGAATGGCTAAGCTCATACACATACTCTCTTATTCTCGTATGTATTGTTCTGTTCCTCCTTGTAACTGCATAGCGGGACTCAACAATCTCTCCCTCCTGCAGTATATTGTCCGATATAAGAAGTCCACCATCTCTTAATATTCTCTTAATATCAGGAAGATAATTAATATACTGTCCCTTTGCTGCATCCATAAAGATGAAATCATAAGGGCCGGTAAGCTTCCCCAGCACTTCCATTGCATCCCCCTCTATGAGAGTGATAACATCCTCTTTTCCTGCTCTTTTAAAGTTATTTCTGGCAACAGGTATGCGCTTATCATAATTCTCAATTGTAGTAATTCTGCAGTTTTCAGGCATATTCTCACTCATAAGAATAGATGAGTAACCTACTGCCGTTCCAACTTCAAGAATTCTCTCCGGCTGCACAAGCTGTAACAGCACCTTCAGCAAATTACCCATCTCTTTTCTAATGATTGGGACCTGATCCGCAATCGCTTCTTTTTCAATTGTATTGCATATATCCGAATTACCACAATCCAGAGAATTAATATAGGCAACTACTCTTTCATTGACTATCATATATTCCCTTTCATACAAATGTGACAAAATACTTTAATTACTGTCTTCCTCAGATTGAGGACACATTGCCTCCATAATCTGCGTAGGCTTCATCCCGGTATTAAGCTCATAGGTTCCACCCACAAACTTCTCCCTATAATCTGAAAACTGAATCTGAAAATACGCTATCGTCTTGTCCTTAACAAGCCCTTTATCATAAAGCATTGCCGCCAGCTTCTTAGCTGAAATCCCTGTTGTTATTGTAACCTCAACATTGCGGGCATTATCTTCTGAATCAACTGACTGTTCATTAAAAACCTTTTCTCCAAAAGTATATGCTTTGCTGCCTGTCACAAAAACAAGATATATTCCCAAAACAATTATCAGTGTATTCAGGGATACCGTAATCAGCATTCTGATTGACTTATTGCTCATATGAACCCAGTCTCCTCTTCTTTATTAAGCTACACTATATATGATTCACTGAAAAAAATCAAGTTCCATATCTATGGCTTCCATTATATCCTGACACATATTACTTACCAGTCTTGAAAATGTTATCTCAGCCATAAGATATCTGTTGACTATATCCTGATTCCTCATATCTGCGTATTCTGCGTTCAGTTGTTCCATAGCTGTAAACATATCCGGAACATCACTGGAATTCTGCAATTCAAAATTCTTCATTCTGAACTCATCCACCTGTCTCTTAAGATCCGGCTTCCTGTTTATCTCTGTCTGATATCTCCGGTATTCCTTGTATTCTTCGCTCTGTAAGATTTCTTTAATGATTTCATTCTTAAGTTCGTCAATTCTGCGCATATGAATCACCTCTCTGTAAGCCCTGAATAAATCTCATATCTGAACCCACCGGCTAAATCTGGGCTTCCATTATAATAGGCAGAATTACAGGATTTCTCTTCATTTTCTTCCAGAGATACTCGCTTAAGTCATCCTTAATTATATTCTTAATCTTGCTCCAGTCAGTAATATTCTTATCAAGACATCTGTCAACTGAATCTGACACAATTGCCTTAGCCTCATCAAGAAGTTCCTCGGCCTCTCTTACATATACAAAGCCTCTTGTAACTATATCCGGTCCTGCAATAAGCTGTCCACTGTACTTTTCAAGTGTAAGCACCACAATAATAATACCATTCTCGGCAAGATTCTGTCTGTCTCTTAAAACTATATTACCGACATCTCCAACACCAAGACCATCTACAAGGATAGCTCCAGTCTGAACATGGTCAGAAATCTGTGCCTCCTCGTCATTAAGTTCAAGTACATCTCCAGATTTGGCAATTATAACATGATCCTTATCATATCCAAGGGAATATGCAATATCTCTCTGTGCCACAAGGTGTCTGTATTCGCCGTGTACAGGTATCGCATACTTAGGCTTAACAAGTGAATATATAAGTTTAATCTCCTCCTGACAGGCATGTCCTGAAACATGTGTATCCTGGAAAATAACCTTAGCGCCCTTCATTCCAAGCTCATTGATAACCTTGGCAACTGACTTCTCATTGCCCGGAATCGGTGTAGAAGAAAATACTACACAGTCTCCCAGCTGGATAGAAACCTTTCTGTGAAGATTAGCAGCCATTCTTGAAAGGGCAGCCATAGACTCACCCTGACTTCCTGTTGTTATAAGAACAATCTGGTCAGGAGTATAGTTCTTCATCTCATCAGTCTCAATTAAAGTTCCATCAGGAATCTTAAGATAATCAAGTTCTTCCGCAACCTCAATAATATTGACCATGCTGCGTCCCTCAACGCATACCTTTCTGCCATACTTTACAGCGGAGTTGATAATCTGCTGTACTCTGTCAACATTAGATGCAAATGTAGCTATAATAATCCTGCTGTTCTTATTATCATTAAAAATCTTCTCAAAGGTAGCACCAACTGTCTTCTCAGACATTGTAAAACCTGGTCTCAATGCATTAGTACTATCACACATAAGAGCTAAAACGCCCTTCTTCCCAAGCTCTCCAAGCCTCTGAAGGTCAATAGGCTCTCCAAACACAGGAGTATAATCCACTTTAAAGTCACCTGTATGAACAATAATTCCTGCCGGTGAATAAATTGCAAGCGCAGCCGCATCTGCAATACTATGATTAGTTCTAATAAACTCAACACGGAAATCGCCAAGAGCAACAGACTGTCCATATTTTACAACCTTTCTCTTAACGCTCTTTAACATATTATGTTCCTTGAGCTTAGACTCAATAAGCCCCATAGTAAGCTTAGTAGCATATATTGGGACATTTACATCCTTAAGAATATATGGAATAGCTCCAATATGATCCTCATGTCCGTGAGTAATTACAAAACCCTTAACCTTTCCAAGATTCTCCTTAAGATAAGTAACATCCGGAATAACCAGATCAATACCCAGCATATCTTCTTCCGGAAAAGATAAACCACAATCCACAACAACAATACTGTCATCGTACTCAATGGCAGTAATGTTCATTCCTATCTGTTCAAGACCTCCCAACGGGATAATCTTAACAGATGCATTCTCTTCTTTTTTCATAAACACCTCATATAAATATTAATTAACAATAAGGCATACACCTTATATAAGTTCTACATCATCATCCATAAGTTCTGAAAACACTTTTCCCACTGCTTCAAGTTCGCTGTCATCTTCAACAAACTCATAGACTGCTTCCTCACATGCAGCTTCTGATACATCCTTTAATATATATGCATCAGCTTCCTCATCTTCTCCATCTGATTCAGATACAAGCAAATAATTGATCCCGTTAATTCTGGTCTCTTCCAGAACATAGAAATCAACCTTGTCTCCATTCTCATCAACAAAATCTAATTTCTCCATATAAAATAAATCCTCCAAAGGTTATAATCATGGACAGGTATTCCTCTTACAGTCCTTATTCTTAGACTCCATGTATCCCCGCAAAATAAAAACAGCTGCAAGCTGATCAATAACGGCCTTGCGGTTTTCCCGTTTAACGCCGCATTCCTCAAGGACTTCATCCGCCTCAACCGTAGTAAGTCTTTCATCCCACAGTGTGACCGGAAGTCCTGTCCGTCTCCCCAGTGCTGCTGCAAATTCTTCACAAGCTTTCGCCCTCTCGCCAATAGTATCATCCATATTCTTCGGATATCCAACCACAATCTCAGTCACATCATTCTCCCGGATGATTTCCTCAATTCTGGCATAGGTTCTTCTCAACTTGTTATTCTCTTTTCGTGTAATAGTCTCGAAAGGCTGTGCGGTAATGCCAAGCGCATCGCTTAAAGCCACCCCCACAGTCTTCGTTCCTACATCAAGACCTATTATCCTCATCCTATAAGCCTTTACCTTCAATAAAGTATCTTACTACTTCTTCCACAAGTTCATCTCTCTCAGCCTTCATAATAAGACTTCTGGCATTATTGTGGCTTGTAATATATGTCGGGTCACCAGACATAATATATCCTACAATCTGGTTAACCGGATTATATCCCTTCTCCTTAAGAGCAAGATAAACCTGTTCAAGTATACCTTCTACTGAAATTGTCTTCTCTGGCTGAGTTTTAAAAAATTGAGTGTTGTTATCTACCATATCTACCACGCCCTTTCGTATATGGAATATAATATAATAAATAAAAGAAATATACAAGCATTTTAATCAAAAAACTATGTAAAAAGGCTGTGCCGACTCCATGAATTTGCCGGCACAGCCTGTTAAATAATATCTTATTCGTATAATCCCTGTCAGTTAAGGATACTTCCGTCAGAATTTGGCACTGTTCCCATCGTGATATTGAGATTACCATTTCTTACTCTCAGCTCATCAATAAACTGTTTCTGTGTATTATCATCCTTCATCCTGCACTCGTAAGTAAGTTCAAACATTGTCCCCATATTTGTTGTCTTAACTTTTCTCAAAACATTTTCAGAAAGATATTTCTCGAAAACATCATCAAAAACTGTCATATAGTTAAGATTTTCCGGTATTGTTATTCGTAACTGCTTCTTGTACTCACTGCTTCCTCCAAAACCTGTGACAGAAATAATTACAAGGACTACCAGAATGAGAACCGTAAAACATACCGCAAATGTTACAAATCCAAGGCCGCAGGCAAGACCTGATGCCATAGAGAAGAATACTATTGATATATCCTTGGCACTACCAGGAGCTGATCTGAATCTTACCAGTGCAAATGCTCCTGCCATTGAAAACGCTCTTGCCACATTACTTCCCACAAGCAGAATTACAGCAGCAACAATTGCCGGCAAAAGGGCAAGTCCCACAATAAAACTTTTATTATATCCGTCTTTCTTAGAAATAAGTGTGTACACAAAAGCTATCACAAGTCCTATTACGACTGCAACGGCTACTCCTAACATTGACTCACTAATGCTGATTGCATTCTCTGTTGTTGTTGTAAAGATTGATTCAAACATATTTTTTCTCCTTCAGATTGTAATCTTGTATAATTAGCCAGAACATAGTGTTTATACTCAGTTCCATACTTTGAAAAAGACACAGGATAAATATTAAGTCCAGATATAATTTTGGCAAACCATAACGGTACAGCCCCACTAATCTTAATTTCCATAAGATATTGTCCCTCAGCCAGCAGGCTATCTCCATAGCTGCCATGCTCCAGCCTTACATCATCCCTTCTTGTAGTGATATTCTTATCAAATGTAACCCGGAAAGCCCCATCATCCTTTTCAAAATATGCAAATCTATCATATGAAAGATACAGTTTTGGCTTTAACCCATAGAAATTCTTAAAATAATCAATCTCCTTTAATACCTGCCTGTTAATCCTGTTATTATTCATATCAGGCATTGTACCTTCATCCAGATAGCTGTATGCTTCTTTAAGAGTCATTGATGTCCGTCTTTTATTAACTATACCATTATATTTTTTCTTAATTTCAACAAAAACCATATCATCAAGCGATGGCGTCCCATACGCTCTGAGTCTTAACTTCTCTTTATATACAGGTTTTTCAATTGAAGCCCTTATCAGTTGGTCACTTTCAGTATCATAATAGATATTACTTATTCTGTAAGCCTCTCCATTTTTGTTATATGCATCCGGACTCATATAGTCAGAAATTCTGTCTGTAAGCTCATAGAAAGTTTTTTCATCCATCATATACTTTTTTTCATAACGGTTGAACACTTCAATTGCCATATCAGGCACTCCTTTCCATTGCATTTGCAAGTAACAACTCCTTTTGTTTCTTACAGTTATGATATTAATTGGAAAATATGTCCAAAATATGTAAAAAATAAGTAAAATTAGTGTAGTTTGAACATAATTCAATTTCAGATAAATAAAACAGGGTATAGAAGCCTTATCCTGACCTCTATACCCTGTTATTCAATATTCTGATATTAGTATTCTGATATTCTATTTCATATGTACATCAAGCTGGTTAAATGGAATCTCAATTCCATTCTCATCAAAGATGGATTTGTATTTCTCCAGAAGGTTAAACCTCACATTCCAATAATCAGCCGTATTAACCCATGCTCTTGTCTCCAGTGTAACACAGCTCTCATCCAGTCTCTTGACAACAACAGTAATATCCTTGTCCTTTAACACTCCCGGTTCTTTAGTAACCACATCTTCCAGAAGCTTCTTAGCTGTCGGAATGTCTGAAGAATAGCCAATACCTATCTCAATATCAACTCTTCTGGTATTCTCAGCTCCAACATTTACAATACTTGAATTGGAAAGCGTACCGTTTGGAAGCATGATTACTTTATTATCAATTGTAGTAATCCTTGTATATAGAATCTCAATTGACTTTACGGTGCCTTCCTTATCTCCCACAACAATATAATCTCCAACCTTAAACGGCTTGAAAATCAGTATCAGTATTCCTCCTGCGAAATTAGAAAGACTTCCCTGCAGAGACATACCAATTGCCAGAGCTGCAGAGCCAAAAAGTGTCAAAAGAGATGTGGTCTGGAATCCAAGCTTATCCACAACAATCATGATAAGGACTGCATACATCACAAATCTCAATACAGAAACCGCAAAATTAACAACCCCCTCATCAAGCGAGCTTCTGTCCAGCATTTTCTTTACAACCCGGGTTAATACCTTTATTATTCTCTTTCCAATAACCCATATAATTATAGAAATAATAATTGTTCCTATAAGTGAAACAGACCAGTTTCCCAATGCATTGAGCATTTCCTTTAAATGTGTCCACGAGAAGAATTTAGTTATCTGCTCTGTCTCATTCTGAATAGTTGTAGCAGCGTCTGCCACAAGACCAACCATATTCATATCTGTACCTCTCTAATTAGCTTTAGTGTTTTTCTTTTCCAGCATTTCAAGCTTTTTCCTTGTCTCAATCTCAATTGCCTCACTTGCCTTTAATGCCTCTTCGACCTTCTTAACAGCCTCTTCTTTAATCTTCAAAGCCTCCTTCCGCGCTCTCTGAGCCTCTTTCTCCGCTTCAATGGCGCGTATTGCCTGCTCTTCAGCCTGTTTCTTAAGTTCTTCCGCATCTCTGGCTCTCTGCTCTGCCTCTTTCTTTGCTATAGCAGCTTTCTTAAGAATATTCTTTTCTTCGAGTTCCAGTTCTGTGTATGGCTCACAGCTATAGACAACAAATGATAATCCGGGAATCGTCACATTAATAAACTCCCATCCATCCTCATCATCAGACTTTATATACTCATTAGCTGTCAATTCATCCCCACCATACTTCTTTAATGAACTGTTAAACACTTCCCTGTACTTTCCCTGCTGTGTAACATGAAGCCTGTATCCTTCGCGCTTTACCGGTGTAAAATTAACCACAGCTGTGAGCTTATTTCCGGCCTTATCGGTTCTTGCAAATGCTATTACTGTCTCCTCTGCATTAGAATTATCCAGCCATTCAAATCCATCCGGATTATCATCCAGTTCATAAAGTGCCTCATTTTTCATATAGAACCTATTAAGCTCAGCAATGTATTTCTCCATTGCACGATACTGTGACTTATCATAATTTAACCAATAGGAATCATCTGTCCTGAAGCTGTCTGCAAGCCCTATATCCTGTCCCATTGAGAGCAGCTTACATCCGGGATGTGCATACATAAATCCCAATGCAGCCCTTATATCAGCCAGATGTGATTTCTCATCCTCCCCTGAAACCATATTCTCAAATGACCTGCTTTTGAAAACATCGTGAGAGAGTGCAAGCATGAAATTCTCACCATAGTTATAGAGCATGCCAAATGTGAGCTTATCATACTCACCCTTCCGAAACAGCGGGTCTGTACACATGAATTCCATGAAATCATTCTTCCAGCAGTTGTTCTGTTTATAGGTAAATCCAAGACAATCTGTATTATCAGCAGCCGTGACTCCAAACCATCCACTTGATTCCTCAGCCACTGTTATTATCCCGTCATCTCTCTTAGAAACAAGCCGGTTCATCTCCTTAATAAATGCAATTGCCTCAAGATTTTCATTACCGCCATATATGTTAGGAGTCCATGTAGACGGCATCTTTCCGTAATCCAGATAAAGCATGGAAGCCACTCCATCAATTCGCACACCATCTATGTGGTATTCATCTAACCACATAAACAGGTTGGACAATATAAAACTCCTGACAGCACCTTTTCCATAATCAAATGTGTACACATCCCAGTCAGGATTATTCTCAAGTGACGGCTTTAAATATCCATAAGTGCCGGTTCCGTCAAAATTATATAGTCCCTTGGATTCAGAGCCAAAATACGCTGCATTCCAGTCCATAACAACGCCAATTCCTGCATTGTGGAAAATATCTATCATCTTCTTAAAGCCCTCTGCCGCTCCGTATCTCGATGTCGGAGCATAATATGCAACTGTTGAATATCCGTTCTTATTCTCATCCAGGTACTCTGCAACAGGCATTAAATCCACATATCTGTATCCCTGCTTCTTTACATACGAAGCAAGGTCCTCTGCCAATGACTCATAATCCTTTTTGCCAGTCTTTGCAGACCATCCCTTTAATGACACCTCATAAACAGTAAGTGGACATTTATTATGAGCATTTTTCTTACGTTTCTGCATCCAGCTTCTATCTGTCCATTGAAAAACAGACTCCTCTGTCACTATGGATGTTGTCATAGGTGCAGCGGTAACAGCCCTTGACATAGGGTCTAGCTTCCTCACTGTACCTGCATTACGGGTCTTTACTTCATACATGTACTCGCATCCTGCATTAAGCCCCGGAACAAATAACTCGAAAACCCCTGTATCTGCTATACGCTGCATAGGATTAACTCTGCCGTCATACTTGTTAAAGCTGCCAATAAGGCTTACATTAACCGCCTCCGGAGCCCATACAGTAAACAGCACTCCATCCACGCCCCCTATATTCTTCATATGACTTCCCAGTAAATTTTGTGCATTATACTCCTCTCCTGCAAGAAATGCTTTATAATCCTTCTCACCGGTGACATCAGGAATTGAATATGGATCAGTGTATGTTATCATCTCTCCACTAACAAGTTCAACAGTCACTGTATATTTGTATTTCTTTTTTCCGGAAACCAGTGCTGCAAAAAAGCCTGCTTCATCAACTTTTTCCATACTCACAGAAGACTTTCTGCCATCAATATTCAGATGCACAGAGACTGCATCCGGTCTGAAAATCTGCACGAGAAATCCCTTATCACAGATGTGACCTCCAAGCAGTGCCTTCGGCTTATCGCACTCCGCATACACAATCCCCTCTACATCTGGCCAGTTCATTAGACCATATAAGTTTTTATTCATACATTACCCCCATCCATGTTTCAAAGCTTTCCGTCCATCCGGATACCTGCGGCTCGAAATGTCCCATATTCTTGGTAGCTGTTTCTCTTGTTCCAAGTCCTAATCCGTGTATTCCTCTGGCATATACATGATAATCAAAAGGTATGCCCTGCTTTCTTAATGCCTCTGCCATAAGAAGCGAGTTCTCAAGTGGAACTGAATTATCCCCACATGTATGCCATATAAACGCCGGAGGTGTATCCTTGTCAACTCTCTTCTCAATAGAAACTGTATCGATATATCTGTCATAGTTATCTCCCAGACTTTTCTCAAATGAAGCTCTGTGAGCATTTTCTCCCGATGTTATAACAGGATATCCAAGAAGCATTCCATTCGGTTTAACATACTCATGGCTGCACTTTAATACATTTTCTAACAGATAATTAAGTTCATCTGAGTTCCATCCTGTTCCCATAAGTCCTGCAACATGACCGCCTGCAGAAAAACCGGCCATAATAATCTTATCAGGATTAACATCCCACTCACCTGCATGGTCTCTTACATACTTCATTGTGTAAGCTGCCTCATAGAGCTGTGCCGGATATGTCACAGGCGCCAGGCTGTATCTTAAAACAACAGCATTATACCCCTTATCCAGCATCTTTATAGCTATTGCCTCTCCCTCCCTCGGAGAATGATGATTGTATCCGCCACCCGGACATATAACAATCAGTGGTCTTCTGAAAGGATCCTGGTCATTAGGAAAAATATCCTTAATGTATGTTGTTATTGTGGCATTTCCCTCCTTAAGCCCCAGTTCCTTATATGGTAAATCAATCTTTATTGTTTCATGTAACATAATTTCTGTCCTTTCTGAATTAATGTATATGTCTTGTACTGCATTAAATTCTATGTATGAATAACCCGCTTCTTAACTTCGGTTCAAACCACGTTGACTTAGGTGGCATTAGTCTGCCTGCATCCGCAACAGCAAACAGCTCTGAAATAGAAGTTGGATACATTGAAAATGCAAGAACACAATCCATATCACATCTTAATTCAAGTTCTCCCAATCCTCTTATTCCTCCAACGAAGTCAATTCTGTTATCAGTCTTAGGATCGTGAATTCCAAGAACAGGCTCTAAAATGTTATTCTGAAGAATTGCCACATCAAGTCCGTCAACCGGGTCACTGCTCAATATTTCCGTTTTAGCAGTAAGCCTGTACCATTCTTTTCCAAGGTACATTCCGAATTCGCCCTTTCTTGACGGCTCCACTCTTCCCTCACTCTTATTAACATTGAACTTATCTGAAATCTCTCCAATAAACTCTTGTGCACTCATTCCATTAAGGTCCTTTAACACTCTGTTATATGGCATAATCATAAGCTCCTCATCTGGAAACAGCACTGAAAGGAAATAATTAAATTCCTCTGTTCCATTATATCCCGGATTCTCACTCCTTCTCTTGAGTCCGACCTTAACCGCAGAGGCAGCCCTGTGATGTCCGTCAGCTATGTAAATATCCTGTATACCTGCAAATGCAGTCTCTATCCGGCAGACAGAATCTGCGTCAGAAATCTTCCATACCTGATGTCTTATCCCATCCACTGATGTAAAACTGTATATTGGCTTTTCCTGCTTAGCCCTTATAACTTCCCCATTTATCACATTATCCGCTCTGTAAGCTAAGAATATAGGTCCTGTCTGTGCCCCACATACATCAACATGATTAATTCTGTCCTGCTCCTTCTCAGCTCTTGTGTTCTCATGTTTCTTAATAACATTGTTAAGATAATCATCAATAGATGCACAGGCAACAATTCCAGTCTGTGTCCTTCCATCCATTGTAAGCTCGTACACATAATATGCCTTATCTTCATCTGTTATAAATGTACCATCATCAATTTCTTCCATAAGCATATCATGTGCCTTTTTATAAACCTGTGGGCTGTACATATCCACTGATTCGTCAAACTGCGTTTCCGCTCTGTCAATTTTAAGGAAGGATAATGGTTCTCTTGCAACTTCCTCCCTTGCCTCTCTTGAATTATAAACATCGTATGGCAGGGCTGCCACTTTTGACGCCACATCCTCATTAGGTCTCACACATTCAAATGGTCTAATTACAGCCATAATTACCTCTTTTCCGCACTTTAATTGCTTTAGTATTCATACTTACGCATGTTATATTTATTTTATCATCCACTCTGGCATAATACAAGAAAAAGCAGACTTCCGGACATCCGTAAAATACGCACCATCCGAAAATCTGCTTAATGACAACAAATATATTCTGTTACTTAACAACTCTTACTTTAATCACACCTTCAATTGCAGCAAGTTCTTCAACTACTGACTCCGGTGCTGACTTGTCAATGTCTAAGAGAGAATATGCAAAGTCTCCTCTTGACTGGTTAGACATAGAAGAAATATTGATACCGGCTGCACCGAGTACTGTTGTAATCTTGCTTATAACAGCAGGTACATTCTTGTGGCATGCTGCAACTCTTCCCTCTGTCTGGCATACACCCATATCGCAGTTAGGATAATTAACAGAGTTGATTATATTACCATTCTCAATGTAATTTCTTATCTCATTAACAGCCATAACTGCACAGTTATCCTCTGCCTCTTCTGTAGAAGCTCCAAGATGAGGAAGCACAATAGCGCCTTCCATCTTAGCTGTTGTAGGATTAGGGAAATCTGAAACATATTTCTTAACTCTTCCTGACTTAAGTGCTTCAGCAATAGCTGCTTCGTCAACAAGTATATCTCTTGCGCAGTTAATGATTACTGTGCCATCCTGCATAAGGTCAAATGCATCCTTGTTAATCATACCCTTTGTGCTGTCAAGTGCAGGAACATGAACTGTTATGTAATTACATTCCTTATATATATCCTTGACATCTGAAATGTATTTAACAGAACTTGAAAGATTCCATGCAGCCTTTACAGATACATATGGGTCATATCCATATACTTCCATGCCAAGGTCTATTGCTGCATTGGCAACTAACTGTCCAATTGCACCAAGACCGATAACGCCGAGTTTCTTTCCCTTAATTTCCTGTCCTGCAAATGCTTTCTTAGCCTTCTCAGTAGCCTTGGCAATATCCGGATCATCTGCATTATCTGCCACCCACTTATTACCGCCAATTAAATCTCTTGATGCAAGAAGCATTGCTGCAATTACCTGTTCCTTAACTGCATTGGCATTAGCACCAGGCGTGTTGAAAACAACAATACCTGCCTCAGCACATTTGTCAAGAGGAATATTGTTTACTCCTGCACCTGCTCTTGCTATTGCAAGAAGATTATCGCTGAGTTCCATATCATGCATCTTAGCACTTCTTACTAAGACTGCCTGTGCATCCTCAAATGAGCTCTCTGTATTATAATCATCTGAAAAAAGCTTTAACCCACAGACTGCAATATTATTAAGACAATTAACATTAATCATTATTATGCATTCTCCTTCTCGAACTTCTTCATAAATTCAACAAGCTTCTCAACACCTTCAACTGGCATTGCATTGTAGATAGATGCTCTCATACCGCCAACTGTTCTATGTCCTTTAAGGTTAACAAATCCGGCTGCAGCAGCTTCCTTTACAAACTTAGCATCAAGCTCTTCATTGCCTGTTACAAATGGTACATTCATTAATGAACGGTCTTCCTTAACAACTGTACCCTTAAATAGCTTGCTCTCATCAAGGAAATCATAAAGAATCTTAGCCTTCTTCTCGTTATGCTCCTTCATTGCTGTAAGTCCGCCCATCTTCTTAATCCACTTAAATACCTTGCCACATATATAAATATTATAGCATGGTGGTGTATTATAAAGAGAATCAGCATCTGCCTGTGTCTTCCACTTAAGCATTGTAGGTGTTCCCGGAAGAACATCATCTGTAATAAGGTCTTCTCTTATGATAGCGATAACAACACCTGCCGGTCCGATATTTTTCTGAACACCACCGTAAACAACACCATACTTAGTGATATCCATAGGCTCTGATAAGAAACAAGAAGATACATCTGATACAAGAAGATGTCCCTTAGTATTAGGTAATGTCTTATACTTTGTTCCATAAATTGTATTGTTCTCACAGATATATACATAATCAACATCTTCTGGTATATCAAGATCCGAACAGTCAGGAATGTATGAGAATGTCTTATCTGCTGAAGAAGCGAGTTCAACCGCCTCTCCGTAAATCTTAGCCTCCTGGAAAGCCTTCTTAGCCCACTGTCCAGTGATAATATATCCTGCTTTCTTATTCTTCATAAGGTTCATAGGTACTTCAGCGAAAAACTGCGAAGCTCCGCCCTGTAAGAATAAAACCTTATAATTATCAGGGATATTAAGAAGGTCTCTCAAATCCTTCTCTGCTTCCTTAATGATATTATCATACACCTTGGATCTGTGGCTCATCTCCATTACCGACTGGCCGGATCCCTGATAATCCAACATTTCTTCTGCTGCTTCTTTGAGTACTTCCTCTGGTAAAACAGCTGGACCTGCGCTAAAGTTATAAACTCTACTCACCTTTTCTTCCTCCTAGAAAATAATATAATTATTATGCATTATTGTATGACTTTGTAAATTTTTTGTCAATAACAGCCTTATTATCTTAATCTATGGCATCAGTTTATCTTCCACCAGCTTCACGTTTATTAAGATCTTCTCTGTCAAATGCTTCTGATATAGGTGCTCCAGGCGAAACCATAGGGAACACTTTATCTTCTCTGTCAATATGACAATCCAGAACGCATGGAATATTAAGTTCAACAGCTTCCTTAAATGCTTTCTCAAACTCCTCAATAGTATTGATATTATACGCCTTAGCTCCCATGCCTTCAGATACCTTAACAAAATCCACCTGATCATCAAGAACTGTCGCTGAATATCTCTTACCGTAGAATAAATCCTGCCACTGCCTTACCATACCAAGAACATGATTATTGAAAACTACTTCAATAACAGGAATATTATATCTTGTCGCTGTTGCAATCTCATTCATATTCATACGGAAACATCCGTCTCCGGCAATATTGACAACCGTCTTATCCTTGCAGCCTACTTTGGCACCGATACAGGCGCCGAGACCGTAGCCCATTGTGCCAAGACCTCCCGATGTAAGAAGAGTTCTTGGATTCTTGAACTTATAATGCTGTGCAGCCCACATCTGATGCTGTCCAACATCTGTTGTGATAATTGCATCTCCATTAGTCAGTTCGTATATTTTTTCCATGATAAGCGGTCCGTTGAGAGTGTTGCGATTATGTCTCATTGGATATTCAACCTTGTAAGCCATAATATGTTCCATCCAGTCTGAATGATCCTGCTGCTCAAGCTTTTCATTAACTCTCTTAAGAATCTCTAATGCATCACCAATCACAGACGCATCTGTCCTGATATTCTTATTAATCTCTGCAGCATCAACATCAAACTGAAGAATCTTAGCGTTCTTGGCAAATTTCTTGGCATTACCTGTTACTCTATCTGAGAATCTTGCTCCGACAACGATAAGCAGGTCGCACTCTGACACACCATAATTCGATGTCTTAGTACCATGCATTCCTAACATTCCTGTATATCTGCTGTCCGAGCCGTCAAATGCACCTTTTCCCATAAGAGAGTCACATACCGGAGCATCAACTTTATATACGAACTTCTTTAATTCTTCTGACGCCTCAGATATTACAGCACCACCACCAACAAATATATAAGGTTTCTTTGATTTCTTAATGAGTGAAACTGCTCTGTCAATATCTGTCTCTGTTATTGATGCAGTAATCCTGTCAACAGGTCTTGGAGTCTGTCTTACATAATCACACTCTGCTGCTGTAACATCCTTTGTTATATCAACAAGAACAGGACCCGGTCTGCCACTCTTTGCTATTCTGAATGCATTTCTTATAGTCTTGGCAAGATCCTTTACATTCTTAACAATATAACTGTGCTTTGTGACCGGCATTGTGATTCCTGCAATATCAACCTCCTGAAAACTGTCTTTTCCAAGAAGTGGAACTGTTACATTACAGGTGATTGCTACAATAGGAACAGAATCCATATAAGCTGTTGCAATACCTGTTACAAGGTTAGTAGCTCCAGGACCTGATGTTGCAAAACACACACCAACCTTACCTGTAGCTCTTGCATATCCATCTGCGGCATGTGATGCTCCCTGCTCATGGGATGTAAGTATATGTGTAATCTCATCTGAATGCTTATAAAGTGCATCATATACATTGAGAATAGCTCCGCCAGGGTATCCAAATATTGTATCAACTCCCTGTTCTTTCAAGCATTCAACAATTATTTCTGAGCCATTTAACTTCATTTATCTTCTCTCCTGATTTCTCTATAATATCATTGTATTTATTCATCAAGTGAACTCTTAAGAACAGCACCTTTGTTGCCTGAAGTAACAAGTGAAGCATATCTCTTGAGATATCCTGTTGTCACCTTAGGTTCTCTTGGCTGCCATTTAGCCTTACGTGATGCGAGTTCTTCATCTGATACCTTAAGTTCAAGCTTTAATCCCGGAATATCAATGCTTATAATATCGCCTTCTTCAACTAATGCAATAGGACCTCCTACAGCCGCCTCCGGAGACACATGACCTATGGAAGCTCCACGGCTTGCGCCTGAAAAACGTCCGTCTGTGATAAGTGCAACGCTCGAACCAAGTCCCATACCTGCAATAGCTGATGTAGGATTAAGCATTTCTCTCATACCAGGACCACCCTTTGGACCCTCATAACGGATAACAACAACATCTCCTGCAACAATCTTGCCACCCTTGATGGCTGCTATTGCATCTTCCTCAGAATCAAATACTCTTGCCGGACCTTCATGTACAAGCATTTCAGGAACAACTGCTGAGCGCTTTACCACCGAACCATCCGGTGCAAGATTACCTGAAAGCACTGCAAGACCACCCGTCTTACTGTATGCATTATCCACAGTTCTTATGACTTCAGGATTTCTATTGTATGCTGTTGAAATACACTCTCCAATTGTCTTTCCTGAAACAGTCATACACTCTGTATTAAGAAGACCTATATCAGCCAGTTCCTTCATAACCGCATACACACCGCCTGCCTCATTAAGGTCTTCCATATATGTAGGACCTGCCGGAGCAAGATGACACAGATTAGGTGTCTTCTCACTTATCGGGTTGGCAAACTTAATATCAAAATCAAATCCTATCTCATGAGCTATGGCAGGAAGATGTAACATACTGTTTGTTGAACATCCAAGAGCCATATCTACTGTAAGAGCATTCATAATAGACTCTTTAGTAATTATATCCCTTGCTGTGATTTTCTTATTAACCATATCCATAACAGCCATACCTGCATGTTTAGCGAGCTTAATTCTCTCTGAATACACAGCAGGGATTGTTCCATTGCCTCGAAGTCCCATACCCAGAGCCTCTGTAAGGCAGTTCATTGAATTAGCAGTGTACATACCTGAGCAGGAACCGCATGTAGGACATACCTTCTCCTCGAATTCGAGTACATCATCCTCTGTCATTGTACCGGCAGCATATGAGCCTACTGCCTCAAACATTGAAGAAAGACTTCTCTTCTTTCCCTTAACATGTCCTGCAAGCATAGGACCGCCGGATACAAATACTGTAGGAAGGTTAAGTCTTGCTGCTGCCATAAGAAGTCCAGGAACATTCTTGTCACAGTTTGGAACCATTACAAGTCCATCAAACTGATGTGCAATAGCCATACATTCTGTAGAATCAGCAATCAGGTCTCTTGTCACAAGAGAATACTTCATTCCTATATGTCCCATGGCAATACCATCGCATACAGCGATTGCAGGGAATACAACCGGCACACCGCCCGCCTCTGCAACACCTAACTTAACGGCATCAACAATCTTATCAATGTTCATATGACCCGGAACAATCTCATTATATGAACTTACAATTCCTATCATCGGTTTCTTCATCTCTTCTGCAGTGAAGCCAAGTGCATTAAAAAGGCTTCTTGCTGGTGCCTGCTGCATACCACTTCTTGCGTTATCACTTATCATAAATGTATCTCCTTATTCTATATATTTATTTATACAATTCTCTCTGCTATGAGGTCACCCATCCTGTCTGTTCCGACAAGGGTGCATCCCTCTGACATAATATCTGTTGTTCTGTAACCCTCTTTAAGCACCTTTGCCACAGCAGCCTCAATTACATCAGCTTCTTTGTCAAGGTCGAGTGAATATCTCAACATCATGGCTGCACTCAGAATAGTGGCAATCGGATTGGCAATATTCTTACCTGCAATATCAGGAGCAGAGCCATGGCTTGGCTCATATAATCCCAGCTTAGTCTTATTAAGACTTGCACTGGATAACATACCGATTGAACCTGTTATCATACTTGCCTCGTCTGAAAGAATATCACCAAACATATTCTCTGTAAGAATGACATCAAACTGTCCCGGATTCATGACAAGCTGCATGGCACAGTTGTCAACGAGCATATCAGAGACCTCAACCTCAGGATAATCCTTGGCAACCTCATGTACAATCTTTCTCCAGAGTCTTGAAGAATCAAGCACATTAGCCTTATCTACGCTTGTTACTTTCTTTCTTCTCTTCATTGCTATCTCAAATCCCTTGACAGCAATTCTTCTTATCTCTTCTTCATTATATGTAAGGGTATCTACCGCTGTCTCTAAACCGTCAATCTCCTTAGTATATCTGTCACCAAAATAAAGACCTCCTGTAAGTTCCCTCATGATGACCATATCAAAACCATCCCCGATGATTTCTTCCTTTAATGGACAAGCAGCCTTGAGTTCATCATAAAGATATGCCGGACGAAGATTTGCAAAAAGACCTAATTCCTTACGGATCTTTAAAAGTCCTGCCTCCGGTCTTAAGTTAGGTGCCACATCATACCACCTGGAATTTCCCACATTACCGCCGACGGCTCCGAGAAGCACCGCGTCTGATGCTTTAGCTGTTGCTACAGCCTCATCAGTAAGTGGAACACCATACTCATCTATTGAACAGCCACCCATAAGAATCTTAGTATAGTTGAACTTGTGTCCGTACTTGTCAGCCACTTTATCTAACACCTTCACGGCCTCTGTGACTATCTCCGGACCTATTCCGTCACCCGGAATCAAAGTTATTCTGCTTTCCATAAACCTTTACCCCTTTTTTCATATGATAATTCAATTTAATATGATATAACATTTACACAATAATTTCAATAAAAAAGATTCTGAATCGGATGTCTTCCTGTGATTCAGAATCTTTAATACTCTTACTATTTTCTTAATATTCTCTAATATTACTCTGCTGATGTGCTGTCTGCCGGCTTCTCAACCTGTGCAATAGCTTTCTTCTGCATAGAGATACGGCAGTTTTTGTTGTTACCAAACTCTACAATAACATCATCCTCTGATATATCTATAAGAACACCATAGAAACCGCTTGTTGTAAGAACATAATCTCCAATCTCCATAGAATCCATAAGCTCCTGCTGACGCTTCTGCTCTTTCTTCTGTGGCTTAATTGCAATAAAGTACATCATAAGACCAATTACAACTACATAAACAATAATTACACCTAATGAACCCATTGAATCCTCCTTATAATAGTTTCTTTCAAACTTAACATATAATACATTAACTACAGACTGCTTGTCTACAACAAAATATTTATTTTACAAATTATTTATGAACTTATTGGTATGTCTTCATCTGGTAGAGAGCCTCATCTTTGAAGCTTGCATATCTTCCCTCGTCTATAGCATTTCTGATATCTGTCATAAGGTGATTATAGTAATAAAGGTTGTGAAGAACACAAAGCCTCATTCCAAGCATTTCTTTAGCTTTGAGAAGGTGTCTTACATATGCTCTTGTGTAATTCCTGCAGCATGGACATCCACATCCCTCTTCAATCGGTGCTGTGTCTGCTTCATATTTGGCATTGAACAGATTAATCTTTCCAAACTTAGTATATACATGTCCATGGCGTCCGTTTCTTGACGGGTACACACAGTCAAAGAAATCTATTCCCCTGTCAACGGCCTCCAATATATTGGCTGGAGTTCCAACACCCATAAGATATGTCGGCTTATCCTGTGGAAGATACGGCACCACATTGTCAAGCACCTCATACATTTCCTCATGAGTCTCTCCTACAGCAAGTCCTCCAACTGCATATCCGTCAAGTTCTAACTCTGATATTCTCTTTGCATGGTCAATTCTGATGTCATTAAATACTCCACCCTGATTAATACCAAAAAGCATCTGATGAGAATTAACTGTATCCGGAAGTGAATTAAGTCTGTTCATCTCATCCTTGCATCTTACAAGCCATCTGAATGTCCTGTCCACAGAGTTCTGAATATACTTTCTGTCTGCCTTGGCAGGAGCGCATTCGTCGAAGGCCATGGCAATTGTTGAGCCGAGATTGGACTGTATCTGCATACTCTCCTCCGGTCCCATAAATATCTTATGTCCATCTATATGCGACTGGAATGTGACTCCCTCTTCCTTTATCTTTCTAAGTCCCGCAAGGGAAAACACCTGAAATCCTCCTGAATCTGTGAGAATAGGCTTATCCCAGTTCATGAACTTATGAAGCCCTCCGAGCTGTTTAATAAGCTTATCCCCAGGTCTTACATGCAGATGATATGTGTTGGATAACTCAATCTGTGTCCCTATCTCCTGAAGGTCTGTTGTGGCAACTGCCCCCTTAATTGCCGCCACAGTTCCCACATTCATGAATACAGGTGTCTGGACTGTTCCATGAACTGTAGTAAATTCCGCTCTCTTAGCCCTGCCATCTGTCTTTAATATCTTATACATAATTTCTCCTGTCTCAATATCTATTTCTTATAGAATTCCTTAATTCTGTCCATTCTGGCTGTCATATTATCAAAAATCATATCCACAAGCGTCAGTGCTGTCATAGCTTCCACAACAACTACAGCTCTTGGCACAATCATCGGGTCATGTCTTCCTTTAATGGAAACCTCAATATCCTCCCCCTGCTTGTTGACAGTCTCCTGCAATGCACATATTGAAGGTGTAGGCTTTACTGCTGCCCTGAAAATTATTTCATCCCCGTCACTGATTCCTCCCAGCACACCTCCGCTGTGATTAGTCTGCTTTGCTACATTTCCGTCCTTCATTACAAATGCATCGTTATTGTACTTTCCTGTTACTTTCGCAGCTTCAAATCCATCGCCAATCTCAAAGCCCTTAACTGCACCGATTGACATGATTGCCTTGGCAAGATTTGCGTCAAGCTTCTCAAATACAGGATTGCCTACTCCTGTCATCATTCCCGTGACAACACATTCTATAACACCGCCAATAGAATCTCCTACAGCCATCTTGCTCTTAGCAAACTCTTCAACTCTTGCCGCCGCATCCTTATCCGGCATATTAAATGCATTGTTCGCTCTCTGCTCAAGGTCAAACTTATTATAGTCGATACCAATGCCTCCAATTTCTTTAGCATAGGCATTAACACTGATTCCAAGTTCATTAAGAATCTTCATGGCAATTGCACCTGCTGCCACTCTTCCGATAGTCTCCCTTCCTGAGCTTCTTCCTCCGCCACGATAATCCCTGAAACCATACTTCTCGTCAAATGTATAATCAGCATGACCCGGTCTGTAATAATTAGCTATCTCTGAATAATCTGATGAGCGCTGGGTTTTATTATAAACTGCCATGGAAATTGGTGTTCCTGTTGTCTTTCCCTCAAACACACCAGAGAGAATATGCACTTCGTCATCTTCCTTTCTCGGTGTTGTAAACCTTGACTGTCCCGGTTTTCTTCTGTCGAGCATTGTCTGTATGTCCTCTTCACACAGGGCAATTCCTGCCGGACATCCGTCTACAACAACTCCAAGTCCCTCCCCATGGGATTCTCCCCATGTTGATATTCTGAATATATTACCAAATACTGATCCTGCCATATATTTCCCAAAGCCTCCGCTTTCCTGCTATTATTCGATGGCATATATTTTAGCATATCAAAATATACATCATCAAGCGAAACAAAGATTTATTATTTTTTTCTTTTTTTTATTTATTTATTAATAATCAAATGTTGTTTATATGGTAGAATACATGTATAAATATTTTCAAAGATATTTTCATGAATAGAAACGGAGTTTATTATGGGAACTGTTATTGGAATTGATTTAGGTACAACTAATAGCTGTGTTGCAGTAATTGAAGGAAATACGCCTACTGTCATCACTAATAAGGAAGGATACCGCACCACACCATCTGTTGTCGCGTTTACCAAGTCAAAAGAGCGTATAGTAGGAGATACAGCTAAGAGACAGGCTGCTGTTAACGCTGACAGAACCCTATTCTCCATTAAGAGGCACATGGGAACTGACTACAGAAAGAAAATTGACGGGAAATACTATACCCCTCAGGAGATTTCCGCATTTATACTTATGAAACTAAAAGAAGATGCAGAAAGCTTTTTAGGTCAGCCCGTTACTGATGCAGTTGTAACTGTACCAGCCTATTTCAGTGATGCCCAGAGACAGGCAACCAAGGATGCCGGCAAGATTGCCGGACTTAATATTCTAAGAATAATTAACGAGCCTACTTCTGCTGCCCTTGCATATGGTCTTGATAACGGAGCAGCCCAGAAGGTTCTCGTATACGACCTCGGCGGTGGAACATTTGATGTATCAGTTATTGATATAGGTGACAATGTAATTGAGGTTCTTGCCACCTCAGGCGATAACCATCTTGGGGGCGATGACTTTGATGAACGCATTGTGAATTATCTGGTGGCACAGTATAAGGAAAATGAAGGTATCAACCTTGCAAAAGATGCTTCTGCAATGCAGCGGCTCCGTGAAGAGGCTGAAAAAGCCAAGAAAGAGCTTTCATCCTCTTTAAGCACTAATATCAACCTTCCTTTTATTGCCATGTCAAAGGACGGTCCTCATCATCTTGACATTAATCTCACAAGGCAGACCTTTAATGAACTAACATCTGATCTTGTTGAGAGAACTGTAACTCCGGTAGAGAATGCTTTAAGAGACGCCGGTCTTACAAAATCCCAGATAGGTATGGTTCTGTTAGTCGGCGGTTCCACAAGAATTCCGGCAGTTCAGGACAAGGTCAGACAACTGATGGGAAAAGAACCGTCAAGAAACCTTAATCCGGACGAATGTGTTGCCCTTGGTGCGGCTGTGCAGGGTGGAAAGCTCGGCAACCAGCTTGTTCCCGGTTCTGCTGCCTCTGAGATTATCCTTATGGATGTAACTCCGCTCTCTCTTTCTATTGAAACAATGGGAGGAATTGCAAGCAGACTTATCGAGAGAAACACAACCATACCTACCAGACACAGCCAGATATTCACTACTGCAGGAAACTTCCAGACCTCAGTTGATATCAAAGTATTCCAGGGTGAACGCAAATTCACAAGAGACAACAAGCTGTTGGGAAATTTTCGTCTTAACGGTATCAAGCGTGCCCCGGCTGGTGTTCCACAGATAGAGGTAACATTTGACATTGATGTTAACGGCATTGTAAATGTCTCCGCCAAGGATTTAGGAACCGGAAGAGAACAGAGCATCACAATTACTTCCAGCTCTAATATGACCGAGGATGAAATAGCAAAAGCTCGCTGGGAGGCTGAAATCTATGGCAAACAGGACGCTGCCTACCAGGAGCTTCTGGATATCCGTGATGAAGCCATTAAAACTCTTAACGAATCCAACAATGCTCTGGCCGCTCACAAGAATGACTGGCCTAAGGATAAGAAAAAGACAGCCAAAGCGCAGATTGCCCGACTAGGCAAGCTTATCTCCAAGGCAGCTCCCGATAAGATGACTGAGCAGAAAGCTACAGAAATACAAAACGCTGCTGAGGAACTTAAGCAGACAATAGGATAATAATTTTATTCCTTTTTAGCTTTTACATTGACGATAAGTATTCCAATGCACACAAGCACTAACGCAATCAGCGCGTTAACCCCAAGTTCCCTTCCGCCTTCTCCAAGCCACCATGCTGAGAGAAGCACTCCGAATACAGGATTGGTAAAACCGAATATTGCCACTTTAGAAACAGGATTATGTTTAAGGAGTATTCCCCAAAGTGAGTAGGCAACTGCGGATATACATGCAAGATATATAAGCATCAGGACTGAATTTACTGAAATGTGTGTTATGCGTCCGCCGAGAGCATAACCCATGATTATCATAACAATACCGCCGAATATAAACTGGTATCCGCTTAACATAACAGGATTATCCTTCTTAGAATAATTCTTCATAAGGCATGAAGAGAATGCATATGACAGCGCACACAGGAAGAGACTTCCATCTCCCATCAGACTCAGATTCATATCTATTTTCTGACCGTTCATACTCACGACAATAACACCGGCAAAGCCTATTATGCAGCCTGCCAGCTTTTTTAAGTTAAGCTTTTCCTGACGGAATATAAGTGCTGATACCAATATTACAAAAAACGTATTAGAGCCGTTAATTATTGATGCCTTAACTCCACTGTTATGGGCTAATCCAATATAAAAGAAAATATACTGCAATATTGTCTGAAACAATGACAATTTCACAATATTAAATGCTGAACTTTTTGTTGGTAATAACATTTTCCGGTTAAGCATACTTCCAATTAGGATTGTGAGTATTCCTGCCAGCACGAATCTGGTTCCCGCAAAAAGCACCTGTGTCCACGTCTGATGTGATGGTATCTTAAACAATGCATATCCAATCTTGATACAAGGTGAGGCACTTCCCCACAGAAATGTACACACAAGTGCAAGGGCACATACCACCCATGTTTTCTGTAAATAATCTTTTTTATTACTTGCTTCTGTCATTTTATTTATTTCTCCTGTTAAATCTTTTTATACTTCAAACTTACAGTCAGCAGTTTCAATGGTTGACGGTCTGTGTGAATAATATAAAGCATTATAACATCTGGGCTTTAATTAGCAACATTTGTCTGTTTATTTCTTAATATAATGAGGCAGCCTTACTCTTAACACCTTACGTTTAAGCATTTCCCAGTCAAAGGGCACAATCGGATAAATATAGCTTTTCCCGGATATAGTTCTGTTAAAGCACACCATGCAAATTGCAAATATAAATCCAGCCAGCAGACCGAATGCACCAAAAAACTGTACCAGAACAAGATTTACAATTCTTATTAATTTCAGCGCATATCCCATCTCGAAGCTTGCCTGGGAATAGGTTCCGAGAGTGACAACCGCCATATACAATAACGACTCAGAATTAAACCATCCGGATTCTACAGCGTATTCACCAACTACAATACCGGCAAGAATACTCAAAGGCGTTGACAGCATACTAGGTGTATTGACCGCCGCAAGTTTCAGTCCATCCACTGCAAGTTCCAGAATAAAGAGCTGAAGAATTACAGGAACAGTAATATCTTCTGTTATCGTTATGAATTCAAGCCATTCCGGAACCCACTGTGGATTACTCTGCAAAAGAAGCCATACAGGTGTGAGAAATACAGTAAGAATTGTGAAAAAAAATCTTGAAATTCTGATATAAGTTCCTATCATTGGAGCGAAATTAAAATCATCTGCCTCTTCAATTACATCAAATATACTGGTAGGAATAATCATTACCGCAGGTGATGTATCTACCATAATGACAATATTTCCATCAAGAACAGCGGCTGCTGCTGTATCCGGCCTCTCAGAATATTTGTATTTAGGAAATGGATTAATCCACTTACCTCTGAACATACACTCTGCAAGGCTTTCAATATTCATTGTCAGAGCTTCCACCTCTATATGTTCTATATAATATTCTATCTGGTCAAGAAGCTTCTTATCCACTTTATCATCTATATAGCACACCGCCACATCAGTCTTTGAACGCCTTCCAACCTGAAACATCTCCATGGAGAACTTATCATCCCTTATCCTTCTTCTAAGAAGCGCCGCATTACTCACAAGAGTTTCAACAAATCCATCCCTTGGTCCGCGGAGTACTTTATCCTTCCATGGCTCTGTCACAGAGCGCATGGGATATGTCCGGCAGTCAATAAGTATACATTCATCAAATCCATCCACAAGCATCACTGACTGTCCCGAAAGAAACGCTTTCTCCACCTCATCAAAATGTCCGTTTTTTTCAATTTCTGTATAAGGCATTCCCTTCTGTAAAAATGTATCAATATCTTTCATGTCCGATTCTTTCAAGGAATAGAAAAACTGCATCAGCTTCTCCACCATATCCTCCTGAACGAATCCATCTATAAAATAGAACGCAGCACGCTTTCCCCCTATTTCAATTTCTCTTGTCAGCATATCAAAATTCTTATCAACTCTCAGCTTCTCATTCATCATACGGACATTCATATCCAGACTACTTGAAAAATCTCCCACTGTGTATCTCCTCTCTGATATTTTGTATTGCCAAAGGGTAACTTATTCCATCAGCGCATAATAATAGGCAGGACTTACGCCCTGCCCATATCATACCCTGATTAACCGATTTTATTCTTAACATAAACTTTGCATTTTAGTTAATTTCTGTGCTGCCTGCCACCTACGGCACACACTCGATTTTTGATGAACCGTGTGGGAGTAAATGCTGCCATCTGAAAAAGTTCAGTGAGGGAAATCTCGTTCAAGCTATGCGCGTTTGATTTCCCTCACTGTAATAAACTATGCAGATGGCAGCATTTACTCCCACTAGGTGAAGAAATTATGAGAGTGTGTGCCGTAGGTGGCAGGCAACACTGAAATTAAAATGCATAGTCCTAGCTATCAATTTTCAAATAGCGATGTAGAATAATACCTGTCACCGCTGTCCGGGAGAAGTGCCACAATGGTCTTTCCTTTATTCTCCGGGTTCTTTGCCCACTCAACTGCCGCAAATAGTGCCGCACCTGCCGAGATACCAACCTGTATTCCCTCTGTGTGCGATATAAGCTTCGCATATCTGAATGCCTCTTCATTCTCCACTGCCACAACCTTGTCATATATTTTAGTATTGAGAATTTCAGGAACAAATCCGGCTCCGATTCCCTGAATCTTATGCGGTCCCGGCTTACCCTGTGAAAGTACCGGTGAACCTGCCGGCTCCACAGCAATGATTTCAATCTTGTCATTCCGAGACTTAAGGTACTCACCCACGCCTGTGATTGTTCCGCCTGTTCCTACACCTGCAACAAATGCATCAACCTCTCCGTCCGTATCATTCCATATTTCCGGCCCTGTTGTTCTTCTGTGTGCTTCCGGATTAGCCGGATTGACAAACTGCCCTGCAATCATGCTTCCGGGAATCTCTTTCTTTAACTCCTCAGCTTTGGCTATTGCACCTGTCATTCCCTTGTATCCCGGTGTAAGTACAATCTCTGCTCCATATGCTTTGATAATATTCCTTCTCTCAACACTCATTGTCTCTGGCAGAACTATTATTGTCCTATATCCCTTGGCTGTTGCAATGGCAGCAAGCCCAATTCCTGTGTTGCCTGATGTTGGCTCAATTATCGTTGCTCCGGGTTTTAATATTCCCTTCTCCTCAGCATCCTCAATCATAGCTTTCGCTACTCTGTCCTTTACACTCCCTGTTGCATTAAAATATTCCAGCTTAACCAGTACTCTGGCCTCAAGCCCTAGATTTTTCTCAATATGCCCCACCTCAACAAGTGGTGTATTTCCTATTAAGTCTGCCGCTGATTTATATATTCTTCCCATACTGCCCTCCATTCAAAACTATTATTCCACTGTTTTTAATAAATATAAGACATTTTGTTGTATATAAACGCCTTACCTTTCATTAACATAGTATGTTTGTATGTTATTATAGCCCAGTAAATTATATTTGTACAGTACTTTTTTATAAATTTTTTATCACACTACACAACCCCTTAAATGTATGCTCTCCCGCTTCAACAATTCTGTCCTCACTAACCCCGCATTCTATAAGCCTTTTGGTGCATGACGGACCAATACTGAACACTCTTATATCACTGAGAATGTCAATCAGCCACTTAATTCTCTCGCCACTGCTGCCACTTGTAACTGCTATCCCTGACACATCAGCAAATTTACCGCTCTTTGCAGCATTCCCATACTCTGAAAATGTATCTGTGCATTGATTTTCATACACAGGAACCTTCACAAAATCCCCATATCCTTCAAATTCTTTTTCCAACGAACCACCAGTCATCTTTGCACACAGATATACAACCTTACCTGTACACATTTCCCGAAGCTTCTTCCCAAGTGCCTCTCCTGTTGCAATCTCTGACAGGAGAGGCACTTCAATCCCAGACTGTTCCAGTTTTTTTGCAGTACTTCCTCCAACTGCAGCCACCTTAGTATCTGCAGCTACCTGACCGGAATTATCCAAAAATCCTGTCACCGCATTTTTACTTGTAAACACAAGCCACTCTGCTCCCGATATTTTCTCATAAAGATTATCTGTTTTAATTGTATATATTTTCCCTGTTACTATCTCAATGCAGGAAAACCCTTCCTCTGTCAGATAATCTGCAAAGGAAGGGCTGTTATTATTACTTTTTATACATGTACATATGATTTTACCCTTCAAATGTATCACTCCAATCCCAGCATACGCGCTGCCTCATGACCTACTGCCTCCGGCTCAGTACCTGTAACCTCAATTCTTAATAGTCTTGTACAATCCTCATTGCCATAAAGGGCTGTCATATGCAAATCACCATTGTCTTTAGTAGTGCAGTATGCCCCTACCGGCATATGGCATCCCCCTCCTGCTGCCATAAGAAATGTTCTCTCGGCTTTAGCCTCTCTGTCCGAATTATAATCTGACAATGAATTAATCTTTTCAAGCAGTTCCTTATCCTCTTCCAGAACTTCGATTGCAAGCACACCCTGTGCCGGTGCAGGAATAACCATTTCAGGGTCAAGATACTGCGTTATCTCGTTTTCACGGCCAAGTCTTTTCATACCTGCTGCTGCAAGTACTATACCGTCAAGTCTCTGCTCCTCATCATGTAACTTATTTATTCTTGTATCGACATTTCCTCTGATGGCTGTAAACTGGATATCCTGCCTTATCATGGCAAGCTGGCATGCCCTTCTGAGACTCCCCGTTCCCAGTATTGCACCTGCAGGAAGCGCCTCAAAGCTGTCCGATGATTTTAATACAAGTACATCCCGGCAATCCTCTCTTTTCCATGCCTTTGCAAAGGTTAAGCCGGCCGGCATCTCCCCCGGCATATCCTTCATACTGTGTACGGCCATGTTAATTTCCCCGCTGAGAAGCTCCTCCTCAATCTCCCTGACAAACAACCCCTTACTTCCTATAGCCGCAAGCGGTCTGTCTGTAATCTTATCTCCTGTCGTACTGATAATTACCAGTTCAAATGTATCCTCCGGGAAACTTTCTTCCAGTCTTTTCCTGACATACTCTGACTGCGCCAGTGCAAGCTTTGAACCTCTGGTACCAATCTTATAATGCATAGCCCCTCCTTGTTTTTACAGTCCAAACAGTCTTTTTACCATTTCTTTATACTGTTCCTGTTCTTTTACATCCACATTTTTCAATTCAGATATAGGCTCCTTTAACAGCCTATATAGAGATGATTTTAATATTTTCCTGAGTATAACTTTATCATGGTCGCTTAAATCCATCTTGTTCTCCAGATAATTATAGCTGTCCTCAACTATCTCATCACATCTTTTTCCAAGAGATTCTATAGTCGAGTCCATGCGGCTTGAGGCGAGCCATCTGTTTGTATCTCCAAGATACTCATCAATAATTCCCTGGCTCTCTTCAAGCAAATGTTTTCTTTCAAGCTGGTTTTTCTTAACAATTTCACCTATGTAATCCAGATTAATAAGCCGAATACCGGGAAGATTGGCTGCTGAACTCTCGATATCTCTTGGGGCAGCAAGATCAAGTAATACCTTGCCTGTTGTTCCTGCCAGTTCATCACATTTTATAACAAGATGCGGCGATGATGTCGCCGATACAACTATATCGTTAGTCTTAAGTGCTTCCTTCTTCTTCTCATATGAGATGACTTCAATATCCGGAAATCTTTCCAGCAAATCTCTCGCATGCTGATATGTCCTTGAACATACTGTCACGCTCGCTTTGTATTCAATAAGATAACAGACTGCCAATACTGCTGTTTTACCGCTTCCGATTACAAGTGCTTTTTTCCCTTTAATCCCACACAATCTGTCAACTTCCTGAATTCCCGCATAGCAGACAGAGACAGGATGTTCGCTTACTTTATATTCAGTCTTTATCTTCTTGGCACAACTTACAGCCTCGCGGACTATGTAATTTAACTCTTTGCCACTATATCCCATTGTTCTCGAAAAATCTGCTGCGTCCTTTAGCTGTCCAAGTATCTGGTCTTCTCCAAGAATCATGCTCTCATGTCCTGCAGCAATTCTAAACAAATATTCCAGCGCTTCATCACCGCATTTTACGCCCAAAAGAGTATTCTCATCATCCGCCGTCAGTCCAAATTTCTGCATATATAATGCTTTCATCTTACCAAGCTTATCTTCTTCCTCATACAGAAAGAAAACCTCACATCTGTTGCAGGTTGAAAGACACAATATCTGGTCAACACCTGCCTTTGAAGCATTCTGCATAAAATCTGCTTTGGAACTGTCTGTAAACACAATCTTATCCCTCACAGCCAAATCCGCATTTTTATAATTAATACCTACATATCCCAGTTTCATTTTAACTAGTTCTCCTTCATACTGTCTCCAAATCCTTTAATGATCTTTTTTCGGTCTGACACAATCAATGAAAGTTGATGTTATTTTTTTAGAAAATACCCCTTGATTACCTCAATAGTTTTATTTACATCCTCATTAGAATGTGCATCTGACATGAACATTGCCTCAAACTGCGAAGGTGCAACATATATGCCGTTATCCAGCATATAACCGAAATACCCGGCATACTCTGCTGTATCAGATTTCACCGCACTATCATAATCCGTCACTTCATCAGGGGTAAAGAATATACTCATAAGCGAGCCAATCTGGTTGACCGATACCTTTCCGGCACCGATTTCTCTCACACTGTCAGCAATCCTTCTGGTCTTACATTCAAGTCTTTCATATATATCCTGATTATCCCGAAGTATCCGAAGCGTCTCAAGTCCTGCCGCTGTAGCAATAGGATTGCCTGAAAGGGTTCCTGCCTGATATACAGGTCCATCAGGGCTTACCATACGCATTATATCAGCCTTTCCACCATAGGCTCCCACCGGCATTCCGCCTCCCACAATCTTTCCAAGTGTTGTAAGGTCCGGTTCTATGCCATAATACTGCTGTGCTCCACCAATTGAGAGCCTGAATCCTGTTATTACCTCGTCAAATATAAGGAGACTGTTATTTTCTTTTGTTATATCCCTTAAAAACTCAAGAAATCCCAGCTTTGGAAGTACTACTCCCATATTGGCAGCAACAGGTTCAACAATAACTGCTGCAATCTCGCCCTTGTTATTATCAAAAAGATTCTTAACAGATTCACAATCGTTATATTCTGCAACTAACGTATTTTTCGTATAATCTGCCGGAACCCCCGCACTGTCAGGTACTGATGTCGTAAGCGCCGCAGAGCCGGCTTTTACAAGCAGTCCGTCAGAATGTCCGTGATAACAGCCCCTGAACTTAATTATTTTATCTCTTCCTGTGTATCCCCTTGCAACTCTTATGGCACTCATGACTGCCTCTGTACCTGAACTTACAAGACGGTTTACCTCCATGGTTGGCACAAGCTCACTAATAAGCTCAGCCATCTCAACCTCTCTCTTTGTCGGTGCGCCATATGTAAGACCTGCCTCAGCGGCTTCTTTAACCTTCGCTATCACACGGTCATGGGCATGACCTAATATACCCGGTCCCCAGGAACACACATAATCAATCATTTCATTGCCGTCCACATCAGTGATTCTGTCACCCTTTGCAGAGGCTATAAACCTTGGCACTCTGCCAACCGCCTTATATGCTCTTACAGGGCTGTTGACACCGCCCGGTATATGCTTTACAGCTCTTTCGTAAAGAACTTCAGACATCTCTTCCTGCATAACAATCCCTCTTTTCATCTAAATTCACGCAAGCCATTTAGCCACATCTATCGCATGATATGTAATTATCATCTTTGCTCCGGCTCTCTTAAATCCCACCATATTCTCCATAACTATTTTCTTTTCATCAATCCATCCATTCATTGCGGCAGCTTTTACCATTGCATACTCACCGCTTACATTATAAGCAACAATCGGAACATTAAAATTCATGGAAATCTCTTTCATGACATCCATATATCCGAGAGCCGGTTTTGCAATAATCATATCAGCTCCCTCAAGCAAATCTTCTTCTACCTCTCTTAAAGCCTCATTTCCGTTAGCCGGGTCCATCTGATAAGTCTTTCTGTCACCAAATCCCGGTGCTGAATGAGCTGCATCCCTGAAAGGTCCATAGTATCCTGATGCAAATTTAGCGCTGTATGAACATATTGGCGTATTCACAAATCCAGCCTCATCCAGTGCATTTCTTATTGCCTCAACCCTCTTATCCATCATATCGCTTGGCGCAATTATGTCAGCTCCAGCCTTTGTATATGCAACCGAGGCTTTTGCAAGAAGCGGCAGCGTCTCATCATTAAGAATAACACCGTCCTTAACAAGTCCACAGTGTCCATGGGAAGTGTACTCACACAGGCACACATCAGCCATAATAGCAAGTTCCGGAAACTTATTCTTAATAAGTCTGATTGCCCTGCACACAACTCCCTCCTCATCATATGCCTCACTTCCAACCTCGTCCTTATGAACCGGAATACCAAAAAGCAGAACAGCCCTGATACCCACATTTACCGCCCTCTCTATCTCCTCAAGGACATGGTCAAGTGAATACTGGCAGATTCCCGGCATTGAAGGAACCTCCTGTATCACATCATTTTCTTCAGTAACAAATACCGGATATATAAGTTCATCAACTCTGACATGATTTTCTCTCACCATGTCCCTCAAAGTCGCATTCATGCGAAGTCTTCTGGTTCTGTCCATAACATTCACTTTCCTTTCATCCAATTCTTAACCTGTCTTACCACTGGGAATATACATTTTCAATAAATGTGCTTACTTCTGATGGATTTTAACCATCCTTGCATACTCACCATCAAGCTTCATCAGTTCCTCGTGGGTGCCCCGCTCCTTTATTCCCTCATTGGTAAGCATAAATATCTCTTCTGCATTTTCTATTGTCGTTAATCTGTGTGCTATAACAAATGTAGTTCTGTTCTTAGCAAGCTTTTCTAAGGATTCCTGCACTATCTGCTCACTCTCATTGTCAAGTGCTGATGTTGCCTCATCAAATATGAGTACAGGCGGATTTTTAAGAAAAACCCTCGCTATAGATAATCTCTGCTTCTGTCCACCGGAGAGTTTAACACCTCTCTGGCCTATATCAGTGTCATATCCATTTTCAAAACCCATTATGAAATCATGGGCATTGGCAAGCTTTGCCGCCGCAATAACTTCCTCGTCTGTGGCATCGGGTTTTCCGTATCTGATATTCTCCTTTATGCTCCCCATAAACAGATATACATCCTGCTGTACAACTCCAATATGGTCTCTCAGACTTTTAAGTGTCACATCCCTGATATCAGTTCCGTCAATTCTTATGGTTCCTCCCGTAGCCTCATAAAACCTTGGAATAAGTGAACACAGCGTTGTTTTTCCGACACCTGATGGTCCCACAAGAGCAACATATTCACCTGGAGTCACCGAAAAATCAATACCTGAAAGTACCTCATCACTTCCGTCCCTGTATTTGAAAGACACATTTTCAAATGTAATGGCTCCCTTAACGTCAGTAAGTTCCTTTGCATCCGGCTTTTCTTTTATATCAGGCTCCACAGAAAGAATTTCTAAGAATCTTTCATATCCTGAATATCCATTCTGGAACTGCTCTGTAAAATCAATAAGCACCTTTACCGGCTCAGTGAATATATTGATATACAGTAAGAAAGTCACAAAATCTGTGATATTTACCCAGCCCTGTGCTATTCCGATGCCGCCTGCCGCAATTACTATTACATTTATCATAGTAGTGAATGCCGTAAGACCCGCATTATACATTCCCATATAATGATAGCTGTCCCTCTTGGCTTCAAGAAACAGGTCGTTACCCTTCTTAAACTTCTCACGCTCAATATCTTCATTGGCAAAAGATTTAACAACTCTGATTCCTGACAGATTGTCCTCAATCTGGGCATTTATCTCACCTATACGAATCCTGTTTCTCTTAAACGCTCTCTTCATTCTCTTGTTGAGAATGTAGGCAAACACCAGCATAAAAGGTATAAGCACAAATGCAGCAATTGTTAGTTTCCAGTCTATTGAGCTTAGAATACACAGCGCACCAATTATTTTAATAAGAGATATAGTTATATTCTCCGGACCGTGATGTAAAAGCTCTGATATATCGAATAAATCAGATGTTATTCTTGACAATAGCTGGCCCACCTTCTGGTCATCATAGAAGGAATAAGAAAGCTTCTGGTAATGCCCGAATATCTCAGCTCTCATATCGTACTCTATCTTAGCTCCCATCACATGTCCATAATTAGATATATAATAATTGCATCCCCACTGTATCAGTACCAGTGCAACTAAAATAACAACCACGGTAATTATTTTGCTTAAGGCCTCATCAGCCGGCATATATGCGACCTTTGAAGTAATAAATCGCACCACAAGTGGAATCACAAGCGCCACCGCAGCAGACATCATAGCAAATACCATATCTGTTATAAATGTACCAAGATAAGGTTTGTAATATCTGGCAAGTTTTTTTAAATTCTGTCTCATGTCTCTCTCCTTATACTAACCCTTCAATGCAAAAGCTGTAATGTATCTATATAGTCCGTCACTGCTCATTGCGAATACACATTATAGCACAATCGCGCAAACCTAAAAAGAGTCTGACATAAGTCAGACCCTCTTTAATCATATAATTATTTATCTTTTCTTCCTGCTCCATTAATTGCCAGATACAACAGTCCAATGCCGATAAATAAAAGCAAAAGCACAACTATCATATATGCAACACCAATTCCCATAGAATAGGTTCCCATGGTAGAAAGATTCCATCCAAACCAGCCTGTTACCGCATTGTAATTAAGGAAGTTATACGGTGCGCACATACCACCATCCCATCTCATCCCGGCAGCCGCCAGTATATATACGAATGCCACATAACACAACGGCGGAATAACTGCATATATTGCATATATCTTCCTGACATTAAACCCTTTGTCAAAAAGAAGAAAATCAATTATAGCCAGCACCGGACCCACAAAATGAACACCAAGGCTTCCGGCACCATTATTCATATATGCACCGATAAAACCATCCTTAGAGGTTGGTGCAAGAATAACAAGATACACCAAAAAAGTAAGTGTTATCGAAAGTGTCATAAGAAACTTAATTATATACAAAGTGTTATTCTTATAATTCTTTCCCGTGGCAAGTAAAATTATATCCATAACAAGAAATACCGCCAGAATTATATCAATCGCCACATTAGACAATGTTGTAAAAAAAGTAAATGACTTTAAACTGTCTATCATAAGACACAACCCATAAACAGATGCTATTAGCGATATCGTTTTCAAAATAATACTGATAACTAAATGTGTTTTGTTAAATTCAACTTTAGTACTCAATTCTTTCCTCCAATTGTTTTGATTCTCAAATTATAGTACAGAATCACGTAATTTTCAAGATTTCAAATACACAATTAAAGCCACAACTTCAAACCACCTTATAAAAAACTCCCCAAGGATATAACCCCTTGGGGAGCGACGTTCAACCACTTATATAAAGCAGTTTAATTATTCATAAAGCTTTACAAGCTTTTCAAGATGCTCATATCTAGCCTTAGCTACTTCCTCAGACTCAGCAAAGAGCTTCTCTGCTCTCTCTGGGAATGGCTTAATAAGTCTTGTATAACGAGCCTCATTATTAAGGAATTCCTGATATGATCCATCACCAGCCTTAGATGTAAGTGTGAATGGATTCTTTCCTTCAGCCTTAAGAGCCGGATTATATGAGAACAGATTCCAGTAACCAGACTTAACAGCCTTCTTCATCTCATCCTGGCAGTGGTTCATACCACCCTTAGCGATACCGTGAAGTTCGCAAGGAGCATAACCAATGATAAGAGATGGTCCTGGATAAGCCTCAGCCTCCTGAATAACCTTAACAGCCTGAGCTGGGTTAGCTCCAAGAGCAATCTGTGCTACATATACATAACCATATGTCATAGCAATCTCTGAAAGGCTCTTCTTACCGATTTCCTTACCGGCAGCAGCGAACTGACATACCTCACCAATGTTAGAAGCCTTAGATGCCTGTCCACCTGTATTAGAATACATCTCTGTATCGAATACAAATACATTTACATTCTCGCCTGAAGCAAGTACATGGTCAAGACCACCGAAACCAATATCGTAAGCCCATCCATCACCACCGAAGATCCATACAGACTTCTTAGCAAGATAATCCTTCTTAGAAAGTACTTCTGAAGCAACTGGATATCCGTCAGCAGCAGCCTTCTCTAACTCTGCAATAAGAGCATCTGTTGCTGGTGTGTTAGCCTTAGTATCATCCTTAGTCTCAAGGAACTTAGCAGCTGCAGCCTTGAACTCATCTGTAGACTTCTCTGATGCTGCCATCTCCTCAACCTTAACAATAAGCTGATCTCTTATAGTCTTCTGTCCTAAGTACATACCGAAACCATGCTCAGCATTATCCTCAAAAAGTGAGTTAGACCAAGCTGGTCCCTTCTTAGAATCCTTATTAACTGTATATGGTGATGTAGCAGCCGGACCACCCCAGATTGAAGAACAACCTGTTGCATTAGAGATATACATCTGCTCACCAAATAACTGTGTAACTAATCTTGCATATGATGTCTCTGCACAACCTGCACATGATCCTGAGAATTCAAGAAGTGGCTGGTTATACTGTGATCCAATAGGACCGTTAACTAATGCAGGAGTAATCTCTTTCTTTCCTACATTCTCTACTAAATAGTTGAATACTGGCTGCTCTGCTGCCTGAGATTCCTGTGGAACCATCTTGATAGCCTCTCCAGCCTTTGGACATACTGTTACACACTCTCCGCATCCCATACAATCTAATGGAGATACAGACATTGTATACTTCATTGTCTTATCAATAGCATGCTTAGAATCAGCAAGCTTGATATTAGAAGGTGCTGCATTAACCTCTTCTGTTGAAAGAATAAATGGACGGATTGTAGCATGTGAACATACAAATGCACAACTGTTACACTGTACGCAGGCTGTTGGATCCCATTCAGGAACCATAACTGCTGTTCCTCTCTTCTCATATGCAGAAGCACCTGTCTCAAACTGACCATCAGCAATATCCTTAAATGCAGATACAGGAAGGCTGTCGCCATCCATTAAGCCGATTGGATCAAGAAGTTCATTAACCATCTTAACTGTTGCAGGACGTCCTGTTCTCTCTACAGGCTTCTTGTCGTCTGTAGCTGTTGCCCAGTCTGCTGGAACTTCAACCTTATGTACAGCATCAACACCGGCATCAATAGCCTTATAGTTCATCTCTACAACTGCATCACCCTTCTTAGAGTAAGACTTCTTAGCTGCCTGCTTCATGTAATCAACAGCCTCATCGATAGGCATTACATTAGCAAGCTTAAAGAATGCTGACTGAAGGATTGTATTGGTTCTCTTACCCATACCAATCTCAATAGCCTTGTCAATAGCATTGATTGTATAGAGCTGGATATTATTCTTAGCAATATACTGCTTAGCCTCTGCTGGCATATGCTGGTTAAGTTCTTCGTCTGACCACTGACAGTTAATCATAAAGATTCCGCCCGGCTTAACATCCTGAACCATCTTATAACCCTTTATAACATATGATGGGTTATGGCATGCAACAAAGTCTGCCTGATTGATATAATATGGACTCTTAATAGGGTTATCACCAAATCTTAAATGTGAAATAGTGATACCACCTGTCTTCTTAGAGTCATACTGGAAGTATGCCTGAATATACTTATCTGTATGGTCACCAATAATCTTAGTAGAGTTCTTGTTAGCACCTACTGTACCATCTCCACCGAGACCCCAGAACTTACACTCAACTGTACCAGGAGCTGATGTAATTGGAGCTGGCTTAACTTCTGGTAAGCTTAAGTTAGTAACATCATCAACGATACCGATTGTAAATCTTGACTTAGGCTCATCCTTCTCAAGTTCCTTATAAATAGCAAATACTGATGAAGGTGGTGTATCCTTAGAACCAAGACCATATCTGCCACCTACTAATACGATGTCGTTAAGTCCGGCTTCTCTAAGAGTAGCTGCAACATCAAGGTAAAGTGGCTCACCAAGAGAACCCGGCTCCTTAGTTCTGTCAAGAACTGCAATCTTCTTAACTGTCTTAGGAATAACCTTAAGAAGATGCTTAGAAGACCATGGACGGTAAAGTCTTACCTTAATAAGACCAACCTTCTCTCCCTTAGCTGTAAGATAATCAATAACTTCCTCTGCCACATCATTGATAGAACCCATAGCAACAATAACTCTGTCTGCATCCGGAGCTCCATAGTAGTTAAAGAGGTCATAGTTAGTTCCAAGCTTTTCATTAACCTTGTTCATATACTTCTCAACAACTTCTGGAAGTGCATCATAAACAGGGTTACATGCTTCACGATGCTGGAAGAAAATATCTCCATTCTCATGTGAACCACGCATTACAGGCTTGTTAGGATTAAGAGCATGCTCACGGAAAGCATCTACTGCATCCATTGGACACATATCCTTAAGATCCTCATAATCCCACTTTTCAATCTTCTGAATCTCATGTGATGTACGGAAACCATCAAAAAAGTTGATAAATGGTGTCTTACCCTCAAGTGCTGCACAATGTGCAACCGGGCTTAAATCCATAACTTCCTGTGGATTAGTCTCGCAGAGCATAGCGAAACCTGTCTGACGACAAGCGTAAACATCTGAGTGATCACCGAAGATATTAAGAGCATGTGTTGAAACTGTACGAGCAGATACATCAAATACGCATGGAAGCTGCTCACCAGCAATCTTGTACATGTTAGGAATCATAAGAAGAAGACCCTGAGAAGCTGTAAATGTTGTTGTTAAAGCACCTGCTGCTAAAGAACCGTGAACTGTTCCGGCAGCACCTGCCTCTGACTCCATCTCTACTACCTTAACAGTGTTACCAAAAATGTTCTTCAATCCCTGAGCTGACCATGTATCAACAACATCGGCCATTGGGCTTGAAGGAGTGATTGGATAGATACCAGCTACTTCTGTGTAGGCATAAGCTACATGAGCTGCGGCTGTATTACCATCCATTGACTGTTTCTGTCTTGCCATTGTAAATATTTCCTCCTTAAGAAAAATTAGGCAGGCATAAATGTAGCGCTAAAAGAAAAAAAGCACCATATTATACGCACCCACATATTAATAATATTTTATTATCTTTGCCTCCAAAAGTAAAGGCATAAATAGAATAATTCCGCTATATTTCGTAACAAAAATCAATACAAAAGCATTGGACAGACAGAATGCTTAGTGTGTAACCACTAATACACCCTGACATGCCCAATGCTTATTATACAAAACTAAACTATAATTTAGTCATCTTCGCCCTGGAGAGCATCATATCCTGATTCTCCTGTTCTTACCTTAACGACATCCTCTACATCATATACGAAAATCTTACCATCTCCGATATGTCCTGTGTAAAGAGCCTTTCTTGCAGCATTGATTACATCCATAACAGGAACTGAAGATATTACCATCTCAACCTGAGTCTTAGGAAGAAGCTGGATATCCATAGGAACTCCTCTGTAATATTCCGGAGCACCCTTCTGTGTTCCACATCCAAGAACCTGTGTTACTGTCATACCTGTAACACCGATCTCGTTCATAGACTTCTTGAATCTCTCAAATCTCTCCTGCTTCATAAGGATTTCAACCTTAGTAATCTTCTTGCCTTCGCCATCCTCTGAAGTCTTAACAAGTGCAGGGACTGCACTTTCCATAGGCTCTGAACCGATGACCTCGACATCTCCGTCAACGAAATCCATTCCACCAAACTCAAATCCGGCATAAGCACTTGAAAGACCGTGCTCCATAATATCAAGACCTCTGATTTCTTCTTCCTTAGAAGCTCTGAGTCCGATAGTAGCCTTAATAACTGTAAACACAATAACCATGCATATAGCAGCCCATGCTGCAACTGAGATAAATCCTACAAACTGGAGTCCTAACTGAGTGAATCCGCCTCCATAGAAAAGACCCTCACCCTTAATTGTTCCTGCCTCAACAGCAATTGCATATCCAGGAGCTGAGCTTGTTGCGAAAAGACCAACTGCTAAAGTTCCCCAGATACCATTCATCATATGTACTGCAACAGCTCCTACAGGATCATCAATGTGAAGCTTATAATCAAGAAGCCATACACCGAATACAACTAAAAGACCAGATACAATACCAACCATTGCTGCACCAAAACAATCTGTAACATCACAAGGAGCAGTGATACCTACAAGTCCGGCAAGTGAAGCATTAAGACACATTGAAACATCAGGCTTGCCATATCTTATCCATGTAAATATCATACATACAACTGTTGCTACTGCCGGAGCAACTGTTGTAGTAAGGAAGATAGAACCAAGATCCTCAAGTGAAGTTGCTGCTGCACCGTTGAATCCGTACCAGCCTAACCACAGAATAAATACACCAAGTGCACCAAGTGGAATGTTATGTCCAGGGAAAGCATTTACCTTGACAACCTTACCATTATCATCCTTCTCAAACTTACCAATACGAGGTCCTAATATCTTAGCACCGATAAGTGCTGCAATACCACCTACCATATGAATTGCGCATGAACCTGCAAAATCATGGAAACCTAACTGGGCAAGCCAGCCGCCACCCCAAATCCAATGTGCTTCGATTGGATATACGAGACCAGAGATAACTGCTGAGTAAATGCAGTATGATAAGAACTTTGTTCTCTCTGCCATAGCACCTGATACAATTGTTGCTGTTGTTGCACAGAATACTAAGTTGAATACAAAACCTGAAAAATCAAAATCTCCGTAAGCTGTGAAAATATCAAATCCCGGCTTACCAATGAATCCTAAAAGATCCTCGCCGAGCAACAAACTGAAACCAATTAAAATGAACATTACTGTACCAATACAGAAGTCCATCAAATTCTTCATAATAATGTTACCCGAATTCTTTGCTCTTGTGAATCCTGTCTCTACCATGGCGAATCCTGCCTGCATCCAGAAAACAAGAGCAGCACCGATAAGGAACCATACGCCAAATATCTGGCTGTCCACTGCTGACATAATTTCTTGCATAACCTTTTCCTCCCTAATCTAAGAAATTATCCGGTAACAGAGTCTGTCATTCTCTGTTCCGATTGAATCATCAACACACAAAAAGGCGTGTAATCAGGTTCCCTTCCGAAAACCTGATTACACGCCTTTGTGCACATCTCTGTTCAATTTATGTTGCTTATTATACTAGCTATATTTTATAATTATTGAAAAAATCGGACATTTATATTGACTTTTTTATTTTTTATTTATAGAATTTTAACATACCAGAAGAAAAGAGGATTCAATATGATACAAGTGATACAACCATTCGGACTTGATATGTCCTGTGAAGCTGTAACTGAAAAGTCTGTCTCAGAGCATATGAGTTTCTACGAATTAAAGTATTCAAACCGGAAATCATCTATTGATATTTCCATGATTCCATGTTTTACCACAGAATGGATAGTCTGCTACAATAACAGGGGCGATGCCTGTGAGTTTGTCTGTATCGGAGCGTTAAGCTCACTCACCGCATTTAAGCTTAACGCCTATGATAATTATCTGGGAGTAAGATTTGATGAAACAGGATGTTACTTCAATCAGGGATGCGATATAAAAACTTACCCTGTCAACATTTTCAACCAGATTTTTTCTTACTCTCCAAAGTCCGGTTCCCATGAGAAGGCACTGGTGGACAGTTTCCGGAAATCTTCGTCATTTGAAGAAAGAATAGAACTTTTCACACATTTTCTTATGGAACATAAGACATTCTGTCCGGTTCCTGACAATATCAGAATGCTCAATGATTCCGTCACATCAGGCGTCACAACGGTGCAGGAAATGTCTGTCAAGTCCGGATATTCTGAGCGCCATATATCAAGACTTTACAGAGAGGTCTATGGTTTTGGCCCTAAGGATTTCATCAAATATATCCGTTTCCAGAATGTTTTGCAGGCTATAATTGATAATCCGGAAAGTGACAACAGTGTATTTATTGCCGGTACAGGCTATTCTGATCAGGCACATTTCCAGAGAGAATTCAAATCATATACCGGAATAACTCCGAAACAGTTTGCCAGAACAATCGCATCAAGATGATTAAATCAAGATAATTATTCAGTAAAAGCCCATTATATCAATGGGCTTTTACACTGTAAGGATAAAATCGCTCATAACAGTATTACATACATCTATTCCAAGTTCTGTGAGTAGCAGGTTACTCCCCCTTCTAACGAGAAGCCCCTTTTCGATATTCTGCCTTATCTCATTCTCATAGACTGATTCAATATCCATGCCAAATCTTTTTCTGAATTCATTGACATCTATCCCTTCCATTTTCCTGAGCCCCAGAAACATAAACTCCTCTATCTCATCTTTAATTGATAGTTCTTCAACATTTTCATAGAGTTTACTTACATCTGTATCAGATGCGATATAGTCCTCAAGACTTCTTATAACAGAATATCTTTTATTCCCCACCAGGCTGGCTGCTGAACATCCAAAACCGAAATATTCTCCTCTGTTCCAATACAATAGATTGTGACGGCATTCGCACCCTTTCCTGCTGTAATTAGATATCTCATATCTGCCATATCCACATTTTGCAAGAAAATCCTTAGTCATATGGTACATTTTTCTATCCTCGTCCTCATCGGGAACCGCCGGATACTTCTCTATATTATCAGCAAGATATGTTCCCTCCTCAAGAATGAGGCTGTACACCGATATATGTTCAGGGGTAAGAGCTGTCACCTTTTCAAATGTATTCTTAAGCGACTCTTCGTTCTGTCCCGGTATTGCTGACATTATATCAACATTAATATTATCGAATCCGGCCCTCCTTGCCATTGTATAGCTTTCCACAAAATCCTCGTATGTATGAATTCTCCCAAGCATCTTAAGTTCATTATTATCTGCAGACTGCAGCCCGAAGCTTATTCTGTTTATTCCACATTCTCTGTACTCCATCAGTTTCTGTTCATCCACAGTTTTAGGATTACATTCTATGGTAATCTCTGCATCAGGCAAAATATTAAAATACTCTCTTACTGCTCCCATAATTGAGGCAATGCAGCCATACGGCATTACAGATGGCGTTCCACCACCAAAAAATACGGATGTAATATCCTGCCGGCGTTCATCTTTCCCTGCTGTATTTCGTATCTGCCTTATCAGTGCTTCAGTATATGCTTCTTTAATATCATCCCCTGCCGGTGCTGAAAGAAAATCGCAGTATATGCATTTTTGTACACAAAAAGGGATATGTATATATATCCCTTTTCCCATTATATTATTCATCATCAAGCTTTAATACACTCATGAATGCCTTCTGTGGAATCTCTACATTGCCCACCTGACGCATTCTCTTCTTTCCTTCCTTCTGCTTCTCAAGGAGCTTCTTCTTACGGGAAATATCTCCGCCGTAACACTTGGCAAGGACATCTTTCCTAAGAGCCTTGACAGTCTCACGGGCAATTACCCTGCTTCCGATTGCCGCCTGAATTGGTATCTCGAAAAGCTGTCTCGGAATCTCTTCTTTAAGCTTTTCACACATCTTGCGTCCACGTTCCTCTGCGCTTCCGGCAAATACAATAAATGACAGGGCATCCACTTCCTCTTTATTAATAAGAATATCAAGCTTCACAAGATTAGACTTCTCATATCCCTTCATCTCATAGTCAAATGAAGCATAACCTCTTGAACGTGACTTCAATGCATCAAAGAAATCATATATTATTTCATTAAGGGGCAGATCGTACTTGAGCAGTGCTCTGGTCTGCTCAATATATTCCATTCCATTATATATTCCCCGCCTTTCCTGACACAGCTTCATAATCGGGCCAACAAACTCTGTTGTCACCATTATCTCTGCACTTACCACCGGCTCTTCCATATAATCAATCTCTGACGGGTCTGGCATATTAGTTGGATTAGTAAGGTCAATTATCTCTCCATTGGTCTTATGAACTTTATATATTACTCCCGGCGCTGTTGTTACCAAATCCAGATTATACTCTCTCTCTAATCTTTCCTGTATAATCTCAAGATGAAGTAATCCTAAGAATCCACATCTGAATCCGAAGCCAAGGGCAACAGATGTCTCCGGCTCGAACTGAAGCGCAGCATCATTTAGCTGAAGCTTTTCCAGCGCCTCTCTTAAATCCTGATACTTTGCACCATCAGCAGGATATAATCCGCAGTAAACCATTGAATTAACCTTCTTATATCCCGGAAGCGGTTTCTCGCAAGGCCTGTCATTATCTGTGACAGTATCACCAACTCTTGTATCTCTTACATTCTTTATGCTGGCTGTAATATATCCAACCATGCCCGCTGTAAGCTCGTCGCATGGAATGAATCTTCCCGCGCCAAAGTATCCTACCTCAACAACCTCTTCCACAGCCCCGGTTGCCATCATCCTTATCCTGGTACCCTTCTTTACGGTTCCCTCCTTGATTCTGACAAATATAATAACTCCCTTATATGCATCATATACAGAATCAAATATAAGTGCCGAAAGCGGTGCCTGAGAATCTCCCTGTGGTGCCGGAATCTTAGTTACAATCTGCTCCAGTACCTGTTCAATATTAATACCATTCTTAGCAGATATCTGAGGTGCATCCTGAGCCTCAATACCTATAACATCCTCAATCTCCTCAATAACACGCTGTGGGTCTGCACTCGGAAGGTCAATCTTGTTGATAACAGGAAATACATCCAGATCATGGTCCAGTGCAAGATACACATTAGCAAGCGTCTGTGCCTCAATTCCCTGAGCAGCGTCCACTACAAGGATAGCACCATCACAGGCTGCAAGCGCCCTGGAAACCTCATAGTTAAAATCCACATGTCCGGGAGTGTCTATGAGATTGAAAATATATTCCTGTCCATCTGAAGCCTTATAAACTGTTCTTACAGTCTGTGCCTTAATGGTAATTCCTCTTTCTCTCTCCAAATCCATATTGTCAAGAATCTGTTCCTGCATCTCCCTTGACGTAAGAAGACCTGTCTTTTCAATAATTCTGTCCGCAAGTGTTGATTTGCCATGATCAATATGTGCTATAATACAAAAATTTCTTATGTTCTTCTGATTAATTCCTGCCATTAGTATAACCCCGCCTGTCTTAAATAATCTACTATTCCATCTGCAATAGCCTGCGCCGTCTTATCCTTTTCTGTAGTTACCCGCTTAAGGTCTGACGCGTTAGTGATAAAGCCCATATCTATTATACAGCTGTTACATTTGCTGTGGGCATTAATATAATAATTATCCTTAGTGTCACTCACTGTCCCCACCTTAACTCCACGGTTCTTTATCCCGGCAGTTTTCTCCATATTAGACAGAATGTTTCTTGAAAGTTCTGCCGCCTGTGAAGGCTGTGTCGTATGGATATAGCTTTCAGCCCCGGAAACCGAAGTGTCTGTGCTGTATGAGTTCATTCTGAGTGAAACGCAGGCAAATGCACCTGACTCATTGCAAATCTTAGTTCTTGTCTCTTCACTCACATCTTTATCTGATTCTCTGGTCATAACAACCTTGATACCCCGTGTTTCAAGCTTAGTCTTGACAGCCACAGCCATATCAAGTGTTATATCCTTTTCTTTCTTAGAACCTGATGTCAGCCCTGACTCAGAACCACCCTTAGCTGCATCAAGGCATATAATTATACCATGATTTTCAGGTTCCGTAGATTGCTCTGTACTCTTATCATTCAAGTATTCGCTGGTTCTGGTCTCTTCCTGTGAGTCCTTTCCGAAAACTCCTGAAATATCAACAGTCCCCTTAAAATAATCATTATATATCATAATTGCCATTACTATTATAGAAATAAGCGTGGCCAGTCCAAATATTTTATCTATTCTAAATGTCCTATGACTTTTCATTATAGTACCCCATTAATATTTCTTGTACTATTGTCCATAAGGTTGGGGCAAATGTCAACAACTTTTGACCATTTCTTTTCGCAACTGTCTCATTATCTTCTTCTCAAGTCTTGAAATATAGGATTGCGATATTCCCAGCATATCAGCAACCTCCTTCTGTGTCTTCTCCTCTCCGTCCTCAGAACTGAGTCCGAATCTTAAATCAATAATTATTCTTTCACGCTCCGGAAGCTGGTCTATAGCTCTTTTTAACATTTTACATTCCACCTCTGTCTCGATATCCCTGTATATTATATCCTCGTCCGTTCCAATAATATCTGAAAGAAGAAGCTCATTTCCGTCCCAGTCCACATTAAGCGGTTCATCTATCGACACCTCTGCCTTTAACTTGCTGTTGCGCCTAAGGTACATAAGTATCTCATTTTCAATGCATCTTGAAGCATATGTGGCAAGCTTGATGTTCTTATCCTTATCATAGGAATTTATTGCCTTGATAAGTCCGATAGTTCCTATAGATATGAGGTCTTCTACTCCCACTCCCGTATTATCAAATTTCTTGGCAATATACACCACGAGCCTTAAGTTATGTTCAATAAGCTTATGCTTTGCCTGTGCATCAACAGAAGTTCCCAACGCCTCTATTGCATCCTGCTCCTCAGATATATCAAGAGGTGCAGGCAGAATATCAGAACCGCCTATATAATGAACATCTCCCTGTTTCAAAAAACAAAAATTCTTTATTGATGGCATCACCTTAAACTGAAAGTTATCTGCCATAGCAACCTTTACTACCATATTTCTATCCATCCTTTTCTTCTTATAATCCCATTTCCCTATTCTTCTACTCAATCATTTTTCTTCCAAGAAGAGCATGAAACTCCCCATTTCCATTAATCTTACTTCCAGATAAGCCTATTGCGGCATATTCACATTTTTTCATTTCATCTCCATTGTATATATGTATATAATCTGCTGTTATGATTTCCATCATCCCACCTGTTTTCCCCACACAATTGTAGGGAATCAGGTGATATTGAAGCTTATGTAAGTTATCTATATCACTGAGAATATTGTCAAAATAAGTTCTCTCAACCACTGTAACAGGTCTTTTCCCAAAATAATCTACCAGTGTATTGCCTGTATCTATTATGGCGTCCATTTCTATTTCATGACCCTGTAAGCCAATTACAATGTGCCTTTTTAAGCTGTCCTCCATCCTCATTGAACGCAACAGCCTTATTATCATAAAGCAAAGCACTAACGATACAGCAAAAAAGAGTACCAATTCACTGTCAGAAAGAATAACATTTCCTATGAAGTATCCTGCAAATGTATACTTCAATCCATGCATAATTCCTCCCATAAAGAGTGCAGAGGTTATCATCACCGCACACCCTTTTAACAGACTTCTCATATAAAGCTTTAATTGTTTTGATGTTCTCTGTCTGTCCATCCCACTTCCTGAAAACATAACCATTACCATTATCAATGTAACCGGTCCGTAAGTTATTATCTTGACAGGCAGAGCAAATCTCAATGGAATACACACACTTATGACTGACCATACAGCACCTAAAGTGGCAGAAATAAGCATTCTGGATAATTTGGCAGAATAATGTAATATCCAGTCTGTTATAATCAGCACCATAAAGTCTGACACAAAGTTTATTCCAAACAGAACATCTGCATATATAACGATATCCTTTATCACCTCCTCATTAAGCATCTTTGGTTTGTTTGTTACGGACACAAGTATATATGACAATCCTTGCAAAATTTGTCAAAAAGAGAAATGCATCACGAAAAACATAACAAAAAAACGTCATCCGGAAATCCAGATGACGTCTGTATGCACTCATTATTAATTACTTCTTATTCTTCTGTAAAAATGTAGGAATAGTAATTCCTCTGTCCTTAACCTGTGGTGTTACAGGTGCCGGCTGCTTAAGCCCCGGAAGAGGAGCGTCTGCTGCTGATGCAGATGTTCTTGCTGTCTGCGGCTGTGAGTATGTATACTGTGGCTTAACATTGACAGTTGGTCTGGCTCCATGTGCCATACCTGCAAATCCTGCCATAGCCTTGTTAACATTGCCATCCTCAAGACCTGTAGCAATAACTGTTATTGTTGCCTGGTCTGTAACATTCTCATCATACATGGCACCGAAGATAATGTTGGCATTGTCTCCTGCCAGCTCCTGAACATAGCTTGCTGCCTCATTAGCCTCCATAAGGCTTATATCACCTGATATATTAATAATAACATGTGATGCTCCCTCGATTGTTGTCTCAAGAAGAGGACTTGATACAGCCTGTTTAACAGCTTCAATAGCCTTATCATCACCTGTTGCAGTACCAATACCAATGTGGGCAACACCCTTGTCCACCATTACAGTCTTAACATCAGCAAAATCAAGATTAATAAGACCTGGTACATTAATAAGGTCTGTTATTCCCTGAACGGCCTGCTGTAATACCTCATCAGCCTTCTTTAAGGCATCCGGCATAGTTGTTCTTCTGTCTACTATCTCTAAAAGCTTATCATTAGGAATTACAATAAGTGTATCAACATTCTCCTTAAGCTTTTCAATACCTGATTCAGCGTTAATCATTCTTGTTCTTGCTTCAAACTTGAAAGGCTTGGTTACAACGCCTACTGTAAGAATTCCTAGGTCCTTGGATATCTTAGCAACTACCGGGGCAGCACCTGTTCCTGTTCCGCCACCCATACCACAGGTAACGAACACCATATCAGCCCCCTTGATTGCCTGTGTAAGCTCGTCCACATTCTCCTCTGCAGCCTTCTCACCAATCTCAGGCTGTGCTCCCGCACCGAGACCCTTTGTAAGCTTCTCTCCTATCTGAATAGCAGTCGGAGCCTTGCACAGTGTAAGTGCCTGGCTATCAGTATTGATTCCAATAAACTCTACTCCACTAATATTCTCATCTATCATTCTATTAACTGCATTATTACCAGCTCCACCTACACCAACAACAATAATCTTTGCTGATGACTCTGAATCGTTATTCATTATTTCTAACAAGGTTGCTGCCTCCTTCAAATATCTTAAATTAAACTACATAATATATTATAATTTTTCACTAAAAATATCAACAGTTTTTTTACTTTTCGCGTTTAAAAATTATTGAACTTTCATCCCCGTTATAATTATCCAGATAAAGAGTTCCTTTAAGACTTCCAAATTTAGCTGAAAGCTGCTTAAGTTCAAACAGGCGGTCCGTAAAATCTTTGCTGCTTCCAAGGCTCACTTTGACATCTCCCATATAGAGCATAATATTATAAGATGAATCAAAATACACCTTATCGACCTGAATATCGTATTTGTCGAAGCTCTGTGTAAGCTCAAGTATTGTATTGTACACATCCGGATTGCCAGTATCCAGCTTTGAATTAAGGACTATGGAATCGAATTTAAGTCCGTCAATCTCCGGTACATTCTCGTATTCTTCAGTAGAACTCTCAACTACAATTCCATCCTTGTCAAAATACATATTGCAACCCATATACCTGACACACCCTACAATAGCCTTCTCATATACAGTTACATAAAGCCTGTCCGGCCACTCCGTCTCCACATCATATTTCTGGATAAATGGAATCTTAGTATCTTCATCTCCAAACAACTTATAAAAAAGAACATTTACATAATTCCCGCCAAAAATTTTCTGTCTCAGTTCTTCGTCGGAATAGTGCGTGCATCCAATGAACTCTATAGATTTTGCTTCAAATATATTGTATGCCGCAGCGAACAATCCCCCGGATACTACAGCGATAACCGCAAATATACACACTGCCCGCCGAAATCTTTTAGTGTGTTTCTTCTTTCGGATTATATTATCATTCTTCTTACTCATTATCTTTCCAACTTAATCTGACTACTTATATTAAAGACAATTCCAAGTTCTGCCAGCAGCAATACCGCTGAAGAACCACCATAGCTTATGAATGGCAGTGAAACACCGGTATTCGGAATTGTGTTAGTTACTACCGCAATATTAAGTATTACCTGAATTGCTATATGTGCAAATACACCTGTTGCCAGCATCGAGCCAAACAAATCCGGTGCATTCTGGGCTATATGATTAATTCTCCACAGCATAACCACAAAAAGTGCTATAAGGCAGAATGCGCCAAAAAGTCCCAGTTCCTCACATATAACAGAAAATATCATATCATTCTGTGACTCTGGAATATACCCTAGTTTCTGAAGACTCTTTCCAAGCCCCTTTCCAAAAAGTCCCCCTGAACCTATGGCATATAGTGCCTGAACCGTCTGATATCCCTTATCATCTATATATTTCTCCGGATTAAGCCACACAAGAATACGGTTAAGTCTGAATTTACCTGTAAGATTTCCTGTTGCAGCCATCTTCTTAATCCATGATAAGAATACCGCAAAAGCCGCTCCGAATACTCCCACAAGCACCACATATATCTTGTAGCTTGGGTATGCAACAAATGTCATAACTACTGAAATAAGCATAACAATAAGTGCACTACTCAGATTAGATGACAAAGCATAGACAGCTATTGCCGGAATAACACCTGTAATAACGCATATAACAATCACCGTCTTAAAGTTCTTTATATTCTGACCTGCCCGTACCACAAGCAGTGCCGTGAGGGCTATTGTTCCAATCTTGACAACCTCTGCGGGCTGAAACTGTCCTAATCCCGGAAGTCTTATCCATCTTGTGGCTCCATTACGGGTTATTCCCAAAGGTGTCTTTAACAATAACATACTGAAAAGCCCTGCAATATATATAACCAATGCCAGCTTCTTCAGATAATGATAGTCAAAAAACTTTGTTTCAAACACCATTATAACAAATCCGATTATTGTAAAAATAAGCTGCCGCCTGAAATAAAACTCAGGGTCACCCTCCTCAATCTGCGCTGTGTAGGAGCTTGTGCTGTATATCATTGTAAGACCGAATCCAACAACAAACACAAGCACAAACAGCAGACTATAATCAAAATAAAACCCGTATTTCTTTCTGTTATTTCTATTCCTGCTAGGCATAAAACACCGCCTTTTTATAAATTATTGACCAGCTCTTTAAATATTCTTCCTCTCTGTTCATAGTTGTCAAACATTCCCCAGCTTGCACATGCAGGCGAGAGCAATACCGCATCTCCACTTTCTGCATTCTCCGCACATATTTTCACAACCTCTTCCATAGAATCAGCATATTTAACATTATCAAACCCATATTTCTTGCAGGTATCAGCAATTTTAGCACTTGTCTGTCCGATAAGCACCAGCATCTTAACCTTATCTCCAAAGGCTTTGACATACATGTCAAACTCAGAACCCTTGTCATATCCGCCGCCTATAAGTATAGTCGGTTTCACCATTGCCTCAATTGCTTTGACAGCTGCCTCAGGGTTAGTTCCCTTTGAGTCATTATAATAATCCACTCCGTTTTTGGTTGCAACATACTCAATTCTATGCTCAACAGCTTTGAACTTCTTAACCTGCTCTATAATAATATCATCAGGTATTCCTGCCGCCTTAGTCATCGCTATTGCAGCGCATACATTTTCATAATTATGCTTTCCCAAAAGGTTCATGTCGTGGACATTAAGCATAGGATAATCCTTTACCCCATCTGTGTACATAATCATCTCACCGTCAACATATGCTCCGACTGAAGGTTTCCTCTCACTTGAAAACCACACCACATCAGCCTTACAGTCAGGTGCAAATTCAGCAAGATATTTATCTTCAAGGTTGAGTACACAGGTGTCCGCCTTGGTCTGGTTCTCACTAATCCGCTCCTTAGTCCATGCATAACATTCCATTGTATGATGTCTGTTAAGATGGTCAGGCGTTATATTAAGTATGGCAGAAACTACCGGGTGAAACTCATGGACTGTCTCTAACTGGAAACTGCTTATCTCAGCAACCGTGTAAGAATCCTCGCTGGTTTTAAGAACCTCGCCTGTATATGAGTTTCCAATATTTCCCACAACAAATGTTTTCTCATTATATGCAGAAACTATCTGACCCACAAGGGCTGTTGTTGTTGTCTTACCATTAGTTCCTGTTATTGCAATAATCCTTCCCTTATCATAATTATAGGCAAGTTCTATCTCTCCCCACACAGGGATTCCCGCATCTTTAAATGTGACAACTATCGGGCTGTCTATCGGTACGCCCGGACTTATTACTAGAAGGTCTATTCTGTCAAGAAGTTTATTATCAAACTCTCCGATAATAATCTGCGCCTTGTTATCTCCCAGCTTTTCTTCTACTTTCTCTCTGTCAAGCTTGTCGTTTCCATCGTACAGAATACAATCTGCGCCAACTTTATTCAAAAGACTGACAGCTCCGATTCCACTGATTCCTGTCCCCACAACCATAACTGTCTTGTTCTTTAAATCCATCGTTGTCTACTTCCTTTCAAACATTATGTATACAAAATATATTACTATTAATTGCCCTATTTTTCAAGCTGTTCTGTCTGCTCAATACCAAGATAAGGCAATATATTTTCATATAGAGTTTTTATGACAGGCGCCGCAATAGTTCCGCCATAATATACACCCGTCGGCTCGTCAATCAGACACATTGCAATAACCTGCGGATTATCAGCAGGCGCAAATCCAATAAAAGAAGATATATATTTCCCTGAGCCTCTGGGCAGTTTCTGTGAAGTTGCTGTCTTTCCTCCTATAGAGTAGCCTTCAATGTAGGCTTTTGTTCCTCCGCCCTCAGATACTACCCCTTCCAGAATAGTCTTCATCTTCTCACTTGTATCCAGCTCAATGGCAGCCTCTGTGGAAGAATATGCAAATTCATTGACTACCGAACCGTCAGATGTACTTGTGTACATGCCAAAATGTGGTGTCACAAGCTTTCCTCCATTAATTATCGCCGAAGTTGCTCTCAACATCTGAACCGGCGTAATCTGAAATGACTGTCCGAAGGACATAGTCGCAAGTTCAACTGCACCAACATTTTCTTTTTTATGAATTATTGTGCCAGCCTCACCAGACAGGTCAATGCCGGTTTTTGACAAAAGCCCAAGCTTTCCCATATACAGGTACATATTGTCAACTCCCACGCGTCTTCCCCACTCAACAAACGCCGGATTACATGAATTATATACCGTATGAGTAAAATCCTGCGTTCCATGTCCTGTTGTTTTATGACATCTTATTCTCCTGTCGGACACAACAGTCGCGCCCTGACATGTAAATGTATCATCAAGACTCACAACCTTTGTCTCCAATGCCGCAGTAGCAGTAACCATTTTAAATATTGACCCAGGCTCATAGGTATCGTTAATGCAGAAATTACGCCACATATTATTCAGAAGGTCCATCTTATCCCTGCCGGCTTCCTCCTCGTCAGGCTCATAATTCAGCTCATAGGGATTATTAAGGTCGTATTCCGGTATATTTACCATGGCTAGAATCTCGCCATTATCCGGTTTCATTACAATTATACATACTTGCTTTGCCTCTTTTTTTATCATTGTCTCCCATGCCAGCTGCGTTGCATACTTCTGGATATTGACATCTATAGTTGTGTACAAGTCCTGACCATCCACAGGAAGTATCCTGTCCTCACGGCTACCCTCTATCTCAATACCGCCCGCATCAGAAAGAGTAAGAATCTGTCCGTTCTCTCCTGCAAGATAAGTGTCATACTTTGCTTCTAAGCCAAGAATACCCTGATTATCTGCACCCGTAAAACCAAGCACCCTGGAAGCAAGCTCACTGTATGGATACACCCTTTTATAATCCTCATCAACCTTTACACCTGAAAGCTCATATTCTCTTATGGCATCTCCTGTCTCTTTGTCAACATTTGTCTTAATATATTCCATGGATGAGACTTTCTTTACTTTCTTTGCAACCTCCTCCACATCCATATCAAGCTCTCCCGCGAGAACCTTAATGACTTTATCCTCATCTTCTATCTGGCTGTGAATTACAGACACGGTACACACAACCTCATTAGCCGCCAGAATCTCACCATTTCTGTCAAGAATACGGCCTCTCTTCGCCTTGATTCTCCGCTCACGCTGATGCAGCTCCTCCGCCTTCTGTGTGTAATATTCCGATTTCAGTGTCATAAGAACACCCAGCCTTGCAAATTCCAGAACTGCTGCCAAAGTCACTGCAAGAATCATGAAAACAAGTTTTTTTCTGTGACTTGTTCTAATCCATCCAAACTTTCCTGCATCCTTCATCAATAAATAACCCCGCTTTAGTCTTCTACATTTTATGAGAACCAAAGCAGGGTTATTCTACTTATTATTACATAAAAATTTAATTGTTAGCTGTTGCTTTCTTATCTGTCGAAGTATTGTCAGATGTAACAGCCGATGATGCCGGAATTCCGTCCACACCTGACTCTTCAGGTGCGGTACCAGGGTCCACATAAGGCTCATCTGTGTCCTTATACACATTCATATAAGGCAGAAGCTCCGTACATATTTCTTTTGCAAGCAAAAGTGCATCTGATGTACTTCCGGATGTTCCGGTAGTTCCATCCGGCTCATCAAGTACAATATATATTGCGAATTTAGGATCATCCGCCGGAGCGTGCCCAATAAATGAAATAACCCACTTAAGGTCATCTCTTGGAATCTTCTGTGCAGTACCAGTCTTTCCTGCAATAGAATATCCATCTATATATGCTTTATGTGCAGTTCCTTCTTTTACTGTATTTTCTAGATATGTCCTCAAATACTTAGAAGTAGAAGGGGTTACTGTCTGTCTGACTAATACCGGTGAGTTTTCCTTCACAACCTCGCCGTTTGCCGATTCAATTCTTTTGACAATATGTGGCTGATAATACTTGCCATCGTTAATAAGGGAGCAGTATGCAGAAATCATCTGAACCATATTAACATTTATATTCTGTCCGAATGAGTTGGTAGCAGCATCTATTGTTGTAATTTTATCCTCGTCATACATAATACCTGTCGCTTCACCCGGAAGGTCTACACCTGTTTTTGCACCGAAACCAAACATTTTCTCATATTGTGCAAACCTGACATTTCCAAGCTTTATTGCAATATTTATCATGTATGGATTGCAGGAATTCTCCAGCGACTGTGAAAGATTAATAACTCCATGACTTCCTGTTGTCGAGTATGAATGACACTTTATCATATTAGGACCTACATACTCATATCCCTTGCATTCATATGTATCGCCGTCATGAATTACACCTTCCTCGAGTCCTGCAGCTATTGTAAAAGGCTTGAATGTTGAACCCGGCTCATATGACTGCGAAACACAATAATTAGTCCACAGTTTATACAGCGCATTGGTTATGTCTTCATCTGTCATACCGGCAAGCTGTTCCTCATCATATATACCATTGAGTTTTCTCGGATTATTCAGGTCAAACTGTGGATAGCTTGCCATTCCAAGAATTTCTCCGTTTTTAGGATTCATAACAACAATTCCCGTATTAACCGATGGCTTCTGCGCATTATATTCCACAATTTTCTTCTCAATTATGGACTGTACATTGTAATCAATTGTAGTGACAATATTGTTTCCGTTAACTGCAGATTTAGTTGTCTCCACAGCGTTAAGATTCTCATCAACATAGCTGTATGTAACTCCGTCTGTCCCCGACAGTTCGTCATCATACTGGCTTTCCAGCCCCAGCTCTCCTCCATTAACATTGGAAGCAAAGCCAATGACATCACACGCCAGTGTACTGAAAGGATACTTTCTCACATAGCTTTCCTCAAACCATACACCATATATATTGTTTGATTTATCAGCTTTAAGTTCATTAAATCCGGCTATCTCATCTGAGCTTAATTCTTTCAGCAGTTTCTGGTACTGGCTTTCAGGATTATCATTAATCACCTGCTTTATCTTATCCCTGTCGAGACTAAAGCAATCAACAAGGGCATTAATTGTGCTGTCCAGATATTTACCATCCTCCGACTTGACACTCTTTACATCAAGAATAAGATTGTACACCTTCTCACTGTATGCAAGAACTGTTCCATCGCTTGATGTAATATTGCCTCTCTTATACGGAATCGTTGTCGATTTGTATGTCTGATGATTCAGCACCGCCTTGGAATACTCTTCTCCATGCGTATAATTGATCAAGAATATCCTGACTCCAAGAACCAGCAGTATTGCAAATACAATTATAAATGCTGTATTTATTCTTCTGTGTGTTTTTCTAAGCATAACACGCCTGCGGCGCATCATTTTCTTTTTTCTTGCTTCACTGGTATTGTCCATAAATCCTCAACCCTTTTATATTTCATTACCCACACATTATCTGTTATTTGAGATATCTTTATACTGCTTTACATATTCGCTCTCTTTTGAATCATAATTGATAACCTGTCCTCTGCTTGGATATACCATGCCAAGTTCACTCACAGCAATATCATACACCTCGTTATAATCTATGCTGGAATTAATCTCTGACTCATAGCTGTTATTCTCCGCCTTAAGAGAGTCAAGCTGATCCTGAAGTTCAACCACAGCAGCGCTGTTGCTCTTTATATCTGCCTGAAGATTAAGATACTGGTAACAGATGAAAAATACTGCTGTCGCACAAACTGCAAGAACTGTAGTGTACATCAGATTAATTCTGTTATTTCTTCTTATCTCTCTTCTGGTTCTTCTCTCCTGTTCCTTCTCTTCCTGTCTTGAAGGATTATAAGGACGCACCTGTGGTGCTGCTGTTTGAACCTTTCTCACAGCACTCCCATACTGATAACCGGCATAGCTGTTTATTCTGTTGTTTACTTGATTTCTTCTCTTCTCCAAAATATTCCCCTCCATGATCAATTACTATATTCTTTCGAAGACTCTAAGCTTAGAACTTTTTGACCTCTGATTCTCATTGAGTTCTTCATCACCTGGAACAATCGGTTTTCTTGTTACCACTCTGCCCTTGGGTTTCTTTCCGCATACACATACTGGAAAATCAGGTGGACATGTACATGGATTTTCATTATTTTTAAATCTTGCTTTCACTATCCGGTCCTCGAGTGAATGGAAAGTTATAATACATAACCTTCCTTCCGGATTAAGCCTGTCTATCATCATATCAATGGAATTCTCCAGAACATCCAGTTCTCTGTTAAGTTCTATCCTTATTGCCTGATACGTTCTCTTTGACGGATGACCTCCTGTGGCTCTCACCTTAGCCGGAATGGCAGCTTTAATTATCTCGTTCAGTTCAAATGTTGTTTCTATCGGCTTTTCTTTTCTTGCCGCCACAATATGTTTGGCAATATTCTTAGCAAATCTGTCTTCTCCGTAATCTCTTATAATCCTGAACAATTCCATCTCACTGTATGAATTAACAAGATCCTTTGCTGTCATCTCCTGTCTCTGATCCATCCTCATATCCAGAGCTGTGTCAACATTGTATGTAAATCCTCTGCTCGCTGTATCAAGCTGATAGGATGAAACTCCTATATCAAGCAGAATGCCATCTACTTTATCAATACCAAGCTCATCCAGCACCTTGTCCATATTGCAGTAATTATTTCTCACAATAGTAACTCTGTCCGAGAATTCTCTAAGCCTCTCTGTGGCTGCCTCAATTGCATCAGCATCCTGATCTATACCTATAAGTCTGCCTCCACAGGTAAGTCTTGATGCTATCTCATATGAATGTCCTGCTCCGCCAAGTGTTCCATCAACATATATGCCATCAGGTCTAATATTCAGATTATCAATTGTTTCTTTAAGTAATACTGACTTATGTTTAAACTCCATATCAAACCCCATATATCACATACTATATTGAGAATCCAAGGCTCTCCATATTAGCTGCAACCTCATCCATATCATCATCATATGTACTGATACTTTCATTCCAGCGGTCTCTGCTCCAGATTTCTATTCTGCTTGCAACTCCTACTAAAACAACGTCTTTCTCCAATCCAGCGAATTCCCTCAGTACGGATGGAAGAAGTATTCTGCCCTGCTTGTCCACCTCAACTGAAGCTGCTCCTGCAAGAAAGAAACGTGTGAACTGTCTTGCATTCTTATTGGTAAGTGGTAATGTCTGTAACTTTTCCTCAAATTTCTGCCATTCATCATTGGGATATACGAAAAGGCAGTTATCAAGTCCTTTGGTAACTACGAATTCATCCCCCAGAATCTCACGGAATTTTGCTGGTACAATCAGTCTGCCCTTGGCATCTATTGTATGGTTATATTCGCCCATCAACATAACTTTTGCACCCCACTTTCCACCATTCTGTTCCACTTTCCACCACTTTAATGTCAATTTTATACTCAAAAGTTATAAAAAACAACCCCTTTTTTGGTTTTTGTCAGACTTCTAAGCCAGATGTTTGCTGGATTTGTAACACTTTTGGCTACAACCACACTATATAGGGCATATGTCACATTTTTATACACAATATATTGTTTTATTTACTTATAATTTAAATTAAATTATTTTAAAATATATTAAAAATATTGTTTTTAATTACATTTTTTTGTATAATGCTAGTTTGTATGGATTACTAAAGAATAGTCATACTAATAATTTAAGAGGAGATTCTATCATGAAGCTTGGAATTGTGGGATTGCCTAATGTTGGCAAGAGTACACTTTTTAATTCACTTACTAAGGCAGGAGCTGAATCAGCTAACTACCCATTCTGTACGATTGACCCTAATGTTGGTGTTGTTGCTGTACCGGATGACAGGCTTGATAAACTTGCCGCATTATATAACTCAGCTAAGATTACTCCTGCAGTTATTGAATTTGTGGATATTGCAGGTCTTGTTAAGGGTGCATCTAAGGGCGAAGGGCTTGGAAACCAGTTCCTCGCCAACATACGTGAAGTAGATGCCATTGTTCATGTTGTAAGATGTTTTGAGGACTCTAACATTGTTCATGTTGACGGCTCAATTGACCCTATAAGAGATATTGAAACCATTAATTTAGAGCTGATTTTCTCAGATATTGAAGTTTTAGACAGAAGACTTGCCAAGCAGAAACGTGCTTCATACAATAACAAGGATATCGCCAAGGAATGTGACCTGCTCGAAAGACTTAAGGCATTCCTTGAGGAGGGCAATTTGGCTAAGAACTTTGAGTGTCAGGATGAGGATGAAGAAGCCTTTTTAAAGGAATACAATCTTCTCACTGCCAAGCCTGTTATCTTTGCAGCCAATGTTTCTGAGGACGATTTAGCAGACGATGGTGCTGATAATGAATATGTAGCGAGAGTCAGAGAGTATTCTAAGAAGGACAACTGCGAAGTTTTTGTTATCTGTGCACAGATTGAGCAGGAAATCTCAGAGCTGGACGATGACGAGAAGAAAATGTTTCTTGAAGATCTGGGCATCAGTTCTTCCGGTCTTGATAAGCTTATTGCTGCAAGCTACCGCATACTTGGACTTATCAGCTATCTTACAGCAGGTGAGACTGAGACAAGAGCCTGGACAATAACTAAAGGAACCAAAGCTCCTCAGGCAGCAGGTAAGATTCACAGTGATTTCGAGAGAGGATTTATTAAAGCCGAGGTTGTATATTATCAGGATCTTCTTGACTGTGGTTCATATAATGGAGCTAAAGAGAAGGGTCTTGTAAGAATGGAAGGCAAAGAGTATGTTGTTAAAGACGGTGATGTGATTCTTTTCAGATTCAACGTATAAGTTAAATCCTGCGCCGAAAGGCGCAATAGCAATAATGGGTGCATGGTTATTACCATGCACCCATTATCTCTTTAAATTTCTTAACATTGTCAGCTACGTTTCCGGCAAATACAGCCGAACCCGCTACTATTACATTTGCTCCTGCCTCAAGCACTGAAGCAAGATTTCCTGTATTTATTCCACCATCAATTTCAATATCTGTATCCAGCCCCTTTTCATCGAGGAGTCTTCTGACCTCTTTTACTTTATCAAGGGATTCCGGAATAAACTTCTGTCCGCCAAATCCCGGATTAACACTCATTACCAGTACCATATCAACTTTGTCCAAGTAAGGTTCTATTGCAGAAACCGGAGTTGGAGGATTAAGAGTAATAGCAGCTTTCACACCACTCTCCTTTATCTTCTCAAGTGTCGCTACCACATCTTTGCACGCCTCCACGTGTACAGTAATTATATCTGCACCTGATTTAACGAATTCATCAATATATCTTATCGGCTCATCTATCATAAGATGGACATCAAATATTTTGTCTGTCGCACTTCTTATTGACTTGATGACAGGCATACCGTAGGATATGCTCGGAACGAAAAGTCCGTCCATAACATCCACATGCACATACTCAGCACCTGCCCTGTCGATAGTCTCAAGTTCTTCTCCAAGCTTCTTGAAATCTGCCGAAAGTATTGATGGTGATAAAATTTTCTTTAAACCGCTCATAGCTAACAACCTTTCCTAACAAAAGTACATTCTAGTACTTCCTTCTGTTCTTTAATTCTTCATATATATCAACATAAGACTTATATCTGTCTGAATTAATTGTACCTTCTTCCACTGCCTGTTTCACAGCACATCCCGGTTCACTTACATGCATACACCCGTTGAATCTGCACTGTCCTTCAAATGGCTCAAACTCCTCAAAATAATATCTCAGATTCTCCTTCTCAATATCAGGAATGTTGAGAGATGTAAATCCAGGTGTATCACATATATATGTGTCTGTACACACATTAAATAACTCAGAATGTCTGGTTGTATGTCTTCCACGTCCAATTCTGCTCACCTCTCCGGTCTGGCTCACTTCCGACTCCTCATCCTGCATATTGGGAATAAGCAGATTTGTAAGTGTTGACTTTCCAACTCCGGAAGGTCCGGCAAGAACTGTGGTCTTTCCCTTCAGGACTTCATGCACTTTATCGATGCCGGTATTATTCTTAGCACTTATAAATATACACTCACATCCACATCCTTCATACTTGTTTCTAAGACTCTCTTTGTACTCTTCATCTGCCAGCTCTTCCTTGTTAAAGCAGACAACTGTGGGTACGCTCTGATAATTCATCATGAGAATGAATTTGTCCAGAAGGTTGAAATTAGGTTCCGGCATTCTCACCGCAAATATAACCATAGCCTGATCTATATTAGCTGCTGCCGGACGTATCAATTCATTCTTTCTTGGCAGGATATCCACCACATTTCCCTTGAAATTATCACTGTCAATAACCTCAATCTCCACATTATCACCAACTAATGGCTTAATATGCCTGTTTCTGAATATTCCCTTTGCCTTACACTCATAAATACCGCTGGCCTCTACATGTATATAGTAGAAGCCAGCGATTCCTTTAATTATCTTTCCCTGCATAAACAATATTATACCTGATTAATTCTGTGGTGTGCCACTACTGTCTGCCTTTTTACCGACTGTAATTGTAACTGTAGTTCCAACTTCAACAGAAGTTCCAGCACTCTTATCACAAGCTGTAACCTTACCAATCTTATCCTCTGTAACAGTATTATCCGTTTTTGTAGTGTATTTCAGGCCATTATCTGTAAGCCATTTCACAGCTGCTTCTTCTGTCATTCCAATAAGATTTTCCATTTTTACAGTCTTTTCATCCTGCTTATGACTTACTGTAATTGTAACTGTTGTGCCTTCCGGAATTGAAGTTCCCTCAGAGTAATCGCACTGAACTACTTTACCATAAGTTCCGCTTGTTGTTGTATATGAAACATTTGCTTTAAGACCATTATCCTCAAGCCATTTCTTAGCTTCGCTCTCTGTCTTTCCAACAAGGTTAGCCATAACTACATTCTTAAGTTCCTTGCCACGGCTCACAGTAATAGTGATTGTTGAACCCTCTGCGACACTTCCTGATGGAGAGGCTTTAATAACCTTTCCACTCTCAACAGAACTGCTGTAACTGTAGTCAACTGCCACCTTAAAACCTACGCCCTCAAGAGTCTCTTTAGCCTCATCTTCTGTCTGGCCTGCTACTGAAGGAACGGTTATATTAATAACCTCTTCTCCTCCGCTTATAGTAAGAATAATCTGTGTATTCTTAGCAACCTTTGTTCCAGCCTTTGTTCCCTGAGAAATAACCTTATCCTTAGCAACTGTCTTAGAATTCTGAATAACCTGTCTGTATCCAAGTCCTACATCATTAAGCGCTTTGATAGCCTCATCCTTAGTCATGCCCTCAACCTTTGGAACAACAACCTTATCCTTGTCACTATCTGAAGTCTTAGTTTCTTCTGATATGCTCTGGGTAGTCTCTGTATTCTCTTTCTTAGCTGACTTGGTACTTCCCACAAGCTTAACAATTACAAATATAGTAACAATAAGAATAATGACAGCAATACCGATACCAATAATTTTCATAATAAGATCAAGCTTATCATTGCTCTCATCATCGATATCCACATCATCACTCAGTTCTGTATCAGATGAATTATCTTCCTGCTCTTCATCCTCTTCATCATCTTCTTCGTCCATAAAGATATCCTCATCGAATTCATCGTCATCATCTGTATTCTCTGCTGCTCCTGTAACCTGCGTATCAGCTGCCGAAACCGCTGCCGCTGCACCAGATGCAGCATACGCTGGAGCCATTGTAACAAAATCAACATCCGGCATAACAAGAGATTTCTTTAAATCTGTAATAAGCTCTGCTGCTGACTGATATCTCCTGTCCGGCTTCTTCTGTGTACACTTAATTACAATCCTGTCAATACTTAAAGGTATGTCAGAGGCAACTGTAGATGGAGCTGGAATCTCATCCTGTATATGCTGTACTGCAACTGCCACTGTTGAATCCCCATCAAAAGGAACGGTTCCTGTAAGCATCTCAAATACAGTGATACCCAATGAATATATATCACTTCTCGCATCTGAGTATCCACCTCTTGCCTGCTCAGGTGAAATGTAATGAACAGAACCCATAGTTGATGAAGAATTGATTGTACTTGAAGATGCAACCTTAGCAATGCCAAAATCAGTAACCTTGACCTTACCTTCCTTAGAAATAATAATGTTCTGCGGCTTTATATCCCTGTGAACAATATTGTGTTTATGTGCTGCATCCAACCCATTTGCTACCTGGATTGCAATACTTACTGCTTCCTTAAATGGAATTCTGCCACGCTTTTCAATATATTTCTTGAGTGTAATACCCTCAACCAGTTCCATTACAATATAATATATGCCGTTCTCATCCCCGACATCGTATACATTTACTACATTAGGATGTGTAAATCCTGCTACTGACTGAGCTTCAGCCCTGAACTTAGACACAAATGTCTTATCCTCACTGAACTCTGATTTCATAACCTTAATTGCTACATACCTGTTGAGCTTATGGCATTTTGCCTTATATACATCTGACATTCCGCCAGTTCCTATCTGCTCAATTATCTCGTATCTGTCTGCTAAAAACATTCCTTTTCTTAACATAAAAAACCTATCCCTTTCACTTACAGTTCTACAATCACAACTGATATATTATCTTTACCACCGTTGGCATTCGCTCTGTCAATAAGAACTGCAGCAGCCTCCTCAATATCCGGACTATTCTTTACAATCCGCATTATCTCATCATCTTCCAACATATTAGTAAGTCCGTCCGAACACATAAGAATCTTACTGTTCTCCTTGAGGTCAACGGAAAACATCTCCGGTTCCACCTGTTCTTCTCCACCAATTGCTCTTGTTATCACATTCTTCTTAGCATGTGTTCTGGCCTCGCTTCTGCTTAGCTGTCCTGCAAGTACCATTTCCTCCACCAGAGAATGATCTCTTGTTATCTGTGTGATTTCATCATCTATCACATACAATCTGCTGTCTCCAACATTAGCCACCCTCAGTACATTGCCAAATATACTTGCAATTACCAGCGTAGTTCCCATTCCCTGATAGTCCTCCGACTCTCCGGCTTTCTTAATCAGCAGGGTATTAACACTCTTTACAGCTTCACTAATTACAGATAAGGCATCTGTTTCTTCAGATTCAGCTATCAATGCCTTAAGCGTCTCAACAGTATATCTTGAAGCAGTGTCTCCAGCTTTGTGTCCTCCCATTCCATCTGCCACAACAAACAGATTCGGCAGGCAGCCAATACTTTCAACAGACGCATATATATAATCCTGATTAACGGCACGGGTCTTGCCAATATCAGTAATTGCCGTTGCTCTCATTAACATCCTCCATGTACTTATTCCTTAGCTGTCCACAGGCACCATCAATATCTCTGCCCATTTCCCTTCTAATTGTAACATTTATTCCATTCTTTTCAAGTTTATTTTTAAATGCGTAGACTTCATCCTTTCCTGTCTGCCTGTAATCCCTTTCTTTTATTGGATTGACGGGAATAAGATTAATATGGCAGTTAAGCCCCCTGACAAGACTTATTAACTCCTCTGCACACTTAAATGAATCATTCACACCCTTTACAAGACTGTATTCAAATGAAATTCTTCTTCCTGTTTTCTCAATATAATATCTGCACACATCCATTAACTCTGCAACAGAGTACTTGTTTGCAATTGGCATCATTGTCTTTCTTAACTCATCCTCCGGAGCATGAAGAGATATTGCAAGCGTAATCTGAAGCTTAAGGTCAGCCAGCTTCTTAAGTTCAGGGACAAGACCACAGGATGAAACCGTAATATTTCTCTGGCTTATATTAAGTCCCCTCGGGTCATTGAGAAGTTCTATGAACTTTATGAGATTATCAAAGTTATCCATAGGCTCACCGGAACCCATAACTACAACATTGCTTACGCGTTCCCCTGTTATCTTCTGTATTCTGTATATCTGGTCAAGCATCTCTGAAGGTTTAAGGTCTCTTATCTTCCCATTAAGCGTAGATGCACAGAATCTGCACCCCATACGGCATCCCACCTGGGATGATATACATACAGAATTGCCGTGGTGATATTTCATCAGGACACTTTCCACATAATTGCCGTCTGATAACCTGAAAAGGTATTTCTCTGTTCCATCAAGCTTTGAGTGCTGTATCCGCACCGGCTCTAAATGTGTAAACTCACATTCTTCTTTTAACCTTTCTCTCAAGCTTGCAGAAAGATTAGTACACTCATCGAAATTATCTGCCAGCTTCTGATGCATCCACTGATAAAGCTGTTCTGCCCTAAATTTCTTCTCACCAATCCCAATAACATATTCACACAATTCATTGAAATTCAAAGATTTAATATCTGTCATGACTGTTCTCTCCTAAGCTTTGCGACAAAGAATCCATCCGTTCCGCCCTTCTCATCCGGAAGAATCTGCCTGTACTCCACTTTGCTAAATCCAAATCTATCGCATATCCAGTCAGCATTTTCCTCATTCTCACTGCTGTTTATCGTACACGTACTATACATAAGGATTCCTCCCTTTTTGACATATGCCTGTACTACGGACAGTATATTCTGCTGAAGTTCTTTTAATGAACAAAGCTTGTCCGGAGTTATATTATATTTTATATCCGGTTTTCTTCCGATGACACCTAAGCCTGAGCAAGGCAGATCTGCAATAACAACATCTGCCTTTTCCACCATATCATCATCTCTTTCCAAAGCATCGTGAACCTGTACTGTTATATTGTCAAGTCCCATTCTCCTGACATTATCCTCAATTAGAGATACCTTATAGTCTGATATGTCTCTTGAATAAACTCTGCCGGTACTGCCAACGCTTATGGCAGCATTGATACTCTTTCCCCCCGGTGCTGCACATACATCAACTACCATATCTCCCTCTTTAAATTCAGCCATATAGCCTGCTGTCATGGAACTAATATCCTGAATCTGATAAAGTCCCATATTAAAGCTTTCCAGTCCGGCAATATAGTCATATCCTTCTATTTCTAATGCATAAGGTATATCCTGGACCCGGGTCACTTTAACATTTTCCCTTTCAAGAGTATTGCTTATCTGTTCAACGGAGGATTTCACAGTGTTGCATCTTATATATGTCCTCTTTTCCTGTTTAAAGCCTTTAAGCACCCTTTCTGTCTTTTCAGCACCCATCTGCTGCTGCCACATCTGCACTATCCATAGCGGCATAGAATATTTTACTGATAAATACTGTAAAATATCTGTATCCTTCTCAGGGTATCTTATAGAATCTCTGTTTCTTGCAATATTTCTTAACAATCCGTTGACAAATCCACGAAGACCTCCAAATCCTCTTTTCACTGCAAGCTTAACCGCCTCATTACATACAGCAGAATCCGGAATATTATCCATATACATAATCTGATATACAGACATCTCGCATATGTTTCTGATTAATGGCTTCATCTTCCTGACGGGAGTCTTTGAAAACTGGTCAATTATGTAATCCAGCTCTATTCTGTTTTCGATAGTACCAATTGCCAGTCTTCCTATAAATGCTCTTTTATTCTTATCAAGATACTGATACTTTGTCAGGGCATTATTAATGAGAAGGTGTGAAAATTCACCCTTCTCATTGATTTCCATTAATATATCGAGAACAACTGCTCTTAAATTCACCGAATCAGTCACGGCGTCTTCCTCCAAATAGATAAATCAGTCTCAAAAGCTGTAATATAGCTGTTGCCGCTGCCGCAACGTATGTCATGGCCGCTGCAGTAAGCACCTTTCTTGCCTGACGGTTTTCATCTCCATACAGATATCCTTCCGACTCAAGAAGCTTTAATGCCCTTGAGGATGCGTTAAACTCTACCGGCAGGGTAACAAGCTGAAAAAGAACCGCCAGTGAGAACATAAGAATTCCTATATCAACAAGCACATTAGTTGAGCCAAATATAAGTCCGGCAATAATAAATATCCATGAAAGCTGTGAACCAATATTAGCGAATGGAAACAGCGCTGTCCTGAAGCTTAATGGTCCATACCCCTGTGCATGCTGGATTGCATGTCCTGTCTCATGGGCTGCCACACCTATAGCCGCAACCGATGTTGAATTATATACTGAATCCGACAGATTCAAAGTCTTATGTCTTGGATTGTAATTGTCAGTAAGACTACCTGATATTCTCTGAATAGACACATCATATATTCCCTGGCTCCGTAAAAGCTGCTCAGCTACCATTGCCCCGGTCATCCCCTTAGATGATGCCACTTTGGCATATCTGTTATATGTGCTCTTAACCTTTACCTGTGCAATAAGAGCAATGACACAGGATATAATAATCAGAATATACATCGGGTCATAATAATACCCGTATCCATAATATCCATATAATGCAACCATACATATACCTCATTTCTTATTAGTTAATACAAATGTTTCTATTCTCCTAAAACAATGCCCTCATCCAGATGATTTCCACGAAGGAAGGAACCACTGTCCATGCGCTTCTTTCCCTCAAGCTGCACTTCTTTTATTATAAGATATCCATTACCACAGGCAACTGTAAATGATTCTTTGTCTATTTCAACAACCTCTCCAGGCTCGCCATCTCTTAGCTGGCAGGCAGAATCGTCAGAAATAACATCTGCATCCCAGACTTTAAGCATTTTACCGTTTATAAAGGTAAATGCACTCGGCCATGGATTAAGTCCACGTATAAGTCTTTCAATCTTAACAGCATCCTCATTAAAATCCATTTTTCCAAAAGACTTATCAAGCATCTTCACATAGGTACTTTCCGCATCATTCTGTGGGACGGGAACAACTGTCCCTGCCTCAAGCTCTTCAAGTGTTTCCACAAGAAGCCTTGCACCCACATCACTTAACCTTTCAAAAAGACTTCCACCTGTTTCCTTAGGGTTAAGCTTAACCTCTTCTGTCTTAAGGATATCACCTGTATCAATGCCTTCATCCATCTTCATTATAGTGACGCCGGAATACTCGCACCCATCAATTACTGCCCATTGTATCGGCGATGCACCGCGATACTTTGGAAGAAGTGAAGCATGGACATTAATACATCCATAAGGCGGCATATTAATTATACTTGACGGAAGAATCTGCCCAAATGCCACAACAACGAAGACGTCTGCATTAATTGCCTTAAGTTCCTGGATAAATTCTTCATCCCTTGCCCTCTGAGGCTGCAAAATTCTTAATTCATGTGACATTGCCTCCTCCTTAACAGGGGAGCATACAAGCGCTTTACTTCTTCCTTTAGGTTTATCCGGCTGAGTGACAACGGCTGCCACTTCATGTCCGGCCTCTATTATTGCCTTAAGTGTTCCCACAGAAAAATCCGGGGTTCCCATAAATACTACTCGCATCAGTTCCTCTTTTCTGTGAATTACTCTTCTTCCAGACCGTCTGCTGAAAGAAGTTCACCTTCAACCTTATCAACATACATAATTCCATCAAGATGATCAATCTCGTGAAGAAGACATCTTGCAAGAAGCTCTTCTCCCTCCACAATAATCTCTTCCATATCCTCATTAAGTGCCTTTACTTTGGCATAATTAGGTCTGGTAACTGTTCCTGTCTTTCCCGGAACACTTAAGCAGCCTTCAAATCCTGTCTGAGAACCCTTTGTCTCTAAAACAACCGGATTGATAAGAACAATAGGATCATCTCCACAGTCAATGACAACAAGTCTCTTTCTTATACCCACCTGTGGAGCTGCAAGCCCCACTCCATTAGCCTCATACATAGTATCAAACATATCATCAATCAGCTCCCTGATTCTTGGTGTCATCTCTGTTATCTCTTTTGCCTTTGCTCTTAACACATCATCTCCAAGTGTTCTTATATTTCTAAGCGCCATAATTCCTCCTTATCGTGGCATAAAATATTACTACCCATTAATATCATACTGCACATTAACATTCCTGAAATCCGGATTTCCTATCACATAAGAATCCAGTTTCTCATAAAGGTCTGCAAGTTCATCTCTTTCTGAATGCTTTGCATAGATAATCTTGCTGTATATATCTTTTATCTTATAAACAGGGGCATCTGCCGGTCCAATACACATAAGCCCAGGCCGTATGCATTGTGTATCAATATACACTTTCAAGGTTCCTGCAGTTTTGGCAAGCATATCTTCATCAGAAGATGACAGCATTATCTTCATCATATTACCCGCTGGCGGATATGCCATCAGCTTTCTGTATGCTATTTCCTGCTCATAGAAATCATTATAATCCTGTTTAGCTGCACTAACAATACTAAAATGTTCAGGCGTATATGTCTGTATCACAACTTCGCCGTTTTTCTCTGCCCTTCCCGCTCTCCCTGCAGCCTGGGTAAGAAGCTGGAACGTTCTCTCCGATGCCCTGAAATCACTTGCATACAATGACATATCTGCCGCAAGCACACCCATAAGTGTTACATTTGGAAAATCATGTCCCTTAACAATCATCTGTGTACCGATAAGTATGTCCGCATTGCCATTGGCAAATTCTGCAAGAATCTTCTCATGCCCCTCTTTTCCTTTCGTGGTGTCCATATCCATTCTTAACACCCTCGCCTGTGGAAAATCCTTTCTTACCTGCTGTTCTACCGCCTCTGTTCCGGCTCTGAATCCTAACACATACTTTGAGCCACATTCCGGACAGACAGTTATCTTAGGAGATGTATATCCACAATAATGACACATAAGACATCCATTGGCATGTTCTGTAAGCGACACATCACAATGCGGGCATTTCATCACTTTACCGCAGGAACGGCATGATATAAATCCTGCCACACCTCTCTTATTAAGAAACAGCATTGTCTGTTCATGGCGTTTTAATCTGTCAGCAATAAGTTCCCTTAATTTCCTGCTGAATATTGTTCTGTTACCCTGACGAAGTTCTTCTCTTAAATCAACAATATCTACCTTAGCAAGCCTGCCATCTCCCGCTCTCTTATCAAGACTGATAAGCTCATATTTCCCGGAGAGAGCATTGTAATAGCTCTCAACCGAAGGGGTTGCCGAGCCAAGAATAACGGACGCTCCTGACTCCTGTGCTATGTGGATTGCCGTCTCTCTGGCATGATACCGCGGTGCTGTCTCAGACTGGTACGCAGTCTCATGTTCCTCATCAATAACTATAAGACCTATATTTGAAAATGGTGTGAACAGTGCAGACCTTGGACCAATCATGATACTTATATCGCCTCTCTGGGCTCTCAGAAACTGGTCATATCTCTCTCCCTTTGACATACGGGAATTCATAATCGACACACTGTCACCAAATCTTCTGTAGAATCTCTGCACAGTCTGGAATGTAAGTGCAATTTCAGGTATAAGAACAATAACCTGTCTTCCCTTATTAAGGACATGTTCAATTACATCCATATAAACTTCCGTCTTTCCGCTTCCGGTTACCCCATGAAGAAGATATGTCTTATAAATATTGTTATCATAATCCAGTATTATTCTGTCCACAGCATCCTGCTGCTGTTCATTTAGCTTTACTGTTTTACCTGTAAGACTAGAAGCACGCACAGGATTCCTATACATTTCTTCTGATTTAACTTCAACAATTCCCAGCTCCTGCAAAGCATTTATAGTTTGCTGAGTAATATTAAGTTTAGATTTAATAATATCAATATCTATTACAGGCTCATTAATAAGTGCCTCCAAAAGCCTGTATCTTGCTTTTGCGTTCTTTTTTCTGAACTGTTCCAGATAATCATTAGCTGTGCCGGCATCGACGACAAGATTGACAGATTTCTTTTCTTTCTGTTTTACTTTGTCCTTTACCGGTATAACTGTTTTCATAGCCTGATTCATAGTTGAGCCATAATTGTGTTTCATCCAGGCAGCAAGCTTTATCATTCTGCTCTCAACGCATACACGTCCCTTCGTAACATCCACAAGATATTTAATCTTATCCACCGGATATTTCGGCTTGTCGCTAAGACCTACGACATATCCCATAATAATCCTGTTTCCGGCACCAAAGGGAATATCCACCGTCATCCCAATATCAATTGTATTCTCAAGTTCTTCGGGAACAGCATATTGAAATGTCTTATCAAGCTGTTCATGTGAAATATCTATAATTATGTCCGCGTACATTAATTACCTTTCAATTCCTCTAACACTTCTTCAATAAGCACTCTCTCATCCATTGGATACTTTACGCCCTTAATCTCCTGATAATCTTCATGACCTTTTCCTGCAAGAACAATTATATCTCCCGGCTCTCCATTAGCAATAGCGTACTTTATTGCCTCCTTACGGTCGATGATATCAACATGTTTACCACTTGTTTTAGAAATACCTGTCCTGATATCCTCTATAATTGCCTCGGGTTCTTCAAACCTTGGATTATCTGAAGTGATAATTGTGAGGTCTGCAAGTCTTCCTGACACCTCACCCATTTCAAATCTTCTCTCTCGCGAACGGTTTCCTCCACATCCAAACAGACATACAAGTCTGTGAGGATTATATTCCTTAAGAGTAGTAAGAATACTCTCCAATGACATTGCATTGTGTGCATAATCAATCATGAGGGTAAATTCATCTGACACCTTCACAAGTTCAATTCTTCCTTTTACTTTAACATTCTTAAGTGTCTCTTTTAATGCCTCTTCACTCACATTAAAATGTCTTGTAACTGCAATTGCACATAAAGAATTATATACAGAAAACTTACCCGGCAGATTAAGTTCAACCTTCATGTTGACAAGTCCCCTGCAATCATATGTGAGACCAATCTTTCCAGGCTCATGTAAAAGATTAATACTCTCTGCCCGAATATCTGCTTTGTCACTTATTCCATAGCTTTCAATCTTGCAGCGTGCGCCTTCAACAATCCGGGCTGTATGCTTATCATCGGAATTTACAATTCCCACTCTGCACTGCTTAAACAGTTTAGCCTTACACTCAAGATACTCTTCAAAAGACTCATGTTCATTAGGTCCTATATGGTCAGGCTCCAGATTTGTAAATACACCTATGTCAAACATTATTCCGGCTGTTCTGTCAAGCTTAAGTCCCTGGGAAGATACCTCCATAACCACTGCCTTACATCCGGCTTCTGCCATTCTTGCAAAAGATTTATGAATCTCAATAGACTCAGGGGTGGTATTATGAGCCGGGATACACTCATCCCCAATAATAGTCTCAATTGTTCCAATAAGTCCGGTCTTAATTCCACAGGCTTCAAGTACATTTTTCACCATATAAGTTGTTGTTGTCTTACCCTTTGTTCCGGTTATTCCAATAGTGAACAATTTCTTATCCGGATTACCGTAGAAAGCTGCTGACATAAGCGCTAATGCAAGCCTTGTGTTAGGTGTTTCAATCACTGCCGCACTGCCGTTTGCTTCATAATTATTCTCTCCCTGAAGCACAACAATAACAGACGCCTTATCTGCAATCTGACCAATGTATTTATGTCCGTCACTCACTGCACCTTTAATACACACAAATGCATACCCATCCTGCATATTTCTCGAATCTGATGTTATACCTGTAACCTCTGCATCAGCATTTTTACTAATAATGCTATACTCAAACTTTTCAACTTCATTCTCAGAACATATCTTCAAAATCTCTGAAAGCTTCATATCCATCCTCCTGTCAACATAATTCTGTAGTAAATTATACTTTCCCGGTTATTATTTTAGAAGATTTTCAAACTCTTCCATTGTCATTTCGACTTTGCGCGGCTTTGTCCCCAGCTCAGGTCCCACAACTGACGCCTCAGCTAACTGGTCCATAATTCTTCCGGCTCTGTTAAATCCAATCTTAAAATGTCTCTGCAGGCTTCCGATTGAACCCTTTTCATTCTCAATGACAAACCTTCCGGCCTCGGCAAACAATGAATCTCTCTCATCATCGCTTCTGGCATTCCCCGGCAGGCTTTCATTACTTACCGCGGTCTCCGCAATGCTCTCATCGTAAGATACTTCTTCCGTATTCTCCTTAAGGAAAGATACCACCTTTTCAACTTCCTCATCTGATACAAAAGCACCCTGAACACGCAGAGGTTTTGGAAGATTAGACGGGAAGTACAGCATATCTCCTTTACCGAGAAGCTTTTCTGCACCATTCATATCAAGAATAACTCTCGAATCAATTCCTGAAGAAACTGCAAATGCAATCTTAGACGGAATATTTGCTTTAATAAGTCCTGTAACAACATTTACAGAAGGTCTCTGGGTAGCAATAACCATATGGATTCCGGCAGCTCTTGCCAACTGTGCAAGACGGCATATTGCATCTTCAACCTCACCAGGTGCAACCATCATAAGATCTGCAAGCTCATCTATTATAATGACAATCTGAGGAAGCTTTTCCATAGGCGGGTCAATCCCCTCCTTGTTCTTCTTTTCCACAATATCATTGTAACCCTTAATATTTCTCACCTGCATAACAGCAAATTTCTTGTATCTGTCAGTCATTTCATTGACAGCCCAGTTAAGTGCCCCGGCAGCCTTCTTCGGATCAGTTACAACAGGCAATAACAAATGTGGTATTCCATTATAGACACTTAGTTCAACAACCTTTGGGTCTACCATAATAAGCCTTACATCCTCAGGCTTTGCCTTATAAAGAATACTCATAATAATTGTATTGATACATACCGACTTTCCTGAACCTGTTGCTCCGGCAATGAGCATATGAGGCATTTTGGCTATATCTGCAATAATTGTCTTTCCTGCAATATCCTTACCCACGCCAAATGATACAGCAGACTGGCTTTCCTTGAATTCTTTAGACTCAATCAATTCCCTGAAATACACACTTCCTGCTTCCTTGTTAGGAACCTCTATCCCAATTGCCGCTTTGCCCGGAATAGGTGCTTCAATTCTTATATCCGCCGCTGCAAGATTAAGCTTAATATCATCCGACAGAGATACAATCTTGCTTACCTTAACTCCCTGTTCCGGCTGTAATTCGTATCTTGTAACTGTAGGACCACAGCTTATATCAGTTATAGTCACCTTGACACCGAACGTGAGCAGCGTTTCCTGAAGCCTCTGGGCAGTCATCCTGTACTCAGATTTACCACCACCTGCTCCTCCCGGATTCTTCTTTAAAAGACTCACTGGAGGGAATTTATAGGCTTTCTTCGGCTTCTTTGGAGTCTGTGGCACAATATTATTCGTATCATCACCGCTTTCAGACACATTAGTTTCTGAAGTAATATCTTCATCAACCTCCATGCGTTCCGTGTGATTCATAATCTTATGTACAGCCTCTGCCTCTACCTCTGTCATATTATCAGGCTCATCATAATGTACTGAATAATCATCGTTTTCACTACTGCTCTTATCATCAGAGTACATACTCTCAAACAATTCATCATTCTCATCAGAGAAAATTTCATCTCTGGATGCAGACTTCATATTTCTATCAGGCTCGTATATATCACCTGTGTATTCATCATTTCGTTCCTGATTGACAACAATCTCATGAATATCAATATCCTGACTTACAGAATCATCACTGCCTGTAATCAGCGTATCAGATGTCACTCCCCTGACAACATTATTCATGCGTGCGTTGGCAAGATATTCTTCCCGTGCTTTCTTCTGCGCCAGCTGTTTTTCTTTTTTCTCAATTTTCCTGAGTCTTGCCTTTGCGCGTTCTTCCTCACGGATTCTCCGGTATTCTTCATCTGACATATCATTATTATGCCTGCTTGCAGAATGCTCCTTATAAGCAGAATAATCCTCGCGTGCTTCCTGCATCATACGCTGGCCGCTGTTTCCCACATTCTTAAGCCCTGATATGAAAGATTTCTCTGTAATTACAACAATGCATATAATTGCAAGGATAATAAGAATAACCGCTGTTCCAATAACTCCAACAGGACTTAGCATTTTGCATAAAACGCCGCCGAGAAAACCTCCTCCTGTCTTATTGTCTGCGCAATACTCAAATATACTTCCTATTCCATTCTCACTTATATCAGGCTTATTGTACACACACTGAATCATACCGCACAACACCCACACAAGGCAGTATGCCGCAACAGTTTTAATTCTTGCCACCCTGATAAGTTCTCTGTTTACCATAAGGAAAATAATACTTGCCACCAATATTAAAGGAAAAATGTATTCCATCACTCCGAAAAGCCCGAACATAAGCCACTTAATACCTCTTCCCAGAGTTCCCGCAAGATTAAAATTGCTGAGTACCAGTATAATGGCGCAAGCCATGGATATAAGAATAATGCAGTCATTGCGCAACTGATTATCAGCAACCGCTTTAGTCTGCTTTTTTCCCTTAGAAGTAGTATTTTTTCTATTCTTAGCTGTATTACTTTTACTAGTCTTACTGGCTGTCTTTGCCATATATTTCACTCCTTCATAACAACATCACGTATCTTGTTATTATAGCATTTATCCAGCCTTAAGGCAAATCACATTCTGTGGACAGGATACCCGCAATTCTGACAGAAAAAAGCATTTGTATTCAGTCTGGTGCCACAATTCACACAATACATGTACACATTATAATGATTAACAAATGTGTTCTGCCCCGGATAAACCGTCGTATACATCTGCGGATTCTCCTTATAAATATGCATATTCTGTTTTGACGAACGGTTAATTCTGATAACAGCCCATATATCAAGCACAATGACAAACGCCAAAAAAACAACAAGATAAATCATTGTTCCCTCAAACAGGAAAAAATCATATAATCCATGAAGAACTATTGGCACAATAAGCGCTTTAATTAGATTGGATTTCCTGCCTCTTGCATTTCCAACAGAATCATAATACTTGGCATTACCATAATAATATCCCATATATACCGCATCTATAGCATGAGATGGGACTGACAGAAGTCCTCTTGCTATGGCAACTGAAAGCCCTCCCTGAAGCACATAAAGAACATTCTCCAAGGTTGCAAAGCCCAGAGATGTAAGTACTGCATATACAATGCCATCAAATTTGTAATTGAAATTAAAATTCTTCCATGTTGTGGTATATACTATAACGTATTTAACACCTTCCTCAACCAGTGCCACGCATATAAACGCAAATACAGCATTATATAAAGTCATATTAGCCCCCGCCAAAAGGCCTAATACAGCACTTCCTATTCCTTCCAGTATTACTGCCGGTATAATTCCTGCCATTCCCATTGCAAACAGGGATACAAGAAGTCCCACAGGTTCCTTTTCATATGAATCCTTATAATAAATATATACAATCATAAATAATGTCGGCAATAAAGCCAGCAGAATAAGCAATATAGTCATATTCCCTCCATATTATACTCTAATACAATATACCGCCACAAAAAAGGCTGCCACAACCGGGCAGCCTCCTTACTGTTAATATAATAATTATGTTTCGCCCTGCATCAACGCTGCTATATTACTCATCAAATATACTTACAATTTCTCCGTCCATAATTTTATTCATATTCTTAACAGCACAGAAATTACCACACATTGAACACGTATCCTCTTTCTCAGGCTTAGATGAAGCTCTGTAGGCTCTAGCCTTTTCCGGGTCAATTGCCTCATCAAACATTGCCTCCCAGTCAAGTACCTTTCTCGCCTTATCCATTCTGTAATCCCAGTCCGTCGCTCCTGGAATTCCCTTTGCAATATCCGCTGCATGTGCCGCAATCTTAGATGCGATAATTCCTTCCTTAACATCATTAAGGTCCGGAAGACGAAGATGTTCTGCCGGAGTAACATAACACAGGAATGATGCTCCATAAGTTGCCGCAATAGCTCCGCCTATAGCTGCTGTAATATGGTCATAACCCGGCGCAATATCTGTCACAAGCGGTCCTAATACATAGAAAGGTGCTCCCTTACATATAGTCTGCTGTATCTCCATATTAGCTTTAATCTGGTTAATTGGCATATGTCCCGGACCTTCCACCATTACCTGAACATCCTTTTCCCATGCTCTTCTTGTCAGTTCACCAAGAGTGACAAGCTCCTCAATCTGTGAAATATCTGAAGCGTCCATAATGCATCCCGGTCTGCAGGCGTCTCCAAGACTCATTGTAACATCATATTCCCTGCATATCTCAAGCACTCTGTCATAATATTCGAAAAATGGATTCTCATTACCTGTCATCTCCATCCATGCGTATATAATAGAGCCACCTCTTGAAACAATATTCATAAGTCTCTTATCTGCCCTGAATTTCTTGGCAGTTTCTTTATTAATGCCGCAGTGAATTGTCATGAAATCCACACCGTCCTTAGCGTGCATCTCTACAACCTTAAGCCACTCCTCAGCCGTAATATCCTTAAGAGCTTTGTGATAATATACAACTGCATCATATATTGGCACTGTACCTATCGTTGCCGGACACTCTGCTGTGAGCTTACGTCTGAACTTCTGCGTATCACCAAAGGAAGACAAATCCATAATAGCCTCCGCTCCCATCTTCACGGCATTATTCACCTTATCAAGCTCCATATCAAGATCTACGCAGTCTCTTGAAGTTCCAAGATTAACATTAATCTTCGTACGGAGCTTATTACCGATTCCATTAGGATTGAGACACTTGTGGTTCTTGTTGGCTGGAATAATAACCTGGCCCTTAGCAATTAAATCTCTTAATACTTCAATATCAATATTTTCCTTCTTAGCTACTATTTCCATTTCTTTAGTGATGATGCCTTTTCTTGCAGCATCCATCTGTGTTGCGTACTCCATGCAAACCTCCATTCTTTAATTCAATGCAGAAAAACCGGAATCAATCTATTAAATATATTAATCTTCGTCATCTGATGCAGCTTCAGCATATCCCTGACGCTTTCTTGCCATCTCATCACTTGCAAGATACTCATCATAAGTTGTAATCTTGTCAATAAGCTGTCCGCTTGGAACAATCTCCATAATACGGTTAGCTGTTGTCTGAATAAACTGATGGTCGTGTGATGTAAATAAAGTCACTCCTGAAAACTTGATAAGCCCATTATTAAGAGCAGTTATCGACTCCATATCAAGATGGTTTGTCGGGTCGTCAAATACAAGAACATTAGCTCCGCATATCATCATCTTAGATATAAGACACCTTACCTTCTCACCACCTGATAACACCTTAACTTTCTTAACGCCATCATCCCCTGCAAAAAGCATTCTTCCAAGGAAACCTCTTACATATGTCGGGTCCGGATCTGGTGAATACTGTGTAAGCCACTCTACAATAGTATCCTCCCTGTTAAACTCAGCTGCACTGTCCTTAGGGAAATATGCCTGAGATGTAGTAACACCCCACTTATAGCTTCCCTCATCCGGTTCCATATTGCCTGTTATAATATTGAAAAGAGTTGTAGTTGCAAGCTCATTAGATCCAACAAATGCTATCTTGTCATCATGGTTAACGATAAATGATACATTATCAAGAACCTTAACTCCATCTATTGTCTTAGAGATACCTTCTACAGTAAGTACTTCGTTGCCAATCTCTCTCGCTGGTCTGAAATCAATATATGGATACTTTCTGCTTGACGGTTTAATCTCATCAAGCTCAATCTTCTCAAGCGCTCTCTTACGTGATGTTGCCTGTTTAGACTTAGAAGCATTAGCAGAGAATCTCTGAATAAAGTCCTGTAACTCCTTAATCTTCTCTTCCTTCTTCTTATTAGCTTCCTTCATCTGCTTGATAATCAACTGGCTTGACTCATACCAGAAATCATAGTTTCCGGCATATAACTGAATCTTGGCATAATCAATATCTGCAATCTGTGTACATACCTTATTAAGGAAATATCTGTCGTGGGATACCACAATAACAGTATTCTCAAAATTAATAAGGAACTCCTCAAGCCATGCAATAGCATCAAGATCAAGGTGGTTAGTAGGCTCATCTAATAGCAGAATATCCGGATTACCAAAAAGAGCCTTGGCAAGAAGAACCTTAACCTTCTCACTACCATTAAGCTCGCTCATTGTCTTATAGTGAAGGTCTGTTCCAACACCAAGTCCATTGAGAAGCTGTGCTGCGTCAGACTCAGCCTCCCATCCGTTCATATCTGCAAATTCTGCCTCAAGTTCACTGGCCTTATTACCGTCTTCCTCAGTGAAATCCTCCTTGGCATATATAGCTTCTTTCTCTTTCATAATCTGGTAAAGTCTCTCATTACCCATGATTACTGTATCAAGAACATTATACTCATCATACTTGAAGTGATCCTGCTCCAAGAAAGAAAGTCTCTGTCCCGGTGTGATAGTGACATCTCCCTTACTGGGTTCAATCTGCCCTGTAAGAATCTTTAAAAATGTTGATTTGCCCGCACCATTGGCACCAATAAGTCCATAGCAGTTTCCCTCTGTGAACTTAATATTAACATCCTCAAAAAGAGCCTTCTTTCCAATTCGAAGTGTTACATTATTAGCACTAATCATTAATAATCTCCTCCAACTAAATAATGTATAATAGTTTACAATCTATTATAAAAATAATCATACAAAGTTGATTATAGAGATTAATACAGATAAATGCAAGTGGATAATTAATAAAAAGCTATCTGAGTGACATCCGCCCCATTGAGCCATCTGTATCTTGATGGCAGTACAACTCCGTCTTCAACCATAGCCATAACCTTTATTTCGCCACGGTCTTTAAGAAGCCTTATTACATCCATATAATACAAGGTCCACACATCTGTCATCATGCTGCCCGACATGACAACAAGTACCTTCCTGTATCTCTTAATAAATGCTTCATCTTCCTGTCTGGAACAGCCTGCAATATATCCGCTTCTCAGACTCCAGAAATCCTCCAGCCGGTTTCCCATTGTAAGAAAAACCCTCTCAAATCTGACACAGGTTGTGTCATTTCTGTCAAACATATTAAATACTAACATTTTCCCCCAATCATAATTATATTCCGACTGTGCTTATTATATCATTCAGATACATTTTTGTCTTATAAATGTTATCTTCTGTATATATTATGTCGTATTTGGCAGATATACCGTCACATTTATACAAGAATAAAAAAGTTCAAAAAAGGCACTGGGATATCCCAGTGCCCTAAACGCATATTCAGTCATTATACTATAATTATGCTGTAATCATTGTTCCGGTCTTGCCTGCAAGTCCATCCTTTGCTTTCTCAAGATTAGCAATAATTGCCTTTCTATCCTTATCAGCAGTAACAAACCTGATAGATGCATCTACCTTAGGAAATGTTGTAACTGCCGGGAAATGCCCCTCCTTAATATAATGATGGAGGTCTGATGCTGACACCTTATCAAACACCTTCTCCTCCGGCGTTCCCTTTCCTATAGTAAGCTTGTCATAAGCTGTAAGGAAAAGCAATGTTCCGGCACCTACAAGCTCAGCCAGCTTAGCTGCTGTATAATCCTTTTCGATTATCGCACTTGCTCCCTTAAGATGAGCGCCCTGCTGCAACACAGGAATCCCTCCTCCTCCTGCCGCTATAACTACCTGGTCAGCATCAAGAAGTGCCTTCACAGCGTCAATCTCATAAATATCTATTGGCATAGGAGAAGCTATTATTCTTCTGAACTTGCCCGGTTCTTCCTCAACGACATAATTACCCTTCTCCTCTTCAGCCTCAGCTTCCTCCTTTGACATATATCTTCCAATCACCTTAGACGGTTCACTGAAAGCAATATCAAAAGGATCAACTCTTACCTGGGTAATGATAGTTGAAACCGTCTTATATATACCTCTGTTAATAAGCTCTTCTCTTATTGCGTTCTGTAAATCATATCCGATATAGCCCTCACTCATGGCACCGCACACAGACATAGGTGCAACGGTTCTGTCATCAGGCTCAAGTCTTGCAAATTCAGTCATTGCAGTCTGTATCATACCCACCTGTGGTCCGTTACTATGTGTAATAACAACCTGATACTTAGCTTCTACAAGATCAGAAATTGCCACTGCTGCTTTCTTAACATTCTGCTGCTGCTCCGGAAAAGTCTCTCCAAATGCATTACGTCCTAAGGCAACTACTATTCTCTTATTATCCATACATAAACCTCTCATACACGATTAATATTGATGTAAGTATTATATTCCAAGACCAGCTAAAAAGCAAACCTTTTCACTTATAAATGAACAGTTAACCGGATTCTGAATATAATGAAATATATATATTATGTTTTGAAATAAAATATTATGAATAAATTAATCGCAGTCGCTGTAATCGACTCTGGAATATATCCTCACATTGATTTTAAAAACCGAATAATTGCCTTTAAAGATTACATTGCCAGAAAGAGATATCCCTATGACGACTGTGGACATGGAACACATGTAAGCGGAATAATAGCCGGAGATGGAACCGCAAGCCACGGCAGAATCAAGGGACTTTGTCCGCAGGCCAACCTTGTAAGCATTAAAGTACTCGACAAGTATGGAAACGGGCGAATTGAAAATGTAATAGATGCGGCAGAATGGATATCAAAGAATAAAGACATTTATAACATTAAGGTTGTTAATATATCTTTCGGAGCAACCACATTTGGCGAAAGAAAGGATCATAAAGCTCTTGAACAAGCTATTGAAAAGCTCTGGGATGAAAATATATCCGTTGTTGCCGCAGCAGGTAACGACGGCCCTCTCAAGCATTCCGTAGCAATTCCGGGAACCTGCCGTAAAATCATTACTGTAGGCTCACCTGATGGAAAAGATTTTTTCTCTGGCCGTGGACCTACCAATGAATGTATTGTAAAGCCTGAACTGATTGTAAATGGTTCATATATATATTCCTGCAGCAATACAGGAAATTCATATTCTGTAAAAAGCGGAACATCCATGTCTGCTCCAATTGTCTCAGGCGCCATTGCAAATGTGCTTTCAAATAAACCATTAACACCAAAAGAAATTAAAATGCGCCTCAAATACTGCTGCACGAAAAAAGCCCTGCCAGATAACCTGCAGGGCTGGGGATTACTCAATATCCAGCAATTTATAAATATATAAATTATATTTTACTGTGCTGCACTGTTTACTGCCATAAGTATATCCAGCATAAAATACTGAATCAATATAAGAATCAGGGCCAGAACAATAATAACAACTAATGGAATCCATTTATGCTTCTTAAGTCCCTCACCTTTCTGATTCTGCTTCTTGAAATTACGACTGTCTACCATATATACCTCCTGCTTACTCTGAATATTCTTTCGACATCTGGACATATCCAAGTCTGTCAAATCCTGCTTTTCTGTATGCCTTAACCGCACTCTCATTCTCTTCTTCGACTTCAAGCCTCATTCTTACTGCTTTTCCTTTATACATCTCGTCAAGATAGTCGAAGAAACTTCCTGCTATGTGCTTTCCTCTGTAATCCGGTTTAATATATATATCCTCAACCCATATACAGTTTCCGCCACATTCTGTTGAATAGCTGTGTGCAACCATGGAATATCCGGCAATAATATTATCCTTGTCCTCAAATACAAAACACTCAATAAACGGATTATCTCCGAGACAATCCTCAATGTCCCTCTTCATAACATCCTCCGAAGGGTCAGTTAGTAATGCCGGTGATGCATAAAAAATCTTCATCATGGCAAGAACTTCCTCAGAATCTGCTTTATGCATTTTTCTTATAATAATATCATTCATAATTATCTCCAATTCATTCAATATCCTGCCTTTATAGCTTACCACAGTAAGTACCTGTTTGGCAAACCTGATTATCCCTTCTGCTGTCTTGACCATATTGACATTTTTGTTTATTATTAATTACAGATAAAATGTTATAATTAGTGAGGCAATTACATTGAATACGAAAAAAATTGATATGACAACCGGTCCTATCATGAAAAATGTTCTTCTGTTTGCAATTCCAATCATTCTGGGAAATGTACTACAGCAGCTATATACTACCGTTGATACTCTTGTTATAGGTAACTTCTGTGGCAAAACTTCTCTTGCTGCTGTGGGAACCAGTTCACAGCCTGTAGAGGTTCTCCTATGCATTTTCTTGGGAATTGGTACAGGAGTCTCAATTCTTGTATCGCAAAGCATGGGTTCCCGTGACATTGATAAAATCATCCGTCTGTGCAAAACGGTCATTTTCTTTATTTATGTCTGCGGTATCCCTCTCTCTATAATAGGATATCTGGCATCCCCATTTATATTAAAATGTATGGGTGTACCGGCAGATACATGGAATGCCGCCGTCACATACACAAGAATCATATTTCTTGGAACAGTTGGCAATCTCGGTTACAACATGAATGCCGGAATACTACGTGGAATGGGTGACAGCAAGGCATCCTTATGGTTTCTTGTTGTTTCATGCATAGTTAACATCACCCTTGATTTACTGTTTGTAGCTGTGTTTGGAATGAATGTAACAGGGGCTGCCATAGCAACAATCACTGCTATGTTTATATCATGGTTAGTGAGCATAATTTATATCAGGAATAAGTTTCCTGAATTAGATTTTTCATTTATTTCAGGACATTTTCATTTTGAGGAATTAAAGGAAATAGTAGCTATAGGACTACCTATCGGACTGAATAATTCTTTATATTCCTTTGGACATATGGTTATTCAGGCAATGGTTAATGCACAGGGTTCAACCTTTATGGCGGGACTTTCTGTCGCAGGAAGAATAACAGGATGTTCTAACATAGCCATCACTGCTCTTTCAAGTGCAGCGACAACATTTTCTGGTCAGAACTTCGGTGCCAAGAATTTCGACAGGTTAAGAAAGGGATATATCAAAATACCCGTTGTTTCAGGTCTGATTACTTTATCCTTCGGACTATCATTTATATCAGTCAGAATGCCTATTCTACGCATTTTTTCTGATGACCCCGGCGTCCTTATGTATGCAAGCCGATTTGTCGTCACACTGCTATTATCACAATGGATTTATGCCATATTCAACGGTATCATCTGTGTTGTAAACGGTGTTGGTCTTGTAAGATATACAACAATAATTAACGTGCTGATGCTCTGGGCTGTAAGAATCCCAGCCGGTTACATTATCTCTCGTTTCTTTGACGGTACATATATTATGATTGCTTTTCCAATAAGCTTTGCCTTCGGAATGATATGCATGATATGTTATTACATATTCTCACCAAAATGGAAAGCTATTATTCGCCAGAAATAATTTCATTCCTCCATATATCAACAAGTCTGTCTAATGTAAATGCTGCATTAGCCGGACTTGTTGAGGGAAGAATGACAGGTTTAATCCCCAATTCATTCATCTGATATTTTTCATAATATTTACCGGAAGTTTTTCCATTACATATAATTTTATTAATCTTCGTTTTTTCTACTATTGATGTAAGTTCTGTCGGAACAACATTCTTAATACTGCTGTCACTGGAACCCACAATATCACAACTATATATCGTATCCCAAAGTGCCAGCCCATGCGTCAGTATTATATTTTTCTTTTCATCAATCGTTACCGGCTCCGTTTCCCCCAGTATTATACTCAGCATTTTCCAGAATCTGTTCTGTGGATGTCCATAGAAAAACAACTGCTCTCTTGACTTAACTGAAGGAAGGCTTCCTAAAATCAATATTCTGGAATCGCTGCTGTAAAGCGGTGGAAAAGGATGCACAATATGCTCATATTTTATCTCTTTCAAACTATCTATCCTCCAATAAAAATATAAATAAGAAAAAAAGGACTTAAGCTGTTATACAACTTAAATCCTCTTAATCAGCAGGGGATGAGAGAATCGAACTCCCACCAAAGGTTTTGGAGACCCCTATCATACCATTTGACCAATCCCCTTTATAAAAGATTGCTCTTTCAAAACTGCACATTAAATATATCATATTGTACTGCCTGTGG
>CAMEVC010000006.1 GCA_945939115.1 uncultured Eubacterium sp.
AGCTGTTCATTAGTAAACGCCATTAGTATGCTCCTCCTCCCATGAAATATAAGAATTCTACTGCATCTCCATCTTTTAATTTCGTTGTCTCGAATTCATCTCTTTCCACAAATTCATCATTGAGAGTAACTGTAACATACTCAGCATTCTCAACATTCTCCTTAACTATAAGCTGTGCAATAGTAAGCTCCTCATCATAATTCTTCTTGTTTCCTGCAACTGTAATTGTCATTTTACTTCCTCCCTCATCAATTAATTAATTTTCCCTTCAAACAATCCAAGAAGTGCATCTAAAGTCGTCTTTCCTGTAAGTCTGCCAATCTCCTCTCCCTTGTCAAAGGCGATAAATGTAGGTGCTGACAGCACTTCATACTCTGATGCAAGCGCATCATCAAAATTAACATTTACCTTATAGACATTAAGCTTTCCTTCATAATCATCCTCAATGTCTCCAACTATTCCCGCCATCATCTTGCATGGTATGCAGGAATCCGAATAGAAATCCACTAAAACCGGGAGTTCTGACTTAAGCACCAACTCCTCAAAGTTCTCTGCGTTAGCTCTTACCGCCATTGTCACCTCTTTCCGCGCGGATATATATCCACACAATTTTATTCGTCCTCGTCTTCTACCTTCCTTACAATGAGTACATAGGTTCCGTCCTCATTGGCAGTAAGCTTTAATATCTGGTGTCCCTCTTCTTTTATGCTTCTTGGAACATTCTGGACAGGCTCTCCGTCATTCATTCTTATAGCCAGTATCTGCCCGTCATCTAACTCTTCCAGTGCCACCTTTGCCTTAACAAATGTTGTTGGGCAGACCACATCAGTAATATCCACAGTATCATCAATCTCAAAATCAGCCATTGTATGCCTCCTTTATCTTCTTATAGAATTCCTCTCTTCCAACTCTGTCCAGCGTGAACTTAAATCTTTCACTCGGCTTTGCATTATCTTCAAAGAACTGGATTGCTGCATCGCACACTCTGAAAAGCTGTTCCTCACTTCTTATCAGAGGAAGCGGTGTCTCACCTTTACATATAGCATTACCAAATGTTCCTGCAAATGAAATGATATATGCCGAAGGAGCATCCCACGCATCTGTAGGACAGGACTTAGCGCATCTTCCGCAGTAATTACATTTATCATAATTCACTCTGACCTTGCCATTCTCCATCGTGATGGCCTCTGTCCGGCATGCCTTCTCGCACACACCGCAGCCAATACATTTGCCCTCAATCCACTTAACATCAGCAGCGCCCTTGATACCAACATCATTCTCCTCTGCCTTAAGACAGTTATTCTGGCATCCGGTAACACCGAACTTGAATTTGTGTGGAAGCTCCCTTCCAAAATATCTTTCATCAAGCTTTACTGCAATATCATATGTGTCAATATTGCCGCTTGGACAGATTGTGTTGCCCTGACAGGCTGTGACTGTACGGACTCTTGGACCGCACACCCCGGGTCTGCATCCTCCCTCAGCCAGCTTATCCTTAACAGCATCAATATCCTTAAGCTTAATAAATGGAATCTCAACGCCCTGACGGGATGTAAGATGAACATGTCCGTCTCCATATTCCTTTGCAACCTCAGCAATCTTTATAAGATTCTCTGCTGTAAGATACCCTCCTACAACTGCAAGACGAAGTGAAAAATTATTCTTCTGCTTCTGTCTCATAAATCCGCCCTTCTTAAGTGTTGCATAATCAACTTTCTCTGCCATAACATTTCTCCTTATCCTGTATATATTTATCTTATATATATCTATGTTGAGGACTCTATTGCTGCTCTGAAATCTTCTTTCAAATCCTCAATATCCTCTATCCCCACGCTGACACGTATCAGGTCATCATACACTCCTGAGGCTTCCCTTTCCTCTTCACTTAGGTGGAGGGCAATTGTGGAGGCCGGATGGATTACCAGCGTTTTAGTATCGCCAATATTAGAAACAATAAGAGGTATCTTTAATGAATTAATTATCTTAAATGCTCTCTGTCTGCTTCCAACCCGGAATGTTATTATTGCCCCGTAGCCTTTACAAAACTGTTTTCTTGCCACCTCATAGTATGGACTGGATTCAAGCCCCGGATAATTAACGGTTATTCCGTTCAATGTATCAAGAAACTCTGCAAGTTCCAGAGCATTGCGGCAATGTCTCTCCATTCTCAGCCCCAGTGTCTCAAGACCGATATTGTTAAGAAAAGCATTCTGTGGAGCAATACATCCACCCGTATTTCTGAACAAACCATTACGAAGCTTAATTATATATGCCATAGGTCCGAATTTCAAATACGGCTTAAGCCCCGGATATTTCTCTGCATTAAATTTAAATTTGCCGCTGTATGTAAGAATACCGCTTATTGCGCTGCTGCTTCCATTAATGTACTTGGAAGAAGAATTCACGACAACATCCGCTCCTAATGTAATAGGCTGTGCCAGGTACGGTGTTGATACAGTGTTATCAACTACCATAAGCACACCATGTTTATGTGCCACACCGGCAACCGCTTCTATATCAGTCACATCAAGCTTAGGATTACCTATTGTCTCGGCAAATACCACTCTCGTTCTGTCTGTTATCAGTTCTTCGAAACATTCCGGTCTGTTATCTTTAACGTATTTAACCGTTATACCAAAGCTTTTAAAATCTTCAAATAATTCAACTGTACCGCCATACAACCCGCAGGACGCAACAATTTCATCCCCCTGCACTACAACATTTGCAATTGAATTAAATATAGCCGCCATTCCTGAGGAACACGCAACACTGGAAAATCCCTTTTCGAGTTTAGTCACTCTTTTTTCAAATGCCTCCGTTGTAGGATTATTAATTCTTGTATATGAAAAACCCATTGCCCTGTTGTCAAATATCTCACCCAGCTCCTCAGCGCTCTCATGCTTAAATGCACTGGATTGATATATAGGAACAAGTGTCGCCCCATTGGGATATTGGTCTACCCCCTCATGAAGCAATGCTGTATTAAATCCACTCATACATCCTCCTTGTTTTACCTGCCCTTCAATAATTACCATTAAGATAGGGTAAGCATTCATGCATATGATGAACTGTTCATATAGTAAACCCTTTTACCTACTATGTCAATATGTTATTGGGATTTTTTGTAAAATATATTAAAAAAAAATCATACCAAACCTCCAATTGAAAAGATTTGGTATGAATTATCCATGCTTTTAAATAATATAACTGTCTATACCTGAGTTAGAATTTACAAGGTCTGCAATTGTAATTCCTTCAAAATAATCATTGACAAGCTTCTCGAAATTCTCCCACATATGCAGGGTCTTACACTCTGCAATCTTAGGGCATCTGTTCGGCTTCTTCTCAAGACAGGCAACAGGAGCAAGCGAGCCCTCCGTTACAAGAAGAACACTTAATACAGTGTATTCTTCAGGATTGCGTGCCAGCTTGTAACCGCCTCCCTTTCCCCTTAAGGAAATCAGGAACTCATTCTTACTCAGCGTAGCAACAATAGCCTCCAGATATTTCTCAGATATATCCTGTCTTGTTGCGATATCCATAAGTGGAATAAATTCGCCTGTGTTGTGTTCAGCCAGGTCAATCATAACCCTCAATGCGTATCTTCCCTTTGTCGAAATCTTCATATACGTAACCTCATTTCTATAATATATTATTACTAAAATGTATCCCGCCTCTTCAAGCATACCTTATCACAATGTTTATATCTTTTTCAAGTATTATTTTAATATAATGTCATTCCGGGATACTGGCTGCAACACAAAGTTCTCCCCAGCCTCTTGCCGAATCCGGCCAGATTCCTCCGGTTCGGGTTGCCCCTCTTATAAGATACGCCTTTACCTTCTCTCCGAACATATCTGCATCATTACCCTTAACAATCCCCCATTCCATCAGCATTGCTGCCGCTCCCGTTACCATCGGTGCAGCAAAGGATGTTCCGGTGACATATTTCTCTAATTGTCCCGGAATTCTAATATTCACTCCCGGTGCCGTTATATCAGGCTTTGCATATAATATCAGACTGTTATCTACTGTCACTCCCCTTCCCGAAAAAACAGCTGCACTCCCCGGAACTATTCCTGTAGCCCCAACACATATTCCGCGTCTTGATGTAGATGGAATTGTAAATGTATACTCCGGCGAAGGCCTCAGAAATCCTGTAGCCCCGCTTAATGTCACTACTGATGGAAGCCATATATTGTAGGTGCCATCCACAATTTCCCCTGCACTGAACCTTATATTCCATATGCCGGGGGTAATATATCCAGAACTCGCGGCTATTGCCGTATATATTTCTTCTTCCATATAGAAAGGTCCCGGTCCGTATGCCCCTGTCACAAGCTGCATATTGTTAAAATCCACTTCCTGAAATCCTGCATTTATATCACTTATGACAATTCTTTCTCCTGTTGGTGCAAAAAGCTCTATAACACACTTATCCATGAATCTTTTCCATATCTGGATACTTATCTGGGTCTCATAGTCTCCTATTGCCAGTTCAACATTCTGAACAGAATAATTATCAAGCTTTCCAAGATAATGAGTTCGCCCCTCGCCCTCGTTACCCGCTCCAATGCATACACTGCATCTGTATGTGCCACAGCAGTCGTCTATAAACATCTCAAATATTGAATTGCCCTCGTGATTGCCGTAATTACCTCCATAGCTTATATTTACAGCAACAGGCTGGCCATATTCAATTGCTTTTCTTATACAGTAATCCAGACCACGCATTAACTGTGTTGTCCTGATAAACGGTTCTCCTCCTGCATTTCCAAGCCTCACAATAATTATATCCGCATCGGATGCAACACCTTCGTTTCCACATGCAATAACCGCCACTTCATTTCCATGTCCGGCTCTGTCTGCTGCCGGGAGAAACCTTGTTCTTCCCTGCCTGTAATCTTCAAGTGAAGCGTTAATCTCATCCGAATCATACCTTATATCCGTTCCCTGATCCCATATTGCCTTGATTCTTGTTGTTCCATCCTCATTGAGAAACTCATCATCAGCTATATCAATACCTGTATCAATTACCGCAACAAGTACTCCCCTGCCAGTAACACCCTTATAGGGAGTTCTTTCAGACTTAGCGAGATTAACACAGGCCTCCGATTTAGCTGCATATAATTCAGAATACATAGCCTTAGGCTTCTCCATATATATAATCTCCGGTGCCTCTGCAATCTGCTCAATATCCTGTATCGTGCCACGGATAATCCAGTAACCACACAGCAGTTCAATAAACTGGGTCTCTGTAAACACACTGCTTAAATACTGTATCCCCGCTGCCGTCTTTACCACAACCTCCCATGTTCTGTCACTCTCATTAAACCCGGCACTAAGATCAGGTATCTGCCTTCTAAAATCCTCATCTGAATTAATACTTATCTGTAATAGATTCTCTATTCTTGGATTCATACAAACAACCGCTTCCGGTATGCTGATTATTCAATATGTATGCCTGCAAAATACCACACATGACACAAACAGGCTGTTATACCCGGTTTCCCGCAATATAAACAGCCTGTTTAATCATGTCTTCTTAATAAATTCTATACGGCACTTAGGACACTTAATACTTATCCTTCCCTTTCCCTTAGGGACTCTTATCTTCTGCCCGCAGCTTGGACACTTGAAAATCCTGTGTGTCTTACTGTCCTTAATACGTGCCCTTAACTGATTGAACTTAGTCATGCATCTATAATGATACTTCATGTACTTCTCGTTCTCAGCGCTTCTTCTTGATATATTTCTGGAGAACATCCTGTAATATATATACACAATCCCCACAAGTGCTATTGTATATAATAATCTGTTATGAAGAAAAAATGTAATAATAATCAGTGCAAGAACTACATATGATAAGAATCTGGAAAGCTGGTCCATACCGTATCTTCCATACATAAATCTGGAAAAACTCTGTCTGAATCTATTCATAACCCATATAATTCCCTTTCTGTATATTGAAGTATAAACATCAACACACATATGGTATCATACCTGCTGATAAATTCAATTAAAAATGTATTAAATCTTTATTCATATTCCATATACACTTCGCCATCCAGATTCTTCCAATAGAACTTGTCTGTGAGAATCATATAACTGTGCTCTGAACCCTCCTTCGGAATTGATACCGAACCTGGATTCATATAAATATAATTGTCTCTCTTCTCACACTTTGGCACATGCGTATGTCCACACAGAAGAATATCATTATCCTTTAGCGCCGGAATATTCTTTTCATCCAGCTTATGTCCATGCGCAAGAACAATATCCCTTTCATTAAAAGACACATAGGCCTGTTCCGCAAGGACATTAAAGTCAAGCACCATCTGGTCTACCTCTGTATCACAGTTGCCACGCACACATATAATCTCATTCCTCAGAGGATTGAGCATGGCAATTACCTCCTTAGGTGCATACTCCTTTGGCAGATCATTTCTTGGTCCATGATAAAGAATATCTCCAAGAAGAATAAGCCTGTCCGCCTTCTCCTCCTCGTATCTTTCAAGCAGCTTTCTGCAGTAATATGCCGAGCCGTGTATATCCGATGCAATCATCAGTTTCTTCATACCCATCACCATTTCCTCTCATAAGTTAATTCAGTTATTATCAGTCACAAAATGGCAGACCAGCCGTCTAATCTCTCCGGCCATATACAATGAGCCGAAAGCAAGTACCGGTTCTTTCTTTTCTGACAGAGCTATCATAACACCTTCAGATATACTTTGCATAGCCCTTGAACATCCTCCGTAAGAATTAATCAGCCTGGATAATTCTTCTGCGGGAAGCGCTCTGTCACTTTCAGGTGTCACACATATAAATTCTCTTGCATAAGGCATAAGAAGCCTTACCTCATCCTCATAATCCTTGTCCCGAAGAACTCCCATTATAAATGTAATCTTCTTACCCTTGAGAAACTGTTCAATATTGTCCCTGATTGCCTCAGCGCACTGAAGATTATGCCCGCCATCAAGAATAAACAGAGGTTTTGAGCATAACACCTCGAATCTTGCAGGCCATGACACATTCATTAATCCTTCCTTTACTGCTTTATCACTAATCCAATAACCTCTGTTATTCAAGGCTTCTATGCATGACAAAACGAGCAGAGCATTGTTTACCTGATATCTTCCAACAAGAGGAATCATATATTCTGCTTTATGATATATGAAATGCTGCCCATTCATATCAGACTGCACTATTGCCACATCGTCAAAATCCGGGAGTATCAGTCTGACATTCCGGTTAAGGCATACATTTTCTACCACATCCGTAACTTCCTTACTTCCGTCATAACATACGGCTGTGCAACCCTCTTTAATGATACCTGCTTTCACCCCCGCAATCTTTTCGAGAGTGTCGCCAAGATATTCCGTATGTTCAAGACCTATATTGGTTATAACTGCAACCTCTGGAGCCGGAATAACATTGGTGCTGTCAGTAGCACCTCCCATGCCAACCTCCATGATAACAATATCGCAGTTCATTCTTGTAAAATGTACTATAGCTACAGCTGTCAACAGTTCAAAAGGACTTGGATAGTCTGACATCCTGACAGCCGCATTTTTTACAATATTCTCTGCGGTCTCATAATCCTGTGCACTGATATTCTGTCTGTTTACCTGAATCTGCTCTGAGAGACTCTCTAAACATGGAGATGTAAACATTCCCGTCTTAAGACCCGCACATCTTAATACTGACTCAATCATGGCACATGTACTTCCCTTGCCATTGCTTCCTGCAACATGAACATACTTTAAAGACTTCTGTGGATTGCCAAGCAGTCCCATTAATTCTGTTATTCTCTCAAGTCCAAGTCTGATCTGTTCAGCCATTAGTTACTTTCGCCTCTCAACATTGCAACCTCTTTAATATTGCCAACAGCTTTCATAAGAGCCGGAAGCACAACTGAAATAACGATTGCCTTACCCACACATATCACGAGTCTTATTCCCAGGGAACCGAAAATAAATACCGGCGAATAATATCCATATATCTTACTGTCGATAAATAATGAACCTGTATTAAGAGCAGTAATCATCAACTCACCTGCAATAACAACAATAGCTGTTAGCAAATAATTAAATTTAAACTTAACTTTCTTAGCATATAATCCCATAAGTAAACCATATAACACATATGGAAGAATCCATAAAAATGTAGTGGCAGTAATTCCATATCTTAATATCTGATAAACTAAGGTTCCAAGACCACCGACAATAACACCGTCAACCGGGCCAAAGAAAAAAGCTGCTATTAGAACAGGAATTCCTTCAAATGTTATCTTGATGTTACCAAGATCAAGGGCAATATACCCAAGCACTGCGCACAATGCAGCAAGCATTGCATCAACTGTCATCTGTAATGTTTTCAATTTTTTCATAAAAAAAGACCTCCTTTGCAGTAGTTTCGCTCTACATAGGAGGCACATGTATGCTGTTTCCAGCAATTATCATCCATAGTATGTAGCAGCGGGATGCGAAATGTGTACCGCAAGTTCTACCCTTTCGTCCGAATGGCAACTCCCTGTCCACCCGGCACTTAACGCACACAAATCTACTCTGCTTATGTTTATTTAATGGTGATATTATATATTCAATTGTAGTATTTGTAAATAGGCAAATCAAAAAATCATCTTGCAAGCTTAAAGAAAGTAGGAATCTTATAATGGGACGCATTGCTTAAAAACTGTGACAGGGTATTGGTAACCTTGTAGGTATCCAGTATCTTTTTCATAAAAGCAATAGTCCTTTTCTTGTATTTCATACTGTGAATCACTGTTACAGCCGCTTCATCATTATAACCTCTTGCAAACTGCTTGGCATATCTGGCGAATTTCGTCTTATCAAGCTCAGGTATCTCACTGTAATTCTGAAGTATTTCAAGAGCTTCAATTACTCTTGTATTCTCGAAATTCAGTTCAACCCCCGGTCTTCTTGCAGTTATATTCCCGATATGGCAGACATTACCCCTGCATACATCTGAATACAGCTCAACACTGTCCGACTTTACAGATGTCAGAGAGTACTTGTTATATAGATGCAGACCTGTAAACATTCCTCTGGAGTTATCCTCACCAAAGAAATAATTGAGAAGTATCTCTGCACGGTTCTTATCCTTATCTTCTTTTCTGATATACAGGCCCTTGCCGACACGCACAATCATTCCTTCATCTGACAGTCTCTCCACTGCCCTGAAAAAGGCTTCCTGGCTCATTTTCTCAAAACCATTCCCATACATCTCATTAGCTGACACTATTGTGCCTTCCTGTATATTATCGAAATAATCTATTATTCTGTCTCTGTATTTCATAATTCATCCGTATCAAAGCTTCTCTGACTAATGCGTTAATTAAACTTCCTCAAGGTTAATTGTCTCAGGCTCTTCTGTCTTAGTCTCTTCTGTCTTAGTCTCTTCTGCCTTAGGCTCTTCCTTCTTGTCTTCTTTCTTGTTATTCTTCTTTTCCTTCTTGTCTGAATCAGAAGCCTTATCTTCTTTCTTATCCTTGCTTAAACCAGAAGCTTTGTCTTCCTTCTCGTTAATTACCTTAACTTCAACTTCAACGTCCCCTTCCTTTTCATTGAAGATTACGCTGTCATCAAAATCATTCTCTTCATCAACAAAATCTGAATCCTCTTCATCCTCCTCATCAACATAGAAGTTGACAGGAATAATTTCAACAGAACTGCACACAGCCTTTCCTATAACATAAACTGTATGGATACCCTCTTCATCAACATTATCCACAAGATTCTTAACCCCTGACATCTTTCTTGTAATGTCACAGGTTGCATTAACACCCTCAGGAAGAATGATTGTCACGCAGCTTCCTGTACTTGTGAAATTGATATAAACATCCTTCTCAAATACTGCAAGACCAAGGTCAAGTACTGTCTTAGACGCAACTGACTTAAGTTCGCATCCGGAAAACACTTCATCCTCCACTTCAATAACCTTCTTCTCTCCGATTGCATTATACTTGCGAATCTCATCATCAAGACTGTCATTCTCTTCCTTCGCATACCTTTCCTTAGTCTGCTTAAACTTATCGAGAACCACCTTTCCTGCTACTGCAGCAGCACCTACTCCCAAAACAACCTTTGCAAATCCATGTTTCTTTGCCATAAATCAATTCCTCCAATCTGCGCGTTTAATAATCCGACGCTAATATGATAAATACTTTCCTGTTCATTAAATATTCTCACACAAATCTATGCTGAGTATAGCATAATATACATACAAAAATCAACGAGAATACACGCATCCGCAATAATTCTGTCTATACAGTCCATACTCGCGGGAAAGCTCTATTGAGCGCTTATATCCCTCTTTCTTCTTAAAATCTGAAAACAGATATGGCATATCATATTCTTCTGACAATTTTGCCCCTATCTCATTGAGCTTTGCACTGTTTTTCAAAGGGCTTATTGTCAATGTGGTGGTAAAATAATCAAAGCCGGCTGCCTTCGCTGTTTCACATGTCTTTCTCAGACGCAGCTCATAACACCTGAAACACCTTTCGCCACCTTCCCTGCACTGCTCATATCCCTTCGCAATATCATAAAAACTCTCTGTATCATAATCTCCCTCAATGAAAGAGACCTTGTACTTTGCCGGAAATTCATTTATGAAACGTTTCTGCTCCTCAACCCTTTTTCTATATTCCTCCTGTGCTGAAATATTAGGATTATAGTAAAAGACTGTTATATGAAAGTAATCTGACAGATACTCAATACAGTGGCTGCTGCAGGGCGCACAGCAGCTGTGCAGCAAAAGTGACGGCACAATCCCCTGTTCTTCTAACATGGATATTTTCTTATCAAGTTCTTTCTGAAAATTTCTCTGTTCAAAAGGTATTGCCATATCAGTCCGCCTGTCCTGTAATTTCTTCTAATGCGCTGTAGAGCTTCTCCATCTGCTCATCCGTTCCAATCGTGATTCTCAAATAGTTATCAATGAGCGGCTTGTTGAAATATCTGACAAATATGTTCTTTTCCTTAAGCTTCTCAAATATTTCTCTGGCTGGAACGCTTCTGTGTGTTGCAAATATAAAGTTTGCCTTAGAATCCGGGAAAGAAAAACCAAGCTCACCAAGACGCTTCTTTGCAGTCTCTCTTGTCTTAACTATCTTACCCACACATTCATTAAAATATTCCCTGTCATTAACCGATTCAATTCCATAGCTTATAGAAGTTCTATTCATTGTATAAGAATTAAATGAAAATTTAACATCGTTCAGAGCCTTGATAAGTTCCGGATTACCAAAGCAGTATCCGATTCTCATACCAGCCATTGAACGGGACTTTGAGAATGTCTGTACAACCAGAAGATTATCATACTTATTCACAAGCTCAAGGGCTGACTTACCGCCAAAATCAATATAAGCCTCATCAACAATGACAACTACATCCTGATTATGCTTTATAATATCCTCAACCTTGTCAAGTCCCATGTAAAGAGCTGTCGGAGCATTAGGATTAGGGAATATTACGCCACCATTCTCCTTGTAATAATCCTCCGGAATAATGTTAAAATTCTCATCCAGAGGCTGCATTTCATATGGAATTCTGTATAAATCTGCCCATACGCTGTAGAAGGAATATGATATATTTGGAAACAGTACCGGCTTGTCTGAATTAAAAAATGTAAGGAAACACATAGACAAAACATCATCTGAGCCCACGCCCACAAACACCTGGTTATCCTTCATCCCATAAAACTGTGCAAGTGCATGTACAAGTTCTGAAACCTCCGGATCCGGATAGAGCCTTAAATCACTCATATTCATCTGTTGTGCTGCCTCAGTCACCTTAGGTGATGGCGGATATGGATTCTCATTAGTATTAAGCTTTACCACACCCTGCACCTTAGGCTGTTCACCGGGAACATAAGGCTCAACTCTTCGTACATTCTTCTCCCATGCTTTCATATATACATCCTCTTCTTTCCAAGTAATAAGATTTCACCCCACAATAATCTGCAATTACAGTCCCATCTCTTTGGCAACCTGCGCAAAATGTGGCAGTGAATTAACAATTGTTTCATAGGATACGCAGTAAGCAATTCTTACATATCCGGGACACCCGAAGGATGATGCAGGAACCATAAGAATATTATGCTTCTTGGCTGCTTCACAAAATACAGTCTCGTCCTCTACAGGAGACTTAACAAACAGATAAAATGCTCCCTCAGGCTTCACACACTCAAATCCAAGCTTTGTAAGTCCCTCATATATAGCCTTTCTGTTCTTGTCATATGCTTCAAGATTAACATTGGCATCAACACACTTTGCAGCTACCTTCTGCATAAGGGAAGGTGCATTGACATATCCTAAGATTCTTGTCGCAACAGAAGCTGCTGACTTGACATCCTCTGAATCTGTTACCTCATCCGGAATAACAAGATATCCTATTCTCTCACCAGGAAGCGAGAGTGACTTGCTGTATGAATATCCAACTATTGTATTGTCATAGTATTTAGTAAGGTACGGAACTTCCACTCCATCATAAGCTAATTCTCTGTATGGCTCGTCTGCTATTAAATAAATCTCAGAACCGTACTCCTTCTGCTTCTTCTCCATGATGGCAGCCATCTTCTTAATAGTATCTTCAGAATACACAACGCCTGTCGGATTATTAGGATTATTGACAATAACAGCCTTCGTTTCAGGTGTTATCTTAGCTTCAAACTCATCAAGCTTTGGCTGGAAATCCATAGTATTCGGAGATATAACAACCAGCTTTCCATTATAATTAGATACATAATTCCTGTATTCTCCAAAGAATGGTGCAAATGTGATAACCTCATCCCCAGGATTAAGAAGTGTCTTAAAAATAGTGTTAAGTCCGCCTGCGGCTCCTACTGTCATCAAAATATTAGTGTGGTTAAAATGTGTTCCAAACCTCTTGTTGAGCGACTCTGCTATTGTCTGGCGCACATCCTCAAACCCTGCATTGCTCATATATCCATGAATTAATGTCGACTCTTCGTTGTCAACTATATCCTTAATTGCCTGATTAACCTCTGCCGGAGCAGGGACATTTGGATTACCCAAAGAAAAATCATATACATTCTCCGGGCCATATAACTTGGCGAGTCTTGTACCCTCCTCGAACATGGCGCGAATTACAGAACTGTTTTTTACAAATGAAACCATTGATTCAGCTATCATTGCTTTATATCCTCCCAAGAAAAATATGACTACATTATAATCAAAATCATTTCATTTTACAACTTTCATATGATATTAACATGTGATATCATCATATGTGGATTCTATTATGTATTTCAGGGGGATATAATTATGTCTAAAGGCACTGGCAGAATATCTGATATTCTGTTTTCTATATACAGATACATTGTCCTTGGTATATTCCTGTTTATCAATATCTGGCTGTTTCTTCTAAGCATTTTCAGCACCAGCAGACTGACACAGGATGCGAATGAATATACCTATTACACATTCGATTATTTCTGGCTTCATATTCTCACACTCGCCGCACTTGCTGCATTTGTGTATTTTCTTGTGAACAGAAGAATTCTACAGCATATAAACGCGTATTATACAAGAAACAAAAAGGCTTATATCAAGACAAGAAATATATGTCTGATTATAACCGGCATTATCGGAGCGGCATGGGTACTGCTTACCCAGAGTCATGCAGGGGCCGACCAGTACTATGTACTTAAAGCTGCCGAGGAGCTGAGGAATGGAGATTACTCTGCATTCCAGTACGATGGCTACATTGCTAAATACACCAACCAGATTGGTCTTTTATTCATTGAGTACCTTATTGGGTTTATTGTTGGAGATTATAACTACATTTTCTGGCAGCTGCTCAATGTTGTAATGGTTGTTTTCACATACAAGCTTTTTTCTGATATTCTTGCTCTGTTTAATATGCCGCGGCTTGCCTGTCTGCTCGCCCCGGTATCAGGAATACTGTTTTTTCCGTGGACTTTATATTCTGTATTTATATATGGCAATGTTGCGGGGCTGTTCTTTGCTGCCCTCTCTTTCAAATACGCCCTTCTTTTCATTGGCTCGTCAGATGAAAAATGCAGTGTAAAATATCTGTTAATAAGCGGACTTGCCATGATGTTAAGTGTCATGGTTAAGAACAATTATCTAATCTTCATGATTGCTCTTATAATTTATACAGTTGCAGAAATGTTAAGACGCAGGAATATACAGATTATCCTGCTGTCATTTGCAGTAATTGCCGGATTCTGTATGCAGGCTGTAATTCCTAAGCTTGTCATTGAGAAGATTACCGGTTGTGACTTAAACAATGGTGCCTCAAGCTGGGCATGGATTGACATGGGTCTTCGTCCTAACGCCGGAACAACCTATGCCGACGGATGGTATAACGGCCGGATTGCCGCTCTGTATGAGAATAACGGATATGACACGAAGAAAGAGGCCGTTGCCGCGAAAGAAGAAATTAAGGCATACCTGGAACTATACAGAAATGACTCTAAAGCATTAGTTTCCTTTCTTTCAAAGAAGGTTGCATCCCAGTGGAACAATCCTGAATTCCAGTGTTTCTGGATTACTAATGTGCGTGGGAGCAACATACGGCAAAGCAGCCTCATTACTGGTATTCTCTCTGTCAAAGACAATTCTGCACATATGAACTATCTGAATATACTCCAGAGTCTTATTCTGTTTGGAAGCATGCTCTATGCCATTGACGCATTTTTCAGGAAAGCATTTGCCGGGACAACGGTACTTCCCCTCACTTTTATCGGAGGATTTATATTCCATATATTCTGGGAGGGTAAATGCCAGTATACCCTGCCTTACTTTATGATTCTTATACCGCTGTGCATAATGGGATATTACCACATGGCTAAGCGCATTACAGATACATCGAAAGAACACCTGTTAAAATGTGGTATATGGGCTGCAGTATTTATATTTATAACAATAGCCTTTAACCGTTTTATAATTATTAAGTAGATTACTGTGTCGAGGAGGAATGTATGAATTCAGAAAGACCTAACTGTTTATATATTGTTGTTCCCTGCTATAACGAAGAAGAGGTGCTGCCCATAACATCAGGAATGTTTCTTGATGAATTGAAACTGCTTATAAACAAAGAAAAGATAAGTCCCGACAGCAGAATATTATTTGTCAATGACGGCAGCAAAGATTCTACATGGGATATAATAAAGAATCTGTCACAGACAGACGAACATTTCATTGGCATAAGCCAGAGCAGAAACCGCGGTCACCAGAGCAGCGTCCTCGCCGGACTTATGGAAGCGGCAAGTTATGCTGATATGACTATTTCCATAGATTGTGATGGTCAGGATGATATCACCGCAATGGAGGAAATGGTGGACGCATACATTGACGGCTGCGATGTAGTGTATGGAGTGAGAAGTGACCGCTCCACTGATACATTTTTCAAAAGAAACACTGCGAAGGGATTCTACAAACTGCTTAACAGGCTTGGCGCCCAGACAGTTTATAACCACGCAGATTACAGGCTTCTTTCCAGAAGAGTCATCAATGAACTGGCTGAATTTCAGGAGGTTAATCTGTATCTTCGCGGACTTATCCCTCTTGTTGGATTCAAAAGCACCAGCGTATACTACTCACGAAGCGAAAGACTTGCAGGCAAATCCCACTACCCTCTTGGCAAAATGATGGCTCTTGCTTTCGACGGTATCACAAGTCTTAGCAACAAACCATTAAGTCTTGTAATGGGTCTTGGAATATTTGTTTCAATTATAAGCTTCATTGGTGTTATCTGGGCTGTGATTGACAACCTTCTGGGCAATACCGTCGCCGGATGGGCAAGTACTGTATGTATCGTGTGTTTCATGGGTGGAATCCAGCTTATCTGTCTCGGGGTTATAGGTCAGTATATCGGCAAGATATATATGGAAGTCAAGCACAGACCCCGCTATATTATCAGTGAGAGAACCTACGATGAAAAGTAATCTCAGTTTATTATTGTACTGAAAACCGGCAGTATAATCATTATTATCAATGGCAGTACTATGTCCAACGGTGATATATTTCCATAAGCCAGACAGGATATCAGTATTCTCACTGCAATGCAGATAAATGTTGTAACAAAGCACACTTTCCATATCTTGTTTATCTTGTAATAGACCAGTTGTATCCTGTCTATCGGAAGGTGTGCTATAAGTCTGCTCACTCTCTTTAAGCCTTTTTTGCCGTTGGTGAATTCAGAATAGCTTCTGTATTTGGCAGCAATAAAGTCAACTCCCGACAGATACAGATAAGCGGGCACAATAAGCATCGGGGTAATATCCCCGTTACATACGCTGTTCCATGGAAACACAAGCAACATCATTGATAAACCTATAAACAGAGCTGCAATATAATTATACATATAATTATCCGGATACCATGTTCTCTGTTCCGCAAAGAAATTATCCAACGCCTTCTGCTGTCTTATGTCAACCTTCACCATTATCCATCACCTCAATACTTTCCGCGAATTTTCCAAGCCTGCCATTATCCATAACTGCCACATAATCTGTCTGCTTTGATATCTCAGTCATGTTGTGGCTTGTCATAAGGACACAGCACTCTTCATTAATAAGAAGTTCCCTGAGCATATCGAACAGCTCAATGCGAAATACAGCATCCATCCCGGCAGTCGCCTCATCAAGCAGATAAAGTCTGCTCTTATGTGCAATTGCAAACGCAAGCTGAAACTTCATTTTCTCACCCCGTGACATTCTCCAGTATGTCTTACCGGGAGAAACACCCATTTTTTTCATGCTCCCATAAAACAGTTCCATATCAAAATCCTCGTACAACAGTCCCAATATAGATGCATTCTGCTCTCCAGTCCTCAATTCAAGAAAATTGTTGTCTTCTGAAATAAATCCTGTGACCTGCATTACATTTGCATGATTTCTTCTCACATCAGTACCAAGTACACATATCTGTCCGCTATATCTGCTTTTCTCTGAGAGAATACAATTCATAAGAGTGGTTTTACCTGCTCCATTCCTTCCTGTCACCGCATATATAAAGCCCGGTTTCAGTGACATATTAATATCTGTGAAACGAAAGCCTTTTCTTTTCCCTGTTACCCCTTTTAACTCAAGCACTATATTATCCATCCCTATTTCTCCTCATATAATGTCTTTACCATCTCCACCACATCACTGCATCCAAGGCCCGCAGTCCTGGCCTCAAATATAATCTCCTGAAGTCTGCTCTCCAGCATCATAAGCTGCTTTTCTTTCAGATAATCCGTATTGTACTCACAGACATAGAATCCTTTGCCGGCTACAGACCTTATAAGCCCCTCCTTTTCAAGTTCCTCATATGCTCTTTTCGTGGTTATGACACTTACCTGCAAATCTGCAGCCAGAGAGCGGATTGACGGAAGTGCTTCACCCGGCTTCAGCTCTCCGGTCACTATTGCATTCTTAAGCTGCATCACTATCTGTTCATATATAGCAAGTGTTCCCTGCGGCAGGATGTTAATATTAATACTCATATCAATCCCCCATTTTCTCATAATAATCCGCTGTTTTAAGTTCTTTCCTGATAAACCCTGTATATTTAACAAACAGTGGTATCTCTACCGCAACAAGAAATATATACACTATTATCTGGACAATATAATAATTCTCCGGATTAGAAATAATCACGAGCTGTACCAGATTAATCAATACTCCGATGACAACAATTGCCGCCATAATAATATAGTCTGAGTTCTCTTTGTTTTCCGATGGTATAAGCAGACATATCATAACATCATTTATCACAACACATATAAGTGAAAGCCAGTTAAAATAGGCCATGCTAAATGCGGCTGTCAAGCCTGCAGCCATTAGCAGCATATGAATAATTACCCTGAAAATATATTCCCGCCTTACAATTCCCCTGCGTTCTACAGGTGTCATCGGACACAGATAAAACATCTTTCCATGCCTGACCGGATGTGTCATTACAGACAACATTACAAGCAGTATAGGCATAATTAACCCTAATTCCATACACATATCTTTCCTGTCGTGTGTCATGAAAAGAGAGAATCCAAATGCGACAAACGCTGACATCGCAGCCTGACAATTACCTAATCCACTCCATTTCCACCCTGAAAAATATTCCCTAAAAAGTCTCTTTGTCATCTCTTCACCCTCTTACTGTAATGATACATGAACTCCTCAAGTGACGGATATGTAACCTGAAGAGCCTTATCATAGTCACTGCCTATGCCATGCCTGACTAAAGCCTTTGCTCCATATTTACGTTCTTCCATGTGAATTATATTATCTTTATTAATTAGATTAATCTTATACTTTTCCCCTGACACAATCCTGTACTTATCCCGGAAGCTTTCAATATCTCCGGAATATACCAGATTACCTTCATCAAAATATATAAGGTAATCAGCATATCTGTCCAAATCCTCCATCAAGTGGGATGCAAGTATTACAGACCTTTTTCCATCCGCAACAAAATCGCTTATAAGTCTTAGAAAATCCTGTCTGAATTCCGGGTCAAAGTTCGCAGTCGGTTCATCCAGCACAAGATACTTAGGCTCACATGCCAGCGCAAATGCAAACTGACATTTCAGTTTCTCTCCCTTAGACAGGCGTCCAAATCTGGTCTTTGGCTGCAGGTTAAACTCCAGAAGAAGCCCGGTGTATTTATCATTATCAAACCTGCTGTAATAACCTCCGTACAAAAGCCCGTTTTCCTTAAGAGAGAGTTCCCTGTTCATCAGCTCATCCACAAGCACCGCTCCCATCAAATCATGAATTGTTTTCTCATCATCAGAATAATTCATGCCATCTATCATAAGGGTTCCTTTATCCTGTCTGTATAACCCAAGCAGCAGATTTAAAAATGTAGTTTTCCCCGCACCATTCTGTCCGGCCAGCGCACATATGTACCCATCAGGTATGCTGGCTGATATCCCTTTAAGCTGAAAACTGTCCATCATTTTCCACACATCGTTAAAAACAATCATATAATCCCCCAGTTTGAAATAAGTGTTTTGGAACTGTTTATGTTCTGTATATATACATATATACAGTTAAATTACAGTTTTGTCAACTATATATTTAAAAAATTTTTTGTGGGATATTTCTTTTTATAAGTTTTTTCAAAAATGGATAATGCAAAACGCAGCACTGACCGTCGACTACGGTTCAGCACTGCGTCTCATGCGTACAGCTGATTAGCTGTTAAATCTTTTATCTTTATCATTCTCTTTCGACACTGAACTCCCTTACATCACCGTCGAAATCCAGTTTCAGATGTTCGCTGTCGAATTCTAGAATTTTTATCTTTGTATCTATGGAATCTGTCTTTTCTTTCGCCTTAAAAGTAATTGTTTGATTTTCTTTATCATAAGAATATGATTTTATTAAGTCTGAATCGTTCACAGGATTGCCGCATGAACAATAGTAACTAAAGGTTCCGTCAGTCATAAAACTCAGAAACTCCACATCTTCATCTACTTTTCTAACCCATTGAACGCCCATAAACTCAGCATCATATGCGTTCCTCTTATTACCGCATCCAACTAACGACATCGAAATAATCAAGCACAGAACACCTGCCATAATTCTCTTATATGTTGTCATCATCTTTACCTCCATAAAAATGGCGGGGTAAATCCCCGCCAGCCGGTGGACCAGGACCTTTCGGTCAGCCCAAATATTAATGCACTTCGTGCAAAAGATTCATATTTGTATAGGTATTATATGTTGATTTCATGGAAATAGCAACTGGTTTTTATAATAATTTCAGCCTATACTCCGGTCTGACTGAGGAGTATGGATAGCTCTATTAAAACAGTCGCATTGAATTGGTGGCAAGGATTTTCCCTGCCACCAATAATACGTAGTATTTTAATGTATATCTTTTTTCGTATATTTCAGGTAGGCAATAATTATTCCGACAATTCCTATGACTACACCAATAATAACTAAAGTACTGTCTAAACTTCCGTTTGATACAATATCAGCTCCCTCGCAATATCCAAATGGAGTTATGTATTTCAGAAATTCTGCGACATCTGCAATGTTTGCAATCAGATTCAGAAAATACATCATTGCTGCAATGCCCAGTCCTATCCCCACGCTTCCTTTGCGAAGGAAGGCCGAAATACCAAAACAAATTCCTGCCAGCTCAACTTGAAGCAGATAATAAGCAAGATGAAACAGACTAAGTTCTTTCCAGGGAATTACCTCACCAACGGCAGCTATACAACCAACAGCAAGAGCATAAATAATTATATTCATAGCTGTAATCTGAATAAGTACCGCAATCAACTTTTCTGTAATAATCCTTTTGCGGCTGACAGGATGAGTCAGCAGAAATTCTGCTGTTTTGTCTTTTTCTTCTTTGCTTAGAATACCGACTGCACAAAGAGAAGCGTAAAATGCGCCGCCGAGTCCCAAAATATTGCCGCACTCAACAGAATAAAACCCTATAAGCGTTCCGAAGTTCAAACGATCCATACCGAATGCCTCGGTAAAAGAACCCATAGAGGAAAACATATCATTTACACCTTCCATCTGTCCTTTCATTTCAGGAAACAGAAAAATACATATTGCAAGGAGAAAGCCGACAGAAGCCGTCCATATTAAAAATGAAATCTTTCCTTGCCTCAGTTCGTGTTTTACAAGAGTCATACCGTTTCACCGTCCTTTTCATAATAGTGCATAAAAATTTCTTCCAAATCAGGTTCCGTAACCGTTAGGTCATCAACCTGACCTGAAGACAGTGTGCGCAGTAAACTACCCATATCACCGCTGTAAAGAAAATTGACCGAGTCTTTCGTTTCTTTTATGTCACGAATACCGCTTAGATGTTCAAGGTCTATTTTGCCGTGAACAGTTATTCGTTTTGCATTTGTTTTAGTAAGAGCATCAACACTGTCACATGCAATCATTCTGCCGTCACGTATAATTGCCGCACGGGTACAATTGCGCTGTATTTCAGAGAGAACATGGCTGGATAAGAAAATAGTTGTGCCTTCCCTGTTTCTCTCTCTCAGAATGTCAAAAAACTCTTTCTGCATCAGCGGATCAAGTCCGCTTGTCGGTTCATCCAGCACCAGTAATTCAGGTCGATGCTGTAAAGCACAGACAATGGCAACCTTCTTTCTGTTACCAAATGACAGATCATCTATCTTTCGGGAAGTATCAAGCTGTAAGCGCTCACAGAGTAATTTAGATTCTGTTTTACAATCCTTTTTCCGCAAATTAGCTGATAGCTTCAATACATCTTTGACATTCATTCCCTGATAAAACAATGCTTCCGAGGGAAGATAGCCAACATCCTGTAATATGGATTCCTTTTCTTTTGTGATATCTTTCCCAAATATCATTGCGCTACCTAAGGTAGGGGTAATCAGCCCGAGCAGGGTTCTGATTGTCGTGGATTTTCCGGCTCCGTTAGGACCGATAAACCCGAAGAACTCTCCCTGTGACACCGTCAGGTCAAGGTCAATGATACCTCTTGCCTTACCGTAGTATTTCGTGAGCTTTGTCGTTTTAATAATCTCCATATTCTATCACTCCTTCCGAAGATAAATACTCTTCCAAAGATATCCTTCAGATGCCATTAACCGATTCGGTCAATCCTATTATAAATTTATTGACCAATTTCGAGAAGACCCCTCTTGAAAATTTATACAAAAAAGCCGCTACTAAGATAATCTCTTAATAACGGCTTCCGTATTATATCGTAATCACTACACCTGCTGCACAAACTCTGCAATATATGTGAGAGCTGCTCCTAAATCAGTCTGTCTGTCACTGCATCCGGCTATCTTAAGAAATGATGCATCTGTATCAAATGAATAATTATTCACAAGCTTTTCTTTTATCACATTTTCATACTTCTTAAGATATGGCGCCACAGAACCTCCAAGTACTATATCACAGTCCAACATTGTATATATATTATTTATTCCCAGAACAAGGTCATCTATATATGTAGCAAATACTTTCATAAACCGGCTCTTTTGCTCCCCCGGCTTACCACGCTCAATAATATTAAAGAAGTCCTCTAATGTAACTCTCTGCTCTGTTGACAGCTTCCGTTCTGATACGTAAGCCTCGAAGCAGCCACATTTGCCGCAGGTACATTTATTCCCTTCAGGATGTATGACCATATGTCCCAGCTCCCCACAACGGTTATGAGTCCCCCGCTTTATTGATGAATTCTCAATATAAGCACCACCGACACCGTCGCCAAGCATAATATACATCTTCTCATTGGTATCAGTTTCATTAAACCAGTTGTCAGCAAATGCCTCGGCTCTTGCATCATTCATTATTCTGCATGGATAGCCAAATGCTGACATCAGTCTTCTTAAATCATAATTCTTAACTCCCAGAGGAGGTGCTGAAATAAGCATATTACTCTCTTCATCCATTATACCGGAAACTGTTACTCCAATCCCCAGAACATCGTCAGCGCCGTATCTACGCGCATAAACTAAGGCGCACTTCACACTTAAAACAATCGACTCAATATAAAAATCAGTCTCATCAAACTGCTTGGAAATCACGGAATTATATAGTATCTGTCCTTTCAGGTCAACGACGTAAACATCATACCTATCCGGTTTAATATTGACACTTATTGCTATCTTGGCATAATTGTTAACAGTAATCGCCTGGGCCCTTCTTCCTCCGGTAGAGCCAAAATTTCCTTCACACTCTATAAGGCCTTCATCTCTTAGCAGCTTCAGATTCTGGTTTACCGTTGGCAGTGATAGCCCCAATCTGTCAGCAATATCCTGCCTCGCAATTCTGTCATTATTGTATATCAGTCTGAATATACGGTTTTTATTAAGCCTTTTAACATCCGTGCCAGTCAGTTTCTGTGATGAATTCATCTGTTATCCTCTCATTTACTCGCCAAATACTGCAATATAATCCTTCTTGAACTTCTCAATTCCTGCATCAGTAAGTGGATGATGAACCATCTGTTCAATAACCTTATAAGGTACCGTTGCAATGTCTGCCCCAGCTAATGCACAATCAGTAATATGAATTGGATTCCTTACACTTGCACATATAATTTCTGTATGAAGGTCATAGTTGGCAAATATATCTGTAATATCCTGAATAAGCTGGATTCCCGGCTGTGATATATCGTCAAGCCTTCCAAGAAATGGTGAAACAAATGCTGCTCCTGCTCTTGCAGCTAAAAGTGCCTGATTTGCTGAAAAAATAAGTGTAACATTCACCTTAATTCCCTCTGATGAAAGTACCTTAGTCGCTTTAAGCCCCTCAACAGTCATAGGAATCTTAACCACCATATTAGGATGGATTGCAGCAATTTCTCTGCCCTCTTTAATCATCCCCTCAGCATCCTCTGTTGTTGCCTTAACCTCTCCGCTGATTGGTCCGTCAACAATTGACGCAATCTCCTTAATTACTTCCTTAAAATCTCTCCCCTCCTTAGCAATAAGAGAAGGATTAGTTGTTACGCCGCATATAACGCCCATATCATTGGCTTTTCTGATATCCTCTACATTAGCAGTATCAATAAAAAATTTCATTATGTAAATCTCCTTTTTCTAATTAATAGTCCTGAATACTTCTTTAAGTGCAGGATAAATTGTCCTGAACTGTCTGTACCTGTCCTCATACCGCAAGGCAATCCCCTCTTCCGGTTCAATTACCCTTCGCACTTTAACCAAAGCATCAGACACCTCTTTTACTGAATTATATTCTCCTGCTGCCACCATGGCAAGCATGGCAGCACCCATTCCCGGACCTTCCTCTGATTCCGGAAGTTCAACTCTTACTCCGAGAACATTTGCCATAATCCTGCACCAGAGCTCAGATTTTGCACCGCCTCCACACATACGTGTTGATGTGATATTTATACCTGAAGACTTTGCAACCTCAAAGCAGTCTCTTATTGCAAATGCAACACCTTCCAGAACAGCCTGCATCATATCTTTTCTCTCAGTATCCATGGTAAGTCCCGTAAATGTTCCCCTTGCAAACTCATCATTGTGTGGTGAGCGTTCACCCATGAGATATGGCAGGAAAAAAACTTTATTGTTTCCAAGCATTTGTTCTGTAATTTCATTTTGTGCGCCTGCATAGTCGCCGCTTCCAATAATCTTATCCATCCACCAACCGTTAGCTGATGCAGCACTGAGTATACATCCCATAAGATGGTATCTTCCATCCGCATGAGCAAATGAATGAAGCGCATTGTCAGCATCCACCTTGAATTCTCTGCTTGATATGAAAATTGTTCCACTTGTTCCAAGAGATATATTGCAATGCCCGTCTCCAACTGTACCGGTTCCCACAGCCGCCGCCGCATTATCACCGGCTCCTGCTGCCACAATTACGCCATCAGGAAGCCCAAGCATTCCGGCAATATCATTTCTTACCACTCCGACTTTGTCACTGCTCTCAAAAACGCTTGGCATCTGTTCCTCTGTTATTCCGCATATATCCAGCATTTCCTTTGACCAGCATCTGTTCCTGACATCAAAAAGAAGCATCCCCGAAGCATCCGACACATCTGTACAATGGACTCCTGTAAGCCTGTAGGCAATATAGTCCTTCGGAAGCATAATCTTTCTAATTCTGGCATAATTATCCGGCTCATTCTCCTTAAGCCACAGTATCTTAGGTGCTGTGAATCCTGCAAATGCTATATTGGCAGTATACTGCGACAACTTGTCTGTTCCAATCACCTGATTAAGATATTCGCATTGCCTTGTGGTTCTTCCGTCATTCCACAGAATAGCAGGTCTTATCACCTTGTCATTCTCATCCAGAATAACCAGTCCATGCATCTGTCCACCAAAACTTATCCCGGCAATCCGGCTCACATCTGCATAATTTAACAATTCCTTCAAGCCTGCAATACTCGCCTCATACCAATCCTCCGGGTTCTGTTCAGACCATCCTGGTTTTGGATAGAAAATAGGATAACTCTTTGAAACGCTTTTTATGATAGTCCCTCTGCTATCCATAAGCACCAGTTTAACAGAAGATGTTCCAAGATCAATTCCTATATACTGCATACACACCTCCTGTTATGCAAATGGATTTTCGCTCTTATAAAGCATTCCCGCAGGCTGGTTAAAGGAAATATCCTCTATACCGATATACTTAAACACTTCAAATAATGCTTTTCCAAAATGTCCGAATGCAACCGCACCATGATGAGGATAATTCTTTTCAATAAGAACATGCCTGTAAAATCTTCCCATCTGTGGGATTGCAAATACACCTATTGCACCAAATGACCTTGTCCTTACAGGAAGAACTTCTCCCTGTGCAATATATGCACTAAGTCTGTTATCCGATGAATTCTGAAGTCTGAAAAATGTGATATCTCCCGGAATAATATCTCCCTCAAGGGTACCATTAGTCACTTCCTCAGGAAGGGAGCGAGCCATAATCATCTGATTCCTCATCTCACAGAATGACAGCTTGCTTGATGCTGTATTGCCACAGTGGAATCCCATAAATGTATCCTTCTGTGTATATGGGAATTTCCCGGCAATATCCTCATTATAAATATCAGCCGGAACCGTATTATTAATATCAAGAAGTGTAACAATATCGTCACTTACAACCTCACCGATAAATTCACTTAAAGCCCCATATATATCAACCTCGCAGGATACCGGAATACCCCTTGATGTAAGTCTAGAATTCACATAACACGGAACACAGCCAAACTGTGTCTGGAACGCCGGCCAGCACTTTCCGGCTATAGCCACATATTTTCTTGAGCCCTTATGAGCCTCGACCCAGTCAGTGAGTGTAAGCTCATACTGTGCAAGCTTATTAAGTATCTCCGGCTTTTTATTACCTGCTCCCAGCTCAGCAGCCATATCCTTTACAATCTCAGGAATTCTTTCGTCGTTCTCATGCTTATTAAAGCTCTCAAAAAGGTCAAGTTCAGAATTCTCCTCAATCTCAACGCCCAGATTATAAAGTCCTGCAATAGGTGCATTACATGCCAGGAAATTATTAGGTCTTGGCCCGAAACTTATTATCTTAAGATTACTTAATGCATACACAGCCTTGGCAACAGGTATAAAGTCATGAATCATATCTGCGCATTCACTGGCAGTTCCAACAGGATACTCAGGAATATATGCCTTAACCCCACGCAGTTTAAGATTATAACTTGCGTTTAGCATTCCACAGTATGCATCTCCCCTTCCCTGTACCAGTCCTCCATCAGCAGATGTCTCTTCTGCCGCTGCAATAAACATCTTCGGTCCGTCAAAATTCTTAGCCAGCATTGTCTCAGCTATCTCCGGTCCAAAGTTGCCAAGATACACACAGAGCGCATTACATCCGGCATTCTTAATATCCTCAAGTGCCTGCATCATATGGATTTCACTCTCAACGATACATACAGGACATTCATATATATCTCCCTCTCCATATTTCTCCTTATAGGCTCTCACAAGATTCTGCCTTCTTGTAACGGATAAAGATTCCGGAAAACAGTCCCTTGATACCGCTACAATTCCGATTTTCATTTCAGGTGTGTTGTTCATACTATGTTCCTCCTTTTAAAATAATAATCATAACCTGACACTTTTTATCTACATTCTTATATTAGTTCCCCTTAATCCGTTAAATGCACCATCAATATGTGCATCCTCATGGGCAATGAGCCACTTATTAGAAGCCGCCAGAAGCTTATCTTCTTCTGTTATATGTTTATTGGAAACTTCCAGATTAGTGCCCTTAGGAAGAACAACAACACATCTGAAGCCTGCGCCGTTTATTCCACATGGAGCATAGTGCAGTGTCGTTGCATATAATTCAACTGCAGTTCCTCTTGGCACCTTAAATGCTTCTACTTTAGAGGTGTCATATGTAAAATCCTCCTCCATATCCTCTCTCTTTCCCAGCAAAAGAATAAGATCTGTGGCGGCAATATTAATCTCTGAGCTTCTGTGATACTCCAACGCATTGAGAAGCTGATTATGTCCGTTACAATATCCTGTCTGAACCGGACTTCCTCCATATATGCTTTCCTCCATTATCTTATGAATAGCTGTTTTTTCAAGCACCTTATCTGAAGGTTCATAAACCACATCCTCCGGTATTATATAATTATCCATAACTTCCAGAATTTCCGTGGTATCCACATCAGAAATCACTCTGCCATACTTTCTGAATTCACCTTCCAATACACTATATACCATATTTTTCTCCTTTATAATTCATATTCCAACCCATTATCCAACTTATACAAAACACCTTTCTAAAAGTTAATTTTATTCTAACACTTTCATAATAACAATTCAATAAAAAATGTCCGTTTATATCAGACTTATGTTATAAACAACACAGTCTGATATAAACGGACATTATATCGTTTTACTTATCCCTATCAATATTACAGCCTTGTCAGAAAATCAATGATTATTCCCCATACTACGCCACTGACATAAAGTGTGGCAAGAATACGCAGATTGTCTTTAATGTCATCATTCTCTCTGAAAAGAACAAGTATACCCACACCAGAACCTGCGAGAAGTCCCGCCATAAGAGAACCAAGTCCAAGTACACCCTCAATATAAAGCTGGGTAAGCACAACAGAAGATGCACAATTAGGTATGAGTCCAATAACTGACGCTATCATCGGTCCTATAACCGGCTTATTCAGTATGAGATTTCCCAGTGTATCCTCCCCGATTAAGAAGATAACCGTGTTCAGTGCAAAGGAAATAACAACAATAAAAGCAAATATTGTTACCGTATGTCTTAATGCAGACTTTAATATACTGTTACTGCATCCACAGTGGTCATGGTCACATACATGTCCAATTTTTTCTATCATATCATAGTTTTTCTTCTTGTAGGACCGATATAAAAAATCAATTGCAAAGCCCATCACAAGGCCAATAACAATCTTCATAGCTACTATTTTGACAAGTACAAGTATATCGACCTGTTCTGACAAAAATACCGGAATCATCTCATCCGATGTAGACATAAATATAGCTATCAATGTTCCTAGAGTTATAACTTTACCTGCATATAAATTAGAAGCAGCCGCCGAAAACCCGCACTGAGGAAAAGCTCCTAAAAGAGCACCTATTAAAGGGCCTGCCTTTCCTGACTCTTTGACCATTTTCTTGGTTTTGTTACTTGTCTTGTGCTCAAGGAACTCCATTGCAAGATATGTCAGAAAAAGAAACGGTAACAGCTTAATACCATCCAGAATAGTATCAAACACAACATCCATCATGATAAATAATCGTCCTTTCGTGATCTCATATTCCCCCTACAGGAAAGCCAAAATTGTCAATCATTCTCTCCTGCTTTTGAGAATAACAACTTATATGATTCCCCTTCCGAAAACACCCTTCTTGCTCTTTCCGATTTCTTCATTATCAGCTTAGCAATAAAATATCCTGCAATTCCGTAAAGTGAACCAAACACAAGACTTGTAAGAACATCTGTCGGATAATGCACAGTCAGATACAATCTTGAAAAAGAAATAAGAGCTGCGACAATCACTGCAGCTGTTCCCTTCTTTCTGTCCCACAAAATGATCGCCAGTGCTGCAGCAAAGGATGCTGATGTATGCCCTGATGGAAATGACCAGTCATTGATACCGTTAAACACCCCATATAAATTCTCAAATGTAGTATCCACATTGAACGGTCTCACTCTCGCCCACAGATTCTTCATTATTCCATTACACATAATAAGAGATAATATCAAAGCAATAGCTATGCTAAGTCCTATCTTTCTGTCCTTCTTGAATATAGGAATGGCCAAAAAGGCAAGAGCAATTAAAATCCATAAAATCCCGGCATTTCCAAGACATGTAATTCCATACATAATCGGATCTGTAACAGGATTATGTAATGACTCAAACCAGTGTAAAATCTGTATTTCCATATCATCTCTCCATTATAATCACATTGTATATCCCCCATGGACACACTTGTATAATTCTATGATATAAGAAAACATTTGTCAATTAAAGGAGTATGCTTTTTCATAGTAACATTTACCATTCATGCCACCAAAGGGATAGGTATATTCTTCGGTTACGCCTATCTGAAATAATCCGGTTTCCAAATCAGCTGAAATCAGCCTGACTTCAATCTCTCCGTCCGAGGCAATTCTATTTTTCAATACACTGCAGAAGTCAAAAACCAGTTCTTCAATAATCTGTTCTCTTCTATCCTCGCTGTATGTTGTAAAGAATTCATCAGCATAAATATCTCCCAGCCTGTCAAAGGCATAATCTATAGATGAATCCAGTCCTCTTTCGACTTCTCCTCTCCTTATGTTATTCCCTGTTATTGTTGCATGAATCATAATAATTATAGCTGTAATAACAATAAGACCTCCGCATGTGACAACTCCTCTCAATATCTTCCTCCCTTATATACTAATTCACACAGTACCTTGCAAAACCGCTAAATGAATGCTCTGAAGAATAACCAAACATAGCCGCTCTTAAACTATACTTTAGCGTATAACTGATATATTCATAATCTCCGGCTCTGTCCCTGTCCAAGAATTCCAGTGTCATTCCACCCTTTGATACTGCGCTTTTCAAGCCTTCAAGACGCCTGTTTCTCTCTGTTTCTGAGAGAACTGCATCTTTGGAATCTCCGCAAAATGCTTCTATATAATTCTCCACATACTGACTTACCTCCCCCGCATCAGAAACCTCTTTATTAATTCTGATAAAATCAATTGAATAAAGGCTGATGAGAGCAAACAAAATCAGATATATTGATGCTTCAATTATTCCCTTCATCCTCACACTCCTATCCATAATCAAAATAACTGATAACCCTATCCCAGACAGGCATGCACCACATCATACAGAATCTGACGATAAGCGGAAAATGCCTCTGAAAGCATCACTGTAACCAGCATTACTGCACATACTCCAATTACTGCCTCTCCATAGAGCTTAATAATCTCAATCAAACACTCATCACCCCCATAAGAACATTCATAAACACAAATAACATGGCATACACAACACCGGTTCCCATAATAACTCCGGCATATTCTTCTATAATCTGATCCATACTGCCTCCCTCTACAGATACATACTCACAACAAGCATCATGTCAACCGCCATCTTAAATGCCACAAAAAATGTGGGAATATACTCTGAAAAACGCATAATACTTGTGCTGTCCATATATCTTGCATTCTCAGCCTTATCAGATAATTCATAATTCCTTCTGACAAGAGCATTAATAGTCTGATTCATACTTTCTCTGTCCAAGTCGCCTATTGAGTACAGCATTCTCACCGCTGACTGGATATCCACAACCCCGAACTCACTCAGAAAACTGTAATATGGCTTGATATCAGACGGATTCTGTTCAATATCACATATAAATTTCTCTAAGGGCTCTTTCATTATTACAGGGCAGGCATCATATGTATCCTCCACCGCAGACAGCAGTGGATTATTATCCAGATTAACTGCCAGATCACGGAGCCACTCTGTAAACCCACAGTACAAATCATTCCTTACTCTCTTCACAGCCCTCTTCTTCTGCGAAAAAGGCGTTACTATAAGCATTACCGTGACAATTAAAACAGATACGGCGGCAATATTTCTTCCCAGCACCAGAAACACAACAACTGTTAATGCCAGAACAATCCACACAGGTATCATCCTTACAGTTATTTCTCCTGCTCTGGACTTGAATACCATATTGTAATCATGCAATATCTGTTTGTCCGACCTGCCCTTTTCCAACCAGTTGAATCCATAATGAATCCTTGTAAATGTGTAAAAAAACATACACATTAGTACAAATACCGATGAAACACACTGATAGGCTAGTGTCTGTGTTATGTACACATTCTTGTTGCCAAACATATTGAGTGCTGAACACATAAATGTTGTGAGCATCGCAAGCACCATACTGATAATAATGCCAACCGATATATCACGCTTAATCTTTCTAATCTCCGCCTGATACTTATAGATATTATTAACCCATCTGTCAAAATCCTCCAGAAGTACTTCCATTGCACCTATGTATCTGCCGCCTCTCTCCTCCACACTTATCATAAACCTGTGAAGTGCCCTTATTCTGGTACAGTCATATTCATCCTCAATTAATCTCAGTGCCTCCACATACACCTTCTCACTAACGCCATATTTAAGTTCATCCATAGCACGTTCAAGACATTTCCTAAGCCTGCCACTGCTGATATCATGTGCATCCTGAAGCGCAATATTAACCTTAGGATTCCTTATGAAAGAATAAGTCATCTGGTGAAGATATATATCTACATCAGAAAATCTCGCACTCTCTCCCAGTTCCCTGAAATAATTCCTCACAAGTCCGGGAATCATCATCACAGCAACGGCCATGATGACCAGTGCCGGAATATAATGTATGCGGTAGGCCATACACGCCCCATATACTCCAACCCCAGCTATAATAGTTGTCACAATAAACTTCTTCACAGACATACAGCCATTCATTGCCGCAATGTCCTCCATCAGTTGATTAACTGATAAATAATTAATAATTCTTCTCAATAATGCCTCCATATATATGGATTTTCTATTCCATATTTCATAAACTTATCCATAATATCCTGTGGGATATCATTATCCAGATATTCTCCATCTTCATATATTACAGTGCACTTATTCTCTCCCTTACATCTGCTAAGGAAACCCACCTGGCTAATCCTTCTCCTTTCAAACCTGTCACACTCCACCAGCAGTACAAGGTCAATATACTTATAAATACTGTTAATAAATCTGTCAGAAGATTCACCTCTGCCTAACATAGAATACATCCTGTCAGGCATATCTCTTATATCATCAAGATGCATGGTCGTCATACAATATGCGCCTGTTGACAGACTGTTAATAAGCTCCATTACTTCCGGTCCTCTCGATTCAGAAAGAAGAACCCAGTCTATATTATGTCTCAAACCTGCTCTTATAATATCCTGATATGTCACTTTGGAATCCACAAAAAACTCCACGCACTTACTATGAGGATTAATCCGTCTGTAATGTATCTCCTGATTATCTTCATATACACCCACTTTCTCTTCTGCCGGGATAAATGTAGCAAGATACTTAAGAAGTTCCGTCTTTCCGGCATGCGGCTGCCCACCAACAACAGTGGACAAATGTGCTGCAACACAATTCTCAAGTAATGTGATAATGCTCTCAGGAGCATAATTGGACTTTACAAGATCTGCATGTCCGAATCTTAACTTCTGCGGAATCTTTCTTATTGCCATACTCTTTCTTCCGCATCTGGATTCATGCCAGATAGATATTCGTAACGCCTCAGTATTAGCCTCCAATACAGGGTGCATCCTGTTAAAAGACACACCCATAATATTCGCAAGCCTTATAGACAGATTATCCATATACCTGTCGCTTAGTTCCTTCATGGAAATGTAGCAGCCCCGCCCAAGTTGAGTTATCCATAGATTATATCCATCCCACTCAATATCAGTTATCGTATCGTCAGATATTTCCTCTTGTATCTCAGAAAAAATATCCTCTTTATTATTCTCAATAAGTTCCTGTAGCTGTTCCCTCTCCATATACGTCCCCATTCATCTTATTATTCCGGTTTACTTGCATCAATGGCGCTGTATATGTTCTCCTTATATGAAATTTCATTGACAGCATCCTTTGTTTTACTGGAAACAATAGTAACCACTGCTGCTGTCAGTAAAACTGCCGCAAGAACACCCGCCAGGGCAATAACAACCTTTCCATAGTGTTCGATTATATCATGCATATACTAATCCTCCTTAATATAATAATTATTTAAAAAGTACTTTTTATACTGTTGATATTAACACATATCATATATTTTGTAAAGCAATAAAATATATTTATTGTAAAAAAAGACTTTTGCACCTCTATCAGATACAAAAGTCTCTTTACATTACTGCCTGTTAAGTTCTATTGACGTACTGCCATCGCTTATTGTCAAAACATTTTTCTTAATTGAATAAGTATACTCTTCTGTCTCGTCTATTCCAAGATAGCTTACTGTAATGCTAAGCTTTCCGTCTTTAGCTTCATAAGAGGAAATCTCAACACTAATTCCTCCAATCTGTCGCGTTCCTGTTCCATCAGAATTAAATATGTATGTATAATCATCTCCTGACCAGGTTCCAACAATAGTTGTCTTCTTGCCACATCCTGCAAATACTCCAATCATTGCTATCATGGTAACCAGAACGCCTACTCTCTTCAAATATTTCATAATTCCTCCCAAATAGTTAAATTGTCTTCACCGCTTCAACAACTTTAGAAAACTCCATTCCATGTGAAGCCTTTATGAGTATGTTATCATCTTTGTTAAGTATCTGTCCAATACATTTTAACATATCATCTCTTGTTTTAAATTGATGTACCTCACATCTATGAGCATTGTAATGTGTGTTTACATAATTTCTTGTTCCCTCAGCAATATTGGCAGCAAGTGCTCCGGCAGTGATAAGAACATCAATATTCTTAGTTCCAAGATACATGCCCACATCATAATGCATCTGCTTTTCATTTTCCCCCAGTTCAAACATATCTCCCAATATAGCGATTTTTCTCCCAATTGCTGTATCAAGCACATCAATAGAAGCCTTCATTGAAACAGGATTAGCATTATAACAATCATCTATTATAGTAAACCCGTTCTCTTTGATGATATTATTTCTCCCTGCAATTGTTTTGAGATTTCTTATTCCTCGCTCTATTTCAATTGAAGACAGGCCAAACACTGAGCCGACAAGAGCCGCTGCCATGGCATTGTATACCATGTGATGTCCCGGAACAGGAACTGTAACATCAAATGTAGAAAATTTATCCGCAGTATGAACACCATGTATAGTAAAGCTTGTTCCATCAAGTCCCAGACTCTTTATATCATCTGCATATACGCCCTCCTTATTGCTGATTCCAAAGAAAAGCGGACGTTTGCCATTAACCTGACTGATGGTTTCCAGTTTATCATCATCACCGTTAAGAATAACTATTCCTTCCGGATTCATATGCTTGAAAATCTCTGTCTTAGCTTTTAATATTCCATCTCTTGTTCCCAGATTTTCCAGATGACACAGCCCGATATTAGTAATAACACATACATCTGGTTTTGCAATTTTTGAAAGACGCTCCATCTCTCCAAAATCGCTTATCCCCATCTCAAGTACCGCAATCTCATCCTCCGGTGTAAGACGAAAAACGGTAAGAGGAAGACCTATCTCGTTATTATAATTTCCAAGAGTTTTCAACACCCTGTATTTCTCTGACAATACCGAACTTATTGTCTCTTTTGTGCTGGTTTTACCAACACTTCCTGTGATACCTACAACCTTTACTGACAGATTATTTCTATACAACAGAGCCAGTTCCTTTAAAGCCTGAAGGCTTGACTGCACCTGTATATAAGAATGTGTCTCCCCCGGAAGCTCTTTCTCTGATATAACACAGGCAGCCCCCTTTTCAAAACACTGCCCGATATAATCATGTCCATCACTTCTCTCTCCCTTTATCGCAACAAAAAGACCGCCCTCACATACTGTGCGGCTGTCTATTGTAACTGCGGTAATCTCATTTTCGAGATTATCACTGCTGCCATGATATATGCCGTTAACAGCCTCCGTCATAGCTTTTAAGGTCATTCCCTTCATATTGAACACTCTCCCCGTTCATATTTAATATCTCAATTAAATAATAATATCATCCAGTTTCTTCTTAGGTACATGATGTACCTGATTTTCATCCCTGTAATACTTAATGTCGCCATCTCCCGGAATATCTTCAATAACAACATTTTCCTTAGGATAACCAAATGCAATTACATATATAATCTTAAGGCCCTCCGGTATTCCCAGTTCACCCATTAACTGTTCACGCCTTACATTGCCAAAGAAACATCCGCCAAACCCCTGCTCAGTAGCTGCAAGCAGCATTGTCTGTCCGACAATTCCGGCATCAACCTCACAATTAATGTTATCCGGACAGGTTATAACAATATAGCCGGCTGGCTTTTCTCCCTCCTCAGGTCCATCCCAATCCTTAAGATATCCTGCAAATCCAAGACTCTCATATACTTTCTCATTCTCAATATCATCACAGACAATACGGTATCTGAACGGCTGTCTGTTTGCAGCCGACGGTGTCAGTCTTGCAATGTCAACAAGTTCCTTAAGCTGCTCTGTGCTTAACTTCTTATCCTGATAAAATCTTCTGTAAGATCTGTTTTTCTTCACAAGTTCCTTTATCATGTACACGCCCTTTCCTCTCTCAGCCTTAGTGCGAATTAATTATATTTTGCAAGGGAAATATCGATTATTGTCTGCGTAAGCTCATCGTATGAAATCCCCACTGCTGCCGCCTCCTGTGGAATAAGGCTTGTATCCGTCATCCCCGGCAGGGTATTTATTTCGAGACAGAAAATATTTCCATTCCTATCAAGAAGTTCATCAACCCTTGCATATGTAGTAACTCCTGCACTCTGACAGCATTTTTCAGCCCAGAACTGCATCTGGCTTGCCACATCATCCGGTATATCCGCCGGACAGGTCTCCTTAGTTGACCCGGCTTTGTACTTATTCTTATAATCATAGAATCCCTCAAGTGGTTCTATCTCAATAACAGGAAGTGCTTTCCCATCAAGGACTGCAACAGAAAATTCCCTTCCGTCAATGTACTCCTCAACAAGCACAGTATCCTCATAAGAAAATGCATCCGCTAAAGCAGCTTCAAATTCTTTTTCGTTATGTGCAATTGATACTCCTACACTTGACCCGCCACAACATGGCTTAACAACACAAGGAAACGGAACATATTCTGCTTTGTGTCCTTTATGAAGTGTCAATCCTTTAGGCATAGGTATTCCCTCCGGAACAAGAACTTTTTTAGCAAGCTCCTTGCTCATAGAGATAGCACTGCTCAAATAATCTGTTCCTGTATATCTTATACCCATCAGGTCAAATGTTGCCTGCACTTTTCCATCTTCACCATTGCTTCCATGCAGTCCCATAAACACAATATCAGCTTCTTTGCACAGTTCGATAACATTAGGGCCAAAAAAGCTTTCTCTTGCCTTATCTCTTCGCTCAACCTCAGCCGCAATCCCAGGTGTTTTATCCTTCAAATTGTCTGATAATTCACCCAAATCATTCTTTTCCGTAAAGAAATCTGCGACCTTACTATCCTCCAAGCCTAAGAAAACATCCAGCATATTGGCATCATGTCCATTTCTCCTCAGGCTCTCACATACCCTGTAACTTGTCACGATAGAAATATCTCTCTCTGTACTTGTTCCACCTGCTAATACTACAATTTTCATAGCTCCTCCTTATTACCTCTCAAATAAATGTCAATTTTTGAGATGAATTCAAACTTTTTCCACAATATCCACATACTTATTCACATTTTTTGTTAATTATCCAATAATAATTAAATTGTCAGATAATTATGGTCTCAAATGACTTCCTTCATACTTAGTGTGTGCCTGAAGGACTTTTTTCAACGACTCCAGTTTCTTTGATGTATCTTCCTCAGGAACAACGACTTCAAGAGATTCTGCCATAATATCAATCATTTCATCTGTAAATTTATCCTTGTTTCTCATAAGTACATCAAGCTTATCCTCGTATCCTCTGGCATCAAGAAACTTTTCCAGCGGGCTGTCCTCTTCAGGCATTCCATTGTCAATATTATTCATAGTCACAGGATCTACCTGCTCAAATCTGTATTTCTGTGTTACTTCAGGGTACTTTACATGGTCGACCTCACTCATAAACATATCATAAGGTCTTACATACACAGCATATTCTCCATACATCGCCTGGTATACCACCATCTTTTCCTTAGTCTCAGAGTGAAAAGCAACACACTTAACCTGATATAGTTTATTCTTAAAATGTCTGTAAAATCCACCCGGTACAAGTTTTCTTTCCATCAGTACGCCTCCCCGCATTTAATATCTTATATATTTTATCGCACAATGGCGGCAGTTACAACATTTTTTGCTCACTTGCGTCCAAAGTGTTAAAATGTTTTTATCAGCAGTTACATTTTTCAATTCATTTATGCATAAGGAGATTATGACAATGAGACAAATAGATTTACATGTACATTCAACGTTTTCGGACGGAACAGACACCCCATCTGTTCTTGTAGATAAAGCAGCCGCAGCAGGGTTGTCTGCCTTTGCTCTGACTGACCATGATACCACTAAAGGAATCGGGGAAGCACTTTCAGCCTGTGCCCGCAAAAATGAATCCGGTATTGAATTGGAAGTTATCCCCGGAGTTGAGATAAGCACTAATTATGACAAGACTGAGATACACATAGTCGGTCTTTTTATTGATTATAACGACAAGGATTTTAATTCATTTCTAAATACACAATTAGAATCCCGCGACAACAGAAACAAACAGGTATGTGAATGTTTCAAGAAAATCGGCATAAACATCACTTACGAAGATATGATTAGCACTTACGGCGATTCTGTTATAACGAGAGCACATTTTGCTGACAAACTTGTCGCAATGGGCATAACAGGAGACAGAAATGAAGCTTTTGACAGATTCTTAAGTCCGGGAAAACCATGTTATGTACCAAGGACTAAAGTTGACCCGGCGGATGCCATCACCAGAATCCATAAAGCCGGAGGAACAGCTATTCTTGCTCATCCAATTCTTTATCATCTCGGCAAGTCACAGATGACAAAGCTGCTTGATTATGTATGTTCGGCAGGTCTGGACGGCATTGAGGCCATCTATTCAACATACAAAATGGGAGATGAACTGTATATAAGGCGGATTGCCCGCGAACGGAACCTCCTGATATCCGGAGGTTCCGACTATCACGGAAGAAATAAACCGCACATCCAGCTCGGAACCGGAAAAGGTCATCTTTTTGTCCCATATGAATTATTAGACAAGATGCGTACTGCCCGGAATAACATTTAAAGCCCTTATTTTTCATCCACCACCTGGAAAATAAAGAACTTAAGATAATAACTTTCCTGTGCTTCCCACAATATAGGATGATCCGGTGACTGTGTCCTGAATTCAACCTGTCTTAATCTTTTATGTACAGCCTTAGCCGCCTCTTTAATAGTTTTCGTGAGCAGCTCCTGAGTCATAAAATGAGAACATGAACAACTTGCCAGATATCCACCATCCTTAACAAGCTTAAGACCTTTCATATTAATTTCTCTGTAACCCTTAATAGCATTCTTTGTTGCCTCTCTGGACTTAGTAAATGCCGGAGGGTCAAGAATAACCACATCATACTTTTCACCCGCCTCATTAAGTCTTGGAAGTTCATCAAGCACATTTGCACATTTAAATCTAACTGTGTCCTCCAGATGGTTTAGCCTGGCATTGGCTCTCGCCTGTTCAATGGCATATTCTGATATATCCAATCCTGTAACCTCGCTGGCTCCGGCAATTCCTGCATTTAGAGCAAATGTTCCCATATGTGTAAAGCAGTCCAGCACCCGCTTACCCTTACAGAGCCTCTGCATGGCAAGTCTGTTGTATTTCTGATCCAGGAAAAATCCTGTCTTCTGTCCATTTACAACATCTATCATGTAGTGGACACCATTCTCAACTATCTCAACATCAGTGTCAAATTCTTCTCCGATAAAGCCCTTAACCCGCTCCATTCCTTCAAGGGTTCTCACCTTGGCATCACTTCTCTCGTATACTCCCCGAATCTCTACACCCTTCTCGCCAAGTATTTGTTTCACTTTCTTGACAATCAATGGTTTAAATCTGTCGATTCCCAGTGCAAGAGATTCAACCACCAATACATCTGAATATTTATCTATCACCAGCCCCGGAAGGAAATCCGCCTCACCAAATATCAGACGGCAGGCCGAAGTATCCACTGTATCATACCTGTACTCTACTGCATTTCTGACTCTTTTCTCAATAAATGCATCATCAATATTCCTTTCATGTCTCGACAACATCCTGACCGTTATCTTAGACTTTCTGTTTATAAAACCTATTCCCATGAAATAATCATCAAAATCTAACACTTCAACAAGATGTCCGTCAGTCACATCCTCTGACATCCAGTCAATTTCATTATCATAAACCCATGCTCCACCTGCTTTAAGTGTTCTGCCCTCGCCCTTTTTAAGTCTTATCTGTCCGAATATTCTAAACAATTCCTCCATCAATGTACCCTTTCATAAATCGACATTTTTCTCTAAACATATATCATCAGACTATATCTTATCATATTATATCAGTCAGATGCAGGATTACCAAGAAAATAAAACATACATACTCCCACAACTGTAATAATCATGGAAATAAGCTTAATCATTGAGAACTGCATCTTCTCACTGCCAAACCATCCAAAAAGCCCGATTAAATATGACACAATAATCTGAGCCACTACAATTGTAACCTCAGCCTTTGCAATTCCAAGACTGCTTATGCTCTTTATTACTGTAAAGGTTATAAATGCTCCTATAACACCTCCCAGCAGAGTCAGCTTATTATCCACCTTAAATAATTTCATAATATCCGGTCTTCCATCAGCCACCCACATAATTGCACATGTCAAAAGTGCTGTCAACTGCACAAACATTGCTGTTACCCATACACTGCTTGCCTTTGTAACATTTGTATTAAACGCCCCCTGCAGGCTCATAAGTGCTCCCGATATTATTGCAATAAGAAATCCTGCCATTAACTAATACCTCCTAAAATATTCCTCTAGGATAATTATTAGTTAACAGCAGGAAATTATGCATATTATTTGTTTTCAGTACTGCTTTCCGTTGTATTACTCATACTCTTCGTCATCTTTTCGATAGTTGTTGCAAATGTGTTATAAGAGGCATCTATATCGGCACCGTCATATACCTGATGCAGCATAATCTCGTATCTCATATAGATTTCTCCAACGCCAATATATTTAGCCTTCACAATAGAATCCGAATAAATTTCATGTAGACTGTTATAGCTTTCCAGATTCTTCTTAATCTTCAGATTGCCTCTTGCACAGCTCTTTCCCGCCATTGCTTCAAGATAATCTGCATAATCATAAGAAATAGCTCTGGCAACTGCCTTAGAAGCATCTACATTCCTGGTATATGGATTGACTACAGCCATAGTTGTTACAGACATAGTTTTCGACTTAACATCTGTACCCATAGCCGGATACGGACATATTCCATAATCCACATCCGTCATATTAATCTCTGCAAGACTATCTGCATCTAACACTGAATACAGAAGTCCTCCTGTTGCAAACAACTCTGAACAGTCTTTAAGACTGACTGTATTTCTGTCAATGCCAAATGCATCCTTCAGCTCTGAGTATTTCTTAAGCACCTGCTTAATCTTCTCTTCATTCACAGTCACATCCCGGCTGTTCTCAGCTTTATCTCCACCAACATTAAGATACTCCCCAACCGCCGCATAATTGATAAACATAGAATCCGGATTCCACTCAAATACCATTGTTACATCCTGGTTCTCATCAGTAATCTGATAATTATCGCTGATTTCTCTTATCTTATCAATATTGTCAACAGGTTCTGCATATTTCTTGTTATACACAAGAAAAGATGCATTAAAGGAAACAGGATATCCATACAGCTTATCCCCATATGAACAAGCTGTCATAGCAGCCTTTCCAAACACCTCTTCGTTATAGACATCAGGGTACAGGTCATTCTCTGACATCAGTCCCATAAGATACGCCTTTTCAATTTCCTCAGATGTAAGCATATATATATCACAGGCATTGTCTTTTCTTACCGACTCATCATATATATAGTTGATATAGGAATCTGCCTCCACATACACGGGATTAATTGTGACAAGCTCATTGGATAACTTGAACTGTTTTGCGACAAATTCAATATAAGACTCATATGCACTGTCATTGTACCAGATATTAATTGTAATCGGCCCGCTAAGATTAAGTTCTCTCGCAGCCTGCGTTCTCTCATCTTTCTTACCGCAGCCTGAAAAGACTGTCAGCATGGTAACAATCAGCATCATACTGATAAATCTTTTTAATTTCATAAGATTAACTCCTAGTCTGGAAGGATTTCTTAAGCTTTGTTATACATTCATCAACATCTTCTTTCGTAATTACAAGTGGCGGAACAAAACGAATGACATTAGTTCCTGCTGAGAAAAGTATAAGTCCGTTATCAAGAGCTGTAGAAATCACATCCTTTGGATTCACTGACAATTCCAGTCCCTGCATAAGACCCATTCCTCTTCTTTCGACCACAATATCAATACTCTCGACGAGCTCATCTAATCTCTTCTCAAAGTATGCTGAAACTTCCTTTACATTCTCAAGGACATGCTGCTTCTCAAACAGTTCAAACACCTTGGCAGCCGCTGCACATGCAAGAGGATTTCCTCCGTATGTTGTTCCGTGGTCTCCCGGTACTAATGCCTTGGCCACCTCTTCTGTAGCTGCAAATGCTCCGATAGGGACACCACATCCCAATGCCTTGGCAACCGTGATAATGTCCGGTTTAACACCATACTGCTGGAATGCAAACATACTTCCTGTCCTTCCCATTCCGCACTGTATCTCATCAAGAATAAGAAGGATTCCCTTCTCATCACAAAGCTTTCTGACACCTTCTATAAATTCTTTAGTTGCAGGATAAATTCCTCCTTCACCCTGTACCGTCTCGAATATTATAGCACATGTTTTATCATTAACAAGCTCCTTTACACTATCAAGGTTATTGTACTGTGCAAACTTTATTCCCGGTATCATAGGGCCAAATGCTTCCTGATAATGCTTATTTCCTGTTACTGCAAGGGCTCCCATGCTTCTTCCGTGGAATGAATGCTGCATTGCTATAATCTCTGCATCAGCAGTCCCATTCTTAACATAATAATATTTCCTGGCAAGCTTTACAGCTCCCTCAACAGCCTCTGTTCCACTGTTTGTAAAGAATACCCTGTCCATGCCGGATGCCTTGGTAAGTGCCTGTGCAGCAGCAACTGCAGGTTCATTGTAGAAATAGTTGGATGTATGAACGAGCTTATCAATCTGGCATTTAAGTGCATCGTTATATTCCCTGTTATTATATCCAAGTGCGAAGACAGCAATACCTGCGCCAAAATCAAGATATTCCTTGCCGTCTGTATCGTAAAGTCTTACGCCATCTCCCTTATCAAGCACAATCTGATAACGGTTGTAAGTATGTATAAGCTTTTCTTCCGCTGTATCAATAATCTGCTGTGTATTCATGATTATACTCTCTTTCTTATAGGATTATTATCAACCACTTAATAATATCATATATTTATATATTAGTGTCAAAGAATTTCTCTGCCGTATCCGAAAGAATAGCTGTACCAACACCCTTATTGGTAAATATCTCAAGTAACAGGCAGTGTGGTATTCTACCGTCAAGTATATGGACTCTCGAAACCCCATGCTCAATTGCATCAATACAGTTGTTAAGCTTTGGAAGCATTCCTCCACCGATTGTTCCACTCTCAAGAAGCTGTCTTGCCTCTGTTGTTGAGAGTTCTGAGATGAGTGAATTCTTATCATTGTAATCCTTATAAACGCCCTCAATATCAGTAAGAAATGCAAGTTTTTCAGCATTAACTGCTCTTGCTATGGCGCAGGCTGCGTCATCTGCATTTATATTATAAGCATGGAAATTATCATCGTATCCTATAGGGCATATAACAGGAAGAAAATCATCTTTCAGAAGAGAATGAATAAGTGTTGTGTCAACCTCCCTGACTTCTCCTACATATCCGATGTCCTCACCCTTGGAGTACTTCTTGTCGACCTTTAACATGCCGCCATCTTTGCCGCTAATACCGCAGGCCTTAACGCCAAGTTCTTCTATCATTGAAACCAGGCTCTTATTTACCTTATTAAGCACCATCTCAGCAATTTCCATAGTAGGCTCATCTGTAACACGCAGACCATTCTTGAACTCCGGTGTCATGCCTGACTTCTCAACCCACTTGCTTATTTCCTTGCCGCCTCCGTGAACAATGATTGGCTTGAATCCAACCAGTTTAAGAAGAACTACATCCTGAATAACCTTTTTCTTTAGTTCTTCGTCTACCATAGCACTTCCGCCATATTTAACAACAATAATCTTCCTGTTGAACTTCTGTATGTATGGAAGCGCCTCAACAAGCACCTGCGCTTTCATTAACTCCTCTGTCATATCCTTTGCACTCATATTTTCCTCCCAGTTCTCATCAATTATCTGACAAATGTAAATGCTGCCTTAATATCAGCTTCTGTAATCCGCATTTATCTTAACGTAGTCAAAAGTAAGATCACATCCCCATGCTGTTGCCCTCGCATCACCCTGCTTAACATCGGCAATTGCAATAACCGGATTCTTTGAAAGTATCTCTGTAGCTTTATCTTCACTGTAATCTGTTGCCGTGCCATCCTCTACAATCTGAATCTTTCCTGCTTCACTCTCAAAGAATATATCAACCTTCTCCGGGTCGAAATCTGCCCCTGAATATCCCATGGCACACAGAATTCTTCCCCAGTTAGCATCATGACCAAATATGGCCGCCTTAGTAAGATTAGAGGTAACAATTGACTTTGCAAGAACCTTAGCTTCCTCTTTCGTCTTTGCTCCCTTTACCTGTACTTCAAACAAACATGTACATCCCTCTCCGTCACCGGCAATCATCTTAGACAGTTCTGTAAACACATAAGAAAGTCCCTCATAGAACGCATCGTAATCAGCGCCCTCCTCCGTAATCTTCTTATTGCCTGCCATTGCGTTAGCAAGCACAAGAGCTGTATCATTGGTTGATGTATCACCATCTACTGATATCATGTTAAATGAATCATCAACAATGGCACTTGTCATCTTCTGAAGTACTGCCTTATCAATATCACAGTCTGTTGTAATATAACAGAGCATTGTGGCCATATTAGGGTGAATCATACCGGCACCCTTGCACATACCTCCTATTGTCACCTTAGTTCCGTCAATATCAACTTCTACAGCAACCTGCTTACTTCTGGTATCCGTTGTCATAATGGCCTCTGCCGCCATAGTTCCAGCCTCTAATGAATCATCCAGCATCGGTGCCAGCTTATCAATACCTGCGCATATTCTGTCAACAGGAAGCTGCATTCCTATAACTCCTGTGGAACCAATAAGCACGGAATTCTCAGGAATTCCAAGCACCTTAGCCACCCCTTTTGCTTCCGCAGCACAGGCATTGTCTCCCTCTGCTCCGGTACAGGCATTGGCAACTCCGCTGTTTACCACTATTGCCTGTGAATATGCCTCATTATATACAATATTGCGGTCCCATTTTACAGGGGCTGCAAACACTTTGTTAGTTGTAAATGTACCTGCCGTAACGCAAGGCTTCTCGCTGTACACCAGTGCCATATCCTTCTTTCCATTAGTGTACTTAATTGCAGCTGCACAGCCTGCAGCCTTAAACCCTTTAGCTGCTGTAACGCCACCATCTATTATCTTCATAATCATAATCTCCTTATTAAAATGTAATGAATCAAATTACTATAAATGATATTATTCTAAGGGAACATAGGCGCAAGCTGTAATCCCTCATTCTCCGGAAGTCCGAAGAGAAGATTCATATTCTGCACCGCCTGTCCTGCAGCGCCCTTAACAAGATTATCAAGCGCTCCCATCATTATTAATCTGTTCGTTCTCGGCTCTATCTTAAATCCGATATCAACGAAATTACTTCCCTCAACCCAGCGTGTCTCCGGACATACATCCTTAGGAAGTACTCTTATGAAATATTCCTTGTCATAATATCTGTCATATACTGCCTTCACATCTTCATATGTAACATTCTTTGCTAAGTTGGCATATGCAGTCACAAGTATTCCTCTGTTCATAGGAACGAGATGTGGAGTGAAAATAAGCTTTATATCATCTCTTCCGCATGCATATCCCAATTGTTCCTCTATCTCAGGAGTGTGTCTGTGTGTTCCGACACCGTAGGCCTTCATACTCTCATTAACCTCGCAGAACAGGTTGGCAACTTTAGCACCTCTTCCAGCACCTGATGTTCCACTCTTGGCATCTATAATAATGGAATCCGGATTGATAATTCCCTCCTTAACCATCGGGTAAAGAGTAAGAATTGATGTAGTTGTATAACATCCCGGATTAGCAATAATTCTTGTATCCTTATTAACCTTATCTCTGTTAATCTCACATAATCCATAAACTGCTTCATCTATATACTGTGGTGACTTGTGTTCAAGCTTATACCACTGCTCATATATATCCACATTCTTAAGCCTGAAATCTGCACTGAGATCGATTATCTTAGTCTTGGAAAGAATATCATCATTGACTAAAGATGCACACAGTCCCTGTGGTGTAGCAGTGAATATTACATCCACCTCGTCAGACAACTGTTCCATATTATCATCCATACATTTTGCATCAACAAGTCTGAACATATTTCTATAGACATCAGAATAATTCTGATCAATATAGCTTCTGGAACCAAGCCATACAATCTCAACATCCTTATGACCTAATAACAATCTCACAAGCTCATTACCTGCATATCCTGTTGCTCCGATAATACCTACTTTAATCATAATTCCTCCCTGGTAAATGCACCAATATTGCATATATTCATTCTTTTTGCATAAAATCCAGCAAAATCTAAATTGATAACCTTCATTATAACAACTTTTTTCCTCATGTAAAGCATATTTTGAATAAATTTTATATTTATGCATTTTTATTGCATATTCATGTATATTATGCATAATTTTGTGTTGCATTTTTATATAATGTGGTTTATTATAGTTGGCAGGTGCATAACAGACTACTATATGCTATGCAACAGACTTTATATACGGAGGATTCTATTAATGAAAGAAAAGGTTATTCTTGCTTATTCTGGCGGACTTGACACAACTGCCATCATCCCTTGGTTAAAGGAAACATATGATTATGATGTTATATGTGTCTGCGCTGACTGCGGTCAGGAGGAGGAGCTGGACGGACTTGAGCAGAGAGCTCTCTCTTGTGGTGCTTCTAAATTATACATCGAAGATCTTACAGATGAGTTCTGCGACAAGTACATTGTTCCTTGTGTTCAGGCTCACGCTGTTTATGAAAATAAATATTTGCTCGGTACTTCTATGGCAAGACCACTTATTGCCAAGAGACTTGTTGAGATTGCACGTAAAGAGGGCGCTGTTGCCATCTGCCACGGTGCAACAGGTAAAGGTAATGACCAGATAAGATTCGAGCTTACAATTAAAGCATTAGCTCCGGATATTAAGATTATCGCTCCTTGGAGAAATGAGAAATGGACTCTTAAGTCACGTGAGGATGAGATTGAATACTGCAGACAGCACGGCATTCATCTTCCATTCAGCGTAGATACAAGCTACAGCCGTGACCGTAATATCTGGCATATAAGCCATGAGGGTCTTGAGCTTGAGGATCCTGCTAACGAGCCTAACTACAAGCACCTCTTAGTTCTCGGCTGCACTCCGGAGGAAGCTCCTGATGAACCTGAATATGTTACTATGACATTTGAGAAGGGTGTTCCAAAGTCAGTTAATGGCAAGGAGATGAAGGTATCTGATATTATCAGAGAGCTTAACAGACTTGGTGCTAAACATGGAATCGGTATCATTGATATTGTTGAGAACCGTGTTGTCGGAATGAAATCACGTGGTGTTTACGAGACTCCTGGCGGAACAATTCTCTATGAAGCTCATCAGCAGCTTGAGGAATTAGTTCTTGACAGAGATACAACAACCTTCAAGATGGATGTTGCCAACAAGTTTGCTCAGGTTGTATATGAAGGAAAGTGGGAGACTCCACTTCGTGAAGCGCTTCAGGCTTTCGTTGAGAAGACACAGGAATATGTTACAGGTGAAGTAAGATTCAGACTTTACAAGGGTAATATAATCAAGGCAGGAACAACTTCTCCATATTCACTCTACAATGAGTCAATTGCATCCTTCACAACAGGTGATCTCTACGACCATCACGATGCAGAGGGCTTTATCAATCTCTTCGGACTTTCACTTAAGGTAAGAGCAATGAAGCAGAATGAGAATGAGAAGAAGAATAACAGATAAGATGGTTATACATGAAAAAAAGCTGTCGCACTGAAATAGTGCGGCAGCTTTTTTTACCCAACAGATAACCATTTTCTATGTCTTCTTTATATATTATATTTGCGTATAGATAAACATATCTATCACAAGTAAGTAAATTAAATGTAAAATTACTTTACAGGGAATATCAAGTCAGAAAGAATAGTCACTTATCAAACTTATTCTTATTAATATTCTTCTCTTCCACTTTATTATTGACAAAGGTTCTAAGAAGTGCATAGCACACTGAACTAATCGGTATGAAAGTCAGCATTCCCATTATTCCAAACAGATTACCGCCAATTGTAACAGCAACTAAAACCCACATTCCCGGAAGACCAACTGAATTCCCAACTACATGCGGATATATGAGATTACCCTCTATCTGCTGCAGAATCAGGAATATGGCAATGAATATGAGCGCCTTCAAAGGACTTGTCATCATGATAAGCACTACACCCACAGCACATCCAATAAATGCACCAACAATCGGCACAAGAGCAGTAACTCCGATAATTATTCCAATAAGAAGTGCATATGGCATTCTTAAAATGCTCAGTGTAATAACAAACAATGCTCCGAGAATACATGCTTCAAGGCACTGCCCTGACAGGAAATTAGAAAACGTTGTATTAGTCAGTCTTAAAATCTCAACAATCTGGTCTGCCCTTCGCTCTGAAACCATTACATACAAAAGCTTCTTGCACTGTGATGCCAGCTTTTCCTTCTGAAACAGCACATATACAGAGAATACAAACCCGATAAAGAAATTAGTAATACCTGAAAAAAGTCCGCTTATAGCACCTATTCCGCCATTAATGATTCCTTTCGTTCCAATTGAGAGGAAATTCATCATATTCGCAAGAACAGAATCCCAATTGATTGAAATGCTGTTCAGTTTCTCCTCATATTCCGGATATGAAGCAAGCATTGTCTGAAGCCATGCAAGAAGCTTATTAAATGCAACAGGTACCTGGCTTATAAGATCCGCTATAGTATTCACAAGCTCCGGAACAACAATCAGAAGTACTCCGGCTATTACAGCAATAATGATAATAAGCGTCAGAAAATATGCCAGTACTCTTACTAACTTGTTGTGCTGTTTCTTACATTTCTTATCAACAAGCTTTTTGATATTCTTCTCAATAGCTTTCATCGGAACATTGAATATAAATGCAATTACTCCTCCCACAATAAATGGCATAATAAGCCCTGCAAGATAAGATATAGTACCAAGAATACCGGTAATATTATTCAATGCAAGATATATCAGGATTAATACAGCTCCTATAGTAATTCCCCTGATTACATACTTGTCCATAAAACGCTTCATATGTCCCCTCCAACTGGTTATGTATAATGTATAGCACCTACATAATACTATACCAAAAGAATACATTCAAACTATTTATGTTTTTTTTAGAAATATACAGATTTCTAGTTATACTGCGCATCCACCATACTCATCATCATTCTCATATTAAATGTGCCCATAAATTTCACTGTTGGCAGATACACAAAATGTTTCTTCTGTACAACACAGTCATCCTCATACTCTCCATCATACACCTCAAGACGCATAACCTCATTTACAATCTGTCCCTTTCCCGGCTCCACATTAAATGCCCCCTCGATAAACGGTGCATAACATTCTCTCTTGCCCTGAGAAGAAGGGTCATAGGCAATAAATGTATGTATTATACTCTCATATTTAGTTATAAACAGACCATTTTCAACCCCGCTTTCTTTAAGAGCATTTGCATAAAGAGCCATCTCCTCCTCATACACGGCAGACTGACTGATAATTATTTCTTCAAGTTCTCCTGCTGTCATTGGTATATTCTCTGCAAAGAAAAATGCTATGGGCTGAATGCTTCCGCATAATAAGAAGCTGCTCATATCAGAGTTAAGTGTCCTTACAACCTCCAGCTTATCAGTATCTGACATATACATAAGCACTGCAAAACTTCCTTTATCAGTGAACTCCTTTAACATATTGATTGCTGCTTTTAATTCTGTTCTTGAAAAATGTCTCATATATTATTCTCCATTATAAATATTGTGTATTGTAATATCCCAGTCACAGACGGGATAACCACGCTATGGGTGATTATACCATCTGCGTCCGGGATTTTCACTGTCAAATATTAGTTTTCTTTAGACTTTATTCCCCTTTTATTTCCATAAAAAACTGCTGTCATACACATAATAGCTGAAACTGCCACTATAACAGTATACATGCACACAGCTTTAGAATCCGCAGTTTTAACAACTTCTTCATCTGCTGCCACCTCATTATGTGCTGTCTCATTATGTGCTGTAGCACTCTCTTCCTGCACTGACGGCTCTGTATCTTCTTCCGGCAGTGTTGGTGTGTCGCTCTCTCTTTCCTGTGTTTCAGGCTCAGCAGGACTTACATATTCACTTAATGAAAATGCGAACTCCATCCCCCATGATGTCTGCTGATAAGGATTGGTTGTGTAAGGCCCGTTAAGATGAAGATGGGCATTAATAATATCCTTAGCTTCAATCATTCCTGCATTAAGCAGTCCAACTTTGGAATTCATATACTCATCTGCGTTATTCTCGTTACGCATCCAGCTTCCAAAGGAATATCTGCCTGACAGACAGTCTTCATCGCTCACAGTGACATCATCCATTGTGAGAGAGAGAAGATTATTATAAAACACATTATATCCCAGCTCTGCTATTTCCTTATCCTTTTCCCTCACATTTATCTTATATCCATCAAAAACATACTTACACAACTGGTCAACGCTGAATTGCTCCAGCTTTGAGTTATTTGTGTCGTATTTTTTATTTAAAAAATCTACATAATACCTGTCAATGTCCTCTAAACCATTAACATATCCGCTCTGTTTAAGTGATGAATCAATTATTTCATCCGTATAGTATCTGGAAGAATTATTCTTCTTATCAAGCCCCATAAGTTCTTTTAATGCCGAATTGCTTGTCCTCCACACTGTACTTGTAACCTTAACAGGTCTGTTGCTAAAAGTGACTGCACCCTTAACATATAACTCCTCATTACCTTCTGTGTCAGCATAATTCCCATCTGTAATCTGAAGAGACCCTTTCGAATACTCGTATTCTGTATCTGACCTGTTTATGATATTAACATAGAAATTCTCCCCATCTCCCGGCATATAGGTCGCCCCGTCATAATGTTTCTCGAGATCACTTATAAGATTTATATGGATTTCTCCACCCTTATAATCCTCCGGAATAGTATAGGTAAAATAATAATTATACTGCCATTCTGACTTATCATACTCATCTTTAATGTCCACAAGTATCCCCTCTGATGTATCCCCCGGCTTAACTGCCTGTTCATCCAGTTTCCACCTGCTGTCCGACACAATATAATTATTTTCTGCCAGAATCTTTGTCTTACCGGTAATTTCCGCTGTCAATGCAACCAATGCTAATGCTGATAAGACAGCAGTATACTTTAAAAGCCTTTTTACCATTTCCCTCTCCTTAAACTATAAATATTCATGGTATTATTTTCATAATTCCATAATATGTATTCTATTCAGATTTTTTCTGTTTAATACATCATTTTCACTGCTTATTGTCCATCATAAGCAGAATATATGCGCCAAAAAGGTGGCTGTTTGCAGTGAAACAGCCACCCCTGAAAAATAGGAAAAGGTAATAAGTTATAATCTTTCTGTTAAAGGGCATCATCGCCAGTCTCACCGGTTCTTATCTTGACTGCTCCCTCGATATCTTTAATAAATATCTTACCATCACCAAAACTATTAGTGTTTAATTCATCTAACACCCTTTTTATAATACCATCTACAATCTCATCCTTCACCACTGTTCTCACACTCAGCTTAGGCAGAAGATTAATTCCGGGAGTGTCATCTCTTGTGTAAACCTGCCCCGTTCCCTTCTGATGTCCATATCCGAAAATAGTTGTAATCATCACACCTCTGGCGCCCTCGCAGTCCAGAATTCTCTTAAGATTTTCCAGCTTTTCCGGCTTAATAATAATCTCTAACTCTTTCATAAACCATAACCTCTCTTTATAAATGTGATTAATAGCATCACAATATTAGTATTCCTTGTCACCTTCCGGTGTCTTCATCCATACTTTTTCTTTCTTCCACTTAATGAATATCATGTACAGCCATAATACAAGTCCAACGCCCATATATCCTGCGAATCCAAGCCATGTAGCTGTTCCGATACCGATTGTACAGAAAAATGCGATGACAGCCATTATAATAAGAGAAGCTATCTTGAGTGCAGTTGCACATTTGTATGGTCTCTCCCACTCCGGATGCTTCTTTAAAAGCACCAGTGAAGATATAGATGTTATCACATAACACAATGCACAGGCAAAGGCCATTAAATCAAAGAAGGCTGTAATACTCTGCATTGCGATAAAGCCAATACTTACAACAAGAATAAGGATATTAGGAAGTGTTGGCTGGTTAAATCTGTTAGTGTAAGAGAACTGCTTTGGAAGGAAATTCTGACGTCCCATTGCGTAAATCATTCGAACTCCTGAGTACCAGAATCCCAGCACTGATGTACCGATTGGGAAGACAACGCCAACAATACCCATTACAAGAACAAACCATGCAATCTTATCGCCAAAGCAATACTGTAATGCTTCAAATGTAATAAACGGATGACAGTCTCCGCTGTTGGTAAGCTGTGCCCATGGCATTGCACCTGCAAGGCAGAAGTAGAAAATTGTATATATTGCACCACATGTTATTACTGAACCAAGAATAGCTTTCTTCTGATCCTTTATAGGGAAATCTCCCTCCTCAACCATGGCTGGTACTGTCTCGAATCCGAAATATGGTGTAATCATAAATGAACAGCCCACAACCCATGCTATTCCTGTTGCAAAATTACCTCCCCACTGCTTCTCATTACTGCTTGTGAAGAAATCTGCAAAGTTGGCGATGCTCCAGTGGCCACTGAACAGGAACATAAGTGAACAGATAAGAATTCCTATGATACCTGCCATAAGCATGAAAGACTGAACCTTTCCGGCAACTACATTTTTATAAAGACTAAGTATACACCAGAAGCACAGTACAATGGAGCCGACAATAACTGCCTTACTTCCAGTAAGTCCAAGTCCGAACTGATAATTGAGCCACTCTATAATTCCAAGAACACCTGCTGCCGGTACTGCAATCCACGCACACATGATAAGCCATGCTGACCAGAAACCTGCATGTTTATTAATACCTACCGTGTTAAATACAAGACATGAACCTGTACTTGGAAGCATTGTTGAAAACTCTGCATATACGAAAGCCGTCGGCAGAACTGCCAGAGTCATCAATGCAAATGCCAAGAATGTTCCGGGACCTGTATAGGACATAAATATACCGTCCCAGTAACACATAAATGTAAAAATTGCGCCTGTTGCCATTGCATATACATAAATCAATTTCATTGATTTAGATAATGCGCTTGTCCTTTTTTCTCCCATAATAATTCCTCCCTTTGTGTTGTCTCCTCAATTAAGTCTGAAGATTATTCTTTTGGGCTAGCCAAAAAGCCTTAAATACCTTTCAGCCAGTTCCATGGTTCCATCCATCCATCCGACACTCAATTCTGCTACCGGACCAGATTCCTGATGTGAGGCCAGCCATGCGGTTAACTGCAATCTTCTCATCATTATAAATGTATCTATCTCTTCAAAATCCGTATCAGTGAACGGAAGAACCTTCTTATACCCCGCAAGCCATGCATTGACAAGCTTTGGAACAATTGGCTTGTCCTCAATAAAGCTAAGCGCTGATGCAAGGTCATGCAGATGCCATCCGAAACCGCAGTCATCAAAATCAATTACCTTAATCTGGTCTCCTTCAATAAGAAGATTGGCAAGTCGTAAATCTGCGTGGATGAGTCCGAAATTATTTTCATTAGTCCCATATCTGTCAAGTCTCTTCTTAATTATCTGTGAAACCTCTGACAATATATTTTCTGCCTCCTTTGTCATTTCCGGGAAAGCTCTCCAGTCACCCCAGGCAGCATGTTCACCGATAATTGTGTCGTAGGTCCACACCATACGGTCAAGCTTATCAGTACCATTCCATATCTCAGTCTGTCTGTGAAGGTATGCTGTTGTCTCTCCTAGGTACCTGAACTGCTTAACCATCTGCTCTTCATTATTCTCATCCGGTGCTTCTCCCGGAAGAAAATCACATATTACGCAGAAATATATATTTCCGTCCGGTCCTGTAACCTCCTGAATATTCTTTCCATCCAGTCCCTTAATTGGATTAGCTACAAGAAGCGGTGTGTAATCATTAATCTGGCGAAGCCATTTCATCTCTGAATTAAGTTCATTAAGAGTGTGATATCCGGGACGGCTGATTCTCAATACGCCTTCCTTCTCTCCCGTCTCCTTATTCTTCACCATATATGTTGCATTCTCAGACAGTACAATAAGCTTAACCTCGTCCTTATCCTGCCATCCATACTTCTCCAAAGAAGCATTTGCAACCGCATCAAATAAATCAACATTCTCAAATGCCATATCTTTTTCTCCTCGTCTTTATACAGAAAAAAGGGCTTACACCAATCCTTCCGGATTAATGTACGCCCTTGTACCGTTCTGTTATTATAATAAAGTTATTGTCCCATTGATGTAGTCTCAGGTAATGTACTTCCACCATCAATTACTATCTGTGTTCCTGTAATATAGCTTGATTCTTCACACCCTAAGAACGCTGCCAGCTCTCCGACTTCCTCAGGTTTCGCAAGCCTCTTTAATGGAACTGCATCCGCAATTGCCTGAATTGCTCTCTGTGGGTTTTCCGGGTCTGACTGCTTAGCCATTCCCTCCACGAGAGGAGTAAGTACATACCCCGGACATATCGCATTAACCCTTATGTTCTTATCTGCAAATTCTCTTGCCATTGACTTGGTGAATCCCACAAGGGCTGCCTTAGATGTAGCATATGCAACTTCCCCGGGGTCTGCAACCATATCACCTGTCACAGAACTTGTAACTACAATAGCTCCTCCGCCATTTTCAATCATGCTTGGGATTACCGCCTTGGCAGTATTCCATGCTCCCTTTACATTAATGTCAAAATGTAAGTCTCTGTTTTCAAATGTGTCATCCTCAAGAAAATCTTCAAGAACACATACACCGGCGTTACATACAAGTATATCTATCTTTCCGTATGTATTCTTTGCTACCTCCACAAGATGCTTAACGCTGCTGTAATCAGATACATCTACCTGTACACCTACAGCCTCGTAGCCATCTTTTTTCAATTCCTCTGCAAGCTCAAGCACTTTACTGCCTCTGGCTGCAAGAACACATTTGGCGCCATATCCGGCATATACCTTGGCAATACCCTCGCCAATTCCCTTTGACGCTCCTGTTATGACTGCAACTTTTCCATCTAACTTTCCCATAACAACACTTCCTTTTCATTAAAATTACAAAAGGAGCACGAAAGCTTACGCCTCCGTGCTCCCTTGCACTTTTGTTATACTATAATCCATTCAAGTGCATTATGCAACGATAAAAATTCTTGATTTTTCTTAATAATCTTAGGCAATATCTGTTGTCTGCTATTATTCATAAAGTGGATACTTATCTGTAAGAGACTTAACCATCTCCATAGCCTTAGCCTGATTAGCATCAACATCATCAACAAGCATAGCTATTGCTTCTGCAACAACATCCATATCTGCCTCGTTAAATCCTCTTGTTGTAACTGCTGCTGTACCAAGTCTGATACCGCTTGTTACGAATGGAGAAGCCGGATCATTAGGGATTGTGTTCTTGTTACATGTAATATTAGCTGCATCAAGAAGCTTTTCAACCTCCTTACCAGTCTTTCCCTTGCTGAGAAGATTAACAAGCATAAGGTGGTTATCTGTACCTCCCGATACAATGTCAAATCCTCTGTTCATAAGGCCGTTTGCAAGTGCTGTTGCATTCTTGACAATGTTCTGGGCATATACCTTAAAGCCTGGATCAAGTGCTTCCTTAAGACATACTGCCTTTCCTGCTATTACATGCATAAGTGGTCCGCCCTGAATACCAGGGAATACACTCTTGTTGAGCTTAAACTTCTCTGCTGCCTCAGCAGAAGCCAGAATCATACCGCCTCTTGGTCCGCGGAGTGTCTTATGTGTTGTTGTTGTTGTAACATCAGCATATGGAATTGGGCTTGGATGAGTTCCTCCTGCAACAAGTCCGGCAATATGAGCCATATCTACCATAAGTAATGCTCCAACTTCATCACAGATTTCTCTGAACTTCTTGAAATCAATTGTTCTTGCATAAGCAGAAGCACCTGCAATAATCATCTTAGGTCTGCACTCTTTTGCAATTCTTAATACTTCATCATAATCAATAAATCCATCAGCAGTTACGCCATAAGGAACAATATTGAAATACTTTCCTGATATATTAACCGGTGAACCATGTGAAAGATGTCCTCCACAGTCAAGGCTCATACCCATAACAGTATCGCCAGGGTTAACAAGAGCAAAAAATACTGCCAGATTAGCCTGTGCTCCTGAATGTGGCTGTACATTGGCATACTCACATCCAAAAAGCTTCTTTGCTCTCTCGATTGCAAGATTCTCAACCACATCCACATACTCGCATCCGCCATAATATCTCTTTCCTGGATATCCTTCTGCATACTTGTTAGTAAGCGGACTTCCCATAGCTGCCATAACAGCCTTGCTTACAAGGTTCTCAGAAGCTATAAGTTCGATATGGCTTCTCTGTCTTCCAAGTTCATCGTCCATTGCTTTAGCAAGGTCCGGGTCGAAGTTTGCTACTTCATCAAATGAATACATAATAATGTCCTCCCATTATACTTTAGTGAAACAAAGTCCCCTATTGTTTTCTATATTATAATCAAATTGACAATTAGTCAATTCTATTATTAAGTTTTAGCCATAAGTTTTCTCAACGACATCAATCTTCTTTCGGAATAATGCACTCATAAGGTTCTTTATAATCCTCATGAAACTCATCCCACGCCTTCTTTAAAAGCTCCGGGTCACCGGCAACTGCTAAAGCGGTCTGTGCCATTGCCTCCCCCGCAAACATTGCAGCTTTAAGGCCTATATCTGTTCCCATGATAGCTGTGACAGCCTCCTTCATATTTTCTTCTCTGGAACGAATGAAATAATACAATGACGCCTTATCCGGCACAATATTAGGAGCAAGTCCTCCGTTTCTGTACACATAATGAATCCATGTTTCATTATTGAAAGTCATATTCAGAAATATCCGATATTGCTGCCCTTGCTGTACCTCTTGAACATCCTTTTGCAAATCTTGATAAAATCAGCTCTTATTGAATTATGTTAGTGGCATCCTCTACAGTGTCCGCAACTCCCATCGCAGGAATGCTTACCCTTTATTCTGCCACGAACCATAGAATATACAGCAGCTCCCACAATTACTGCCAATATTAAACCAACTACTATTGTACCCACTGCTTTCACCCTGCCTTTCGCACTTTTGATGGTCTGAATAAAAGATACAGGAACGCAGCTACTAATATTATAGCAACTACTGTCCAGATATTAATTACTCCGCCTGAAATAAGTCTTCCAATATTGTAAATGCACAGAGATACAATATATGCAAAACCACACTGATATCCTATTGCAATCCATGTCCACTTAGCACTGTTCATCTCTCCCTTAATTGCTCCTATAGCCGCAAAACAAGGAGCACATAACAGATTAAAGGTAAGGAATGAAAATCCTGCCAGTTTAGTGAAATTAGCGGCAAGTTCTGCATATACAGAAAGTTCTCCACCTCCGTAAAGTATTCCCATAGTTCCTACTATATTTTCCTTAGCTACCAGTCCTGTGATTGAAGCAACTGCTGCCTGCCAGTTCCCCCAGCCAAGAGGTGTAAATATCCATGCAATAGCATTACCTATCTTTGCAAGAATACTCATATCAATCTCATCTTCAGCTAACATACGGAATCCTTCATCTGTAAATTCAAAATATGTAGTAAACCAGACAACAATTGTTGAAAGAAGAATGATTGTACCAGCTTTCTTAATGAATGACCATCCTCTCTCCCACATGCTTCTAAGTACATTTCCGACAGTAGGAATATGATATGCAGGAAGTTCCATAACAAATGGTGCCGGGTCTCCCATAAACAGCCTTGTCTTCTTTAAAATGATGCCCGAAACAATAATTGCCACCATTCCGATAAAGTATGCAGAGGTTGCAACCAGAGGTGAACCTCCGAAAATAGCTCCGGCAATCATTGCAATAAACGGAGTCTTGGCACCGCAAGGTATAAATGTTGTTGTCATTATTGTCATCCGGCGGTCTCTCTCATTTTCAATAGTACGTGATGCCATAATTCCCGGAACACCACATCCTGTTCCAATAAGAATAGGAATAAATGATTTACCCGAAAGACCGAATCTTCTGAAAATTCTGTCCATAATGAACGCAATACGTGCCATATAACCGCAGGCTTCAAGAATTGCAAGAAGCAGGAATAATACGAGCATCTGTGGCACAAAGCCAAGTACAGCGCCTACACCTGCGACAATGCCATCAAGTATAAGACCACTAAGCCAGTCTGCACAACCGACAGCATCAAGTCCGTTACCTATAAGCACCGGAATACCCGGAACCCACACACCATTAGATGATGAACCTATTCCAAACAAATGAAAACCATCTCCAAACAATCCGTCATTTGCCCAGTCAGTAGCTGCCGAACCCACCGTAACCATAGAGATATAGTAAACCAGAAACATTACAACTGCAAAAATTGGAAGTGCTAATATTCTGTTTGTGACAATTTTGTCTATCTTATCAGAGGTGGTCAGTTTTTCCTTTGAACTCTGCTTTTTAACACAATCATTAATTATTGAAGAAATGTATGTATATCTCTCATTGGTTATAATACTTTCCGTATCATCATCAAAATCATTTTCTATTTTTTCGATTTCAGCAGAAACATCCGGTACGTTAGTCATAAACTGACTTATCTTGCTGTCACGCTCCAATAGCTTGATTGCAAAAAATCTTCTCTGTTCTTCAGCAACATCAAGACCAATTTTATTCTGAACAGTTTCAATAATTGATTCAACATTTGCACTGAACCTGTGAACAGTCTTGTTAATCTTTTTACTTTCTGCAAGCCTGACAGCTTTTGCAGCAGCCTCCTTTATCCCGGTTCCCTTTAAAGCCGATATTTCAACAACTTCACAACCAAGCTTCTCTGAGAGTTTATCAGAATTAAGCTCAATTCCATTCTTATCCAGCAGGTCAGTCATATTAACCGCCATTATTACCGGAATACCCAATTCCATTATCTGTGTTGATAAATACAGGTTTCTCTCAATATTAGTACCATCAATAATATTGATAATAGCATCAGGTTTTTCATTGACAAGATAATTTCTTGCTACAACTTCTTCCAATGTATATGGAGAAAGTGAATAGATACCAGGTAAATCTGTTATAGTTACATCTTTATAACCTTTTAATTTACCTTCCTTTTTTTCTACTGTAACGCCCGGCCAGTTACCAACAAACTGATTAGAACCCGTCAGTGCATTAAACAGTGTTGTTTTTCCGCAGTTCGGATTACCTGCTAATGCGATTTTAATTGACATCTCTTTACGTCTCCTCATTTCTTAATTATATTCAAGCAGCAATAATTTCATACAACTATCTTTAATTAGGTTTAACTAACCTAGCTGCAAAAAATTATTCAACTTCTACCATCTCTGCATCCGCTTTTCTTATTGATAATTCATATCCTCTTACCGTCACCTCAACAGGGTCACCCAGCGGTGCAACTTTTCTTACATAAATCTCAATACCCTTGGTAATGCCCATGTCCATAATTCTTCTTTTCACGGGTCCTTCTCCAGACAGACGTCTAACTTTAACAGTCTGCCCTACAGACACATCTTTTAATGTCATCTTATTTCTCCTCCTAATACTAAACATAAATCTTATTTGCCATATCTTTACCAATAGCCACCCTTGAATCCTTTACGCTAACAATCAGGTTACCATTGGTCTGTGAGATTACCGTAACACTTGCACCTGTAACAAACCCAATATTCCCCAGAAATCTTCTGGTTTCTTCTCTACCGCCAACCCTGACTATGACATTAGGTTCTCCTTCATTTACCATAGATAACGGCATCATATCAGCTTCTTTTATTATTATTCCGGAAATGTTTTGCATTCCTTACGCCGATTAGTATATGCTAACTGATATTAGATGTCAATAACATTATATAAAATTTTATTAATTTACACCAACATACTGCCAAGCTCTTTACATTTTTCTACAGCTGCATCGTCAGGCGTTTCCATGCATATCACACTCTCTGCAGCTAATTCAGCACCAGCCTGTGTACATCTATTCTCCCAGTCGGACATCCATTCTCCATTTCCCCATCCATAGGAACCGAATAATGCTATTTTCTTTCCACTAAGATGACTCTCGCAATCTGTAAACATTGGCTCAAATTCTGATTCCTCAAGATTTTCTGCACCCATTGCCGGACATCCAAATGCTATGGCATCGTAAGAATCCATATCCTCTGCCTTAAAAGAAGCTGCCTCAATAAGGCTCTCCTCTCCTCCCTTTTCTCTTACACCTTCACATACTGCTTTTGCCATTGCCTCAGTATTACCAGTTCCACTCCAATAAACTACTGCTACTTTACTCATTTAAAATCCTCTCTTTCTTTTTATACGCTTACTGTCAACTGCATTATATTTTTCTTTTCAGCAAACATTTTCAAATAAATATCTGTACACTTGTCTGATTATATTCTCTCCTAAACAGCACATTATTATACCTCCGTTTTTATTATGGGGATTTAAAATGTAAATATTCAGCTCATTATCAAAAAAAGCGCAGGGCTTTCACCCCGCGCTAATAACATAGCTGTATCATCTTTCAAATGGTGCATCATCATCGTTATCAACATAACCATCATAATCATCATATCCATCCGAATGACTATGACCGTCAATCATATTCTCCCTGTTGACAACTCTCTTAATATCTCTCTGTTTCTCAACAAGATCAGAAATAAGTTCCTTTGTCTGCTTAGGCTTCTTAATATTCTTTATCTCAAAGTCGCCCATAGTCTTATCTCCGGAACATATCCTGATAGTTCCAACTCCGACAAGCCGCTGAAGAAATGAACGCTCAAGAGAGATATCCATAATTCTGTAAAGTCGTACCTCATCATCCTTTACACTAAAAAAGCCTCTGCTTATAAAGAATCTGTCCTTAGATACGCTGTATCTTGTAAATGACCATGGAAGTCCGAAGAATAGTATTCTCTTTCTGTCCTTCCATAAAATATCTGTGTTTACATTATCTCTTGCCATAATCATTCCTCCCTGTCAATCAGCCGGGCACATAAATACTATGCATTACTTAAAGTACTTAACACCTGACTCAAATATTCTGATATCCTGTTCTCCATAGATATTAACTGCAACTGAATCGCCGCGTCTCTCTGAATGAGCCATCTTACCTAAGCATCTTCCATCAGGACTTGTGATACCTTCAATAGACATATATGAACCATTGATGTTCCATTCCTCATCCATAGAAACATTACCATCTATATCGCAATACTGTGTAGCGACCTGTCCGTTGGCAAAAAGCTTATCGAGCCATTCCTTCGGTGCAACGAATCTTCCCTCACCATGTGAAGCAGGATTGCAGTATACTCCTCCAAGCTCAGCATCAGCAAGCCATGGGCTTAAATTACTGACCACCTTAGTGTATACCATCTTAGATATATGACGGTTGATAGTATTAAATGTCAGTGTTGGTGACTGTGCATCCTGTCCTGTAATCTTACCATTAGGGACAAGTCCCAGCTTAATAAGAGCCTGGAAACCATTACATATACCAAGAGCAAGTCCGTCTCTCTCATTGAGGAGCTTCTCAACAGCCTCCTTCATCTTAGCGTTACGGAATGCAGTTGCAAAGAACTTGGCAGAACCATCCGGTTCATCACCTGCCGAGAAACCTCCTGGGAACATAATAATCTGTGCCTGATTGATAGCCTTCTCAAATTCATCAACAGACTCTCTTATGCTCTCTGCATCAAGATTCTTAAACACCTTTACTATTGTATCTGCTCCAGCTCTCTCAAAGGCTTTAGCACTGTCATATTCACAGTTTGTTCCCGGAAATACAGGAATAAACACTGTAGGCTTAGCAACCTTATTCTTGCATATGTGTATGTTCTTAGCATCATAGAGTTCAGCTTCAACAGGAGTTGTATCCTTAGAAACCTTTGTCGGGAATACACCCTCAAGTGTATCAACCCATACACTTAAAGCTTCCTCAACATTAATAGATACTTCCTTGTATGTGAACTTACCATTATCTCTTACTGTGGCAACCTTAGTGAAAGGAACCTTGATATCAGCAATCTTATCAGCAGGAACTTCAGCTACAATGCAGCCAAATGCAGGTGCAAAGAGGTCATCTTCCTTAATATCTGAAGATATCTCAAATCCAAACTTATTACCAAATGCCATCTTGCTGAGTGCAGGAACAAGTCCGTTAGCATCAAGAACATAGGCAGAAATAATAGTCTTATTCTTAATAAGCTCATGAATAGCACTGTAAAGCTCCTTAACCTGCTCGAAATCAGGAAGCTCGTACTCATCCTTACTTATATCAAATCTTACAAGAATATCCCCATCCTTCTTAAGCTCAGGAGTAATGATATCTCCCTCCTTAGCCACATCAATTGCAAATGAGCAGAGTGTTGGTGGAACATCAATATTCTCAAATGTTCCTGACATACTGTCCTTACCACCGATAGAAGGAAGTCCGAATCCCATCTGAGCCTCATAGGCACCAAGCAACGCTGCAAATGGCTGGCTCCACTTAGATGGATCTTCTGTCATTCTTCTGAAATATTCCTGATATGTAAATCTTATCTTGCTGTAATCACCACCGGCAGCAACAATCTTAGCTACAGAATCTGTCACAGCATATATTGCCCCGTGATATGGACTCCATGATGAAAGATATGGATCAAATCCATATGACATCATTGTAACTGTATCGCATTTACCCTTAAGTACAGGGAGCTTAGCAACCATGCTCTGTGTCTCTGTAAGCTGGTACTTTCCTCCATATGGCATATATACCGAACCTGCTCCAATAGAGCCGTCAAATCTTTCCACAAGCCCCTTCTGTGAGCATTCATTGAGGTCGGCTAAAGTCTTTAACCACTTGCCTCTCACATCTGTAACCTTAACAGGCTTTAAGTAATCATCCTCCTGTGAAGGAATATCAACTAATACCTTAGTCTCCTGATGTGCTCCGTTAGTATCGAGGAAAGCTCTTGAGATATTAACTATATCCTTTCCTCTCCAGTTAAGCACAAGTCTAGGTTCCTCTGTAACCACAGCAACCTCAACTGCCTCCAGATTCTCCTCTGCTGCATAATCAAGAAATGCTTTAACATCCTTAGGGTCTACAACTACTGCCATTCTCTCCTGTGATTCAGAGATAGCAAGCTCTGTACCATCAAGACCCTCATACTTCTTAGGAACCTTGTCAAGGTCTACTTTAAGACCTGCTGCAAGCTCTCCTATAGCAACTGAAACTCCACCTGCACCGAAGTCGTTACATTTCTTAATAAGCTTAGTAACCTCAGGCCTTCTGAAGAGTCTCTGCATCTTACGCTCTGTAGGTGCATTACCCTTCTGAACCTCAGCTCCACAGGTTTCAATTGACTTCTCTGTATGAACCTTAGATGAACCTGTAGCTCCGCCACAGCCATCACGTCCCGTTCTTCCACCAAGAAGAATAATAATATCACCAGGGTCAGAATTCTCTCTCTTAACCGCACTTCTTGGAGCGGCAGCAATAACCGCACCAATCTCCATTCTCTTAGCCACATAATCAGGATGATATATCTCCTTGACATAACCTGTGGCAAGTCCTATCTGGTTACCATATGAACTATATCCGTGAGCTGCGCCTGTTACAAGCTTTCTCTGAGGAAGCTTACCGTGAAGTGTCTCAGATACAGGTACTGTAGGGTCAGCCGCACCTGTTATTCTCATAGCCTGATATACATAAGTACGTCCTGACAATGGGTCTCTGATCGCTCCTCCAAGACAAGTTGCAGCACCACCAAATGGCTCTATCTCAGTAGGATGGTTGTGTGTCTCATTCTTAAAGTTTACAAGCCACTCCTCTGTCTTTCCGTCAATCTCAACAGGTACAACAATACTGCAGGCATTAATCTCATCAGATTCTTCCTGGTCAGCAAGTTTTCCCTCAGCCTTCAGCTTCTTAGCTCCCATCAATGCCAAATCCATAAGGCACACAAACTTATCCTTGCGGTCCTTGTAGATTTCTGCCCTGTCTGAAAGATACTTGTTGTATGTAGCCTCCATAGGTGCTCTGTAGAATCCATCCTTAAACTTAACCTCTGTAAGCTCTGTTGCAAATGTTGTGTGACGGCAGTGATCTGACCAGTATGTATCAAGAACTCTTATCTCCGTCATAGAAGGATCACGTTTCTCTTCATTAGCAAAATACTCCTGAATAAACTTGAAATCCTTAAAAGTCATGGCAAGTCCTAAAGAATCATAAAGCTTCTTAAGCTCATCCTCAGGCATATCCTTAAATCCATCAAAATATTTAACATCAGCAGGAATACCAAACTCTGTAACAAGTGTTTCCGGAATATCCTCTGCGGCCTCTCTGGAGTCCACAGGATTAATACAATGCTCCTTTACCTTGTTTTTCTCCTCTTCTGTTATGTCTCCTGTTAGTACATATGTAACTGCTGTCTTGATTACAGGAGTCTCGTTCTCATTAAAAAATTTAACACACTGCTCTGCTGAATCAGCTCTCTGATCAAACTGGCCAGGAAGATACTCAACTGAGAATACGAAATCATCTTGTCCCACAGGGAAGCTTCCCTCATAGACATCATCTACCGGTGGTTCAGAAAAAACAGTAGTAAGTGCCTTTTTATATGTTTCCTCTGAAAGATTCTCAATATCATAACGAATGAGAACTCTTACATCAGTGATTGTCTTAATACCAAGATATCCGCTTATCTCCTCAAGTAATTCCTTTGCATTAACTGCAAATGCTTTCTTTTTTTCAACAAAAACTCTCTTAACGCTACTCATTTCTTCCTCCTGAGATTAGTTATATTAATTGTTAACATTCAATCATTGTATCATATGACAGCACATTTTCAAATAATTATTCGTGCATTCTTCTGATTATCTTATAAACCACCTGATTTCCCATAACAGTAGGCCCTGTATGTGCAAAGAATACTATTCCGTCAGTCTGGGATATAATCTCGCTCTTAACAGTGCCCTCACAAGGGTCAATAATCTGTGCTATCAGCTCCCCGTGAAGCACCGGGTCTCCCGGGTCTTTCAGCCTTCTGTAGAAGCCTGCGTCATAGGTCTTGACAGCCATCAGATCATATTCGTTGATAACACTGGCAATATAACCGCTGTGATTATTATACTTAAGTATTCCCATTCTTGTAAGAAAACGAAGAACCGATGATACTGCCTGTCTTGCAGACTTTTCATCAATCATATCGGTACTGTTCGTATATATCGAAAATGCATTGGTTCCGTTCATCTGCCAGTTATAATTGAGAGTTACCGTATCCATCGGCTTAGGCTTTCTTATAACAACATACTGAAGGCCGAACAGATTGGCAAGACTGGCACTCTGAAATCCTGTATCCATCATCTTGACATGCGGAATAAAATCTCCGGGCATATAAAAACTTGCAAACTGAATTCCATAACTGTATCCTTTGATTCTTTCAAAGAGAGTTCCTGCTATCTGCTTAGTGGTATCTCCATTGACGTCCCCCGGAAAAACCCTGTTGATATCTGAATTGTCGGTAGGCCAGAACCTCTTTCCCACATTCATTGAAAATCTGTTGACAGATGGTATGACAAGAATCTCATGATTGTGGGATATTGCACCATGAGCCTCAAGCTCCTTCAGTGCCTTAACAAGCTGTGAGCATATATAAAGCTGCTGTATCTCATTACCGCGGAGTGCGCCGACAATACACGCAGACTTCTCGCCACCGCCGAATCTGTATCCCTCAATCTGAAAATCTTCTCTGTATATTCCCTTTAATGAGTAAATTACTTCCTTCTTCATTATCTGCCACCATAAACTCTAGCAATAAGAGCTCCTTTGTGAACCACCGGATTCTCCCTTAATGTAAATATAATTCCATCTGTAGGTGATTCAATTCTCTGTATAATCCTGCCCTCTATAGGCTCAATAATATCTCCAATGTGTGTACCCATTCCAATTCTGCCCATGGACTCAACTGCAGAAACAAAAATTCCACTCTCTCTGGCTGTCAGAAATGATACCTCTCCCTCTGTAGATATAATAGGCTTCTTAACCTCCTTCGGCTCATCATCCCATATTCCCATATTCGCCATAAGATTAAAGATACCGTCCACAATATCCCTGCAGTACCCGGTTGAAATTCTATTACCTACTCCCATCTCTGTAACCAGTGTCGGTACTCCCAGACGATTGAGGCTGTATGCCAGTGTAGCATCAAGTACAGTAATTGATGAATAAATCCATACAAACTCAGCATTCATCATTCTGGCATAAGGCAGGAGCTTCTCCTGATTATCCTCATTGATTCTCACCTGCGGCATCTCGTTGACAAATATATTGCTGGAATGGATATCTATACACAGATTACTTCCAATAATATCCTCCACAATGCCTGATGCCACATATTCAGCCATAGCTCCATTATTATCCCCCGGAAAAACCCTGTTCATATCAAGGTCAAACATAGGAATTCCTCTTGAACCGGTATCAATTCCCAGCGGATTAATATCAGGATAAATGTCTACTATTCCCTTAAGCTTATTCTTCTCTCTCTCAATCCTTCTTACAATCTCATAACAGACATACTGACCGTCCAGTTCATCTCCATGTGTTCCTGTTACTATAGATATTCTCGGCGCATTCTCTCCGGTTTCCTCCTCATTCATAAGTCTGTTCTTCCTGACAATAAGTCTTTCATGAACCGGCAGTTCTACCGAAACAACTTCTTCTATCATTATAATTCTCCCTGTATAAAGTAAAATAAATCACACCGCACAGGACAATCACTACTCATCGTAATCCCTAAGAATAATTGTACTTGGCGTCTTCTTGATAAGAACATGTGAGAATACAGAACTAGGCATATAATTCTTATCATCCATAATGACCCTGCTTCCCGGATAAATGTGTTCTTTTACCTTAACAACAGCACTCTCTGACTCCTTAATAAGATTGTAGAGGGCTCTGCTGTGTTCCTCAAGCTTAGCTTTCTCTGCCATCTTAATTATCTTAGACTGCATGACTCTCGTAACCATAGCCTTGTCATACTTCTCCGGCATGGTCTCTCTTATAGACTCAAACTTCTTGCCTGCCTGTTCAAATGTATCTATCTGGGTATCGACCTCTTTCAGCTTCATAATCATCTCAGCGTACTCTCTGCGAATCTCTTTAGTTGAACCAACACGCAGTGAAGTCTTGACATTTGTTTCATGTCCGCAGGAGGTTGTAACAATACCCATAACTGCCGTCACATCTCCTCCGATAATAGAACCTCTCGGTCCCTCCACATATACCTTGCCATATGTAAGTATGTTGCAGTTAAGAACATAATTACACTTGAGATCTCCCTTTGCAAAAATTTCTGTATTCTCAAAGAATCTTCCTGAAATATTTCCCTCTGCCTGAATCTTTCCTGTATTCTTCGCGTTAACTCCATCCTTTAACACAATATCCTTCCCGGAAATAAGTGTTGCCCCCTCCACAAATCCTCCGACAAATATATTGCCCATAGCATGCACTGTTACTCCGCTGCGCACACATCCTGTAATACTTACATCTCCATTGAAATCAATATTACCAATACTAAGGTCAAGATTACCATCAATCTCATAGACATTAACCACATTAAGGTCATAGTTGAAATACTCAACCTTACCGGAAATCGCTGCATATACTTCAAGCCCATCCTCAGAAGTCCTAAAACCCTTTCCATGAATATGAGGAAGATTCCTTCCCGGCTTAGGAACAAGAAGCTTTCCACATACATCATACCCAAATCCGCCTTTAGTTGGCTGGTGGTATCTGGTAAGCAGGTCGCCCTCCTCGACCTTTTCAAAATGCTTCAGATTGAAATAATCAACTGAACCATCCTCTCTGACTTTCGGCTTATTCTCATTAATCTTGTCAGTATTGAAGAAAAACTCATAATAGCCGTCTTCTCCATTCTGAACTTCCTTACCTTCTGCCACAACTTCCGGTGTGTTGTATATTCTCTCAGAAACCATATGGCGAATCTTCTGCTCATCAATTCCTGTCTTAATGCCGTTCTGAGATAATTTATCCATAACCTCGTCAAATGAATAATCTTCTTCCGACTTTCCGAGCTTAATGGTGGCACTCATGCGATCATCTGCAATATATATATATACTTCATGAATATCTAAATCATCTATATCTATTACATTGTCATTGGTTCTTGAGTCGTCCATACAACGCCTCCTTTCCGAAGGTTATATATTAATAATAAACTAATATCTGATAAACATATTTCTATCCTACACTGTACTTGAGAAGCCCATCCAGATTGCTTCCTCTCTCTAGCGCCAGTCTTATTGTCTCCATCTCCTTATATGTATATCTCGGGTCTGCATACAAAGAAACATCCACTCCACTTGAAAGTCCCATAAGAATCTCCTGTGACTGTAATTCGTCAAGTGTCTGTTTGTCATCATCCCACTTATCAGATAATCTGTGTCTTGCCTGTTTCATTGCCACTGCATCAATAAATGGGTCAGCATAAGACGAAACATCAATTCCCTCTTCAAGTCCGAGCCTTATCTGATGCATCTGCCCTGAAGAGAATCCTATCATTGTGTAGTACGAAACGTCAACACCGTTCTCCAATCCGAGCCTTATCTGTTCCATCTGCTCCCCTGTATACTCATGCAGAAGATACTGCGTTATATCAACGCAGCTGTGAATTCCTAATCTTATCTCATTGAGCTGGTATTCATCATAATTATCTTCCACAAAGAAGGTTAAATCTATATCCTCTTTCCTGGCAAGTCTTAACTGTCTTAACACTTCCCCTGAATAGCCCTTTCTGGCATATCTTGTCATATCGAAATTATATTTCTTAGCAAGTCTTATCTCTCTCATAACAGAATGGCTGAACTTAGGATTGCACACCTCATCTAAATCAATCCCGATTCTCTCTGCTTCCTTAAGTTCATCTATCTGCATGTTATCATATTCCGGGTCTGCAAATCTGCTTACATCAAGCCCTTCCTCAACTCCAATACGGAGTGATTTCATCTGTGCAGCATTAAAATCCGGTGTGCAATACAGGGAAACATCAATACCATTCTCAATTCCCCTTATAATCTCCATAGTCTGAAGCTCATCAAAACCCAGTGACATCCACACACGCCTGTCCTGCGTTTTGTTGTCTATATTCTTAATAATCTCATCATTCACGTTCTGCATAAGCCCATCTCCCATTATCCAACCAGATTAATAACTAAATCCGTAGCTCATTTATATTTAATTAAATTCTACCACACATAAAAAGTAACTACAAGTTCCAAGATTATTTATGTTGATTTTTGTCAATCTTCATTCTTCCAGAAATCACCAATGCATTTGCCTGCATTACTAAGTGTAACCGGAAATACCTTATTCCACTCTCTTGGAAACATCAGCTCATACTCCCTTGTAAGAAATCTGTCATCAAGAAGCACAATTACCCCGCGGTCAGTATCCGTTCTGATAACGCGGCCCGCAGCCTGCAGCACCTTATTCATGCCTGGAATCACATACGCATAGGAATATCCGTCTTTCCCACACTCATCATAATAATCACGCAGTATATTTCTCTCCCGGCATATCATAGGAATACCTGTTCCCACAATGACCGCACCAATAAGACGCTCATCCTTTAAATCAATTCCTTCTGAGAATATACCTCCCAGAACACAGAATCCCACCAGGGATGCATTTTCCGGAAGATTGTCGTTGAACTTTTCGAGAAACATCTCTTTATCCTTCTCCTTCATATATCTGCCCTGCACAAGTACATTAATTCCGCTCTTCAATTCAAAGGGTTTCTTATCTTCATCGCCACACACAAAAGCATTAGCATGTTTCTCAGTGAATATTTCAAGCACACTCTCCATGAATGAATAGGATGGAAAGAACACCATGTAGCACCCCCGGCGTCCTGCTGCCATCTGTTCAATATAATCACATATCTTAGTGTACTCCCTTACTCCGCGTCTGCTGTAGCGGCTTGTCACATCCGTTGCAACCACAACACGTTTGTTGTCCGGCTCGAATGAGGAATGAGCATAAACTGCCCGGTCATCCACATTCCCGGAAAGCATCTCCTTAAAATAATTGACAGGAAGCAGCGTTGCCGAAAAAAACACTGTACTTCTGCCCTGGGAGAGCCGTTCTCCGATATTCCCCGAGGGGTCAACACAGAAAAGATGCACAAGAAAATCTTCATTATCATCATGCTCAGTGTAATAGACATATTTATCGTCTGCGCAGTCATACATATTGAGGAAATGTCTCACATCAAAGAAAAAATTAATTATATCTTCCACCACGGGCTGGTTCTTGTGCCTGTCCATAAACTTCTGCATAAGTCCATACACTCTCTCCAGCGCTGCCGGAAATGTTCCTAATCCGCTGACAACATTAACCTTATCGCACTGTCTTTTATAATCAAGCAGAAGCCTGTTACATTTGTCCAAGGCTCCTGACAGACGCTTGTCATAATCTTTCACCAGCTTCTTTACCGCAAGAAAATCCTCTTTTTTCAACACGGCACTGTACATCTCCCGGGCTCTGTCCACAAGATTATGCGCCTCATCCACAAGAAATACATAATCCCCCGGCGAGCCACTGCCAAAATACCGTTTAAGTGACGCATCCGGGTCAAATACATAATTATAATCACATATTATCCCGTCACACCAGTACGAAACATCCAACGACATCTCAAAAGGACATACCTTGTGTCTTTCGGAATACTCTGTAATATTCTCCCGGTTAATCATCATCTCATGAGTTATGATATCGTAGACTGCATCATTAACCCTGTCAAAATGTCCCTTGGCATATGGACATGCAACCGGATTGCAGTTACGCTCCGTAAGAGGACATATTTTATCCTTTGCCGTCAGAGTAACTGTGTGCATATGAAGCCCGTTTTTTCTTAAAATCTCGTATGTATCCTCCGCCACCGTGCGGGTAATTGTCTTGGAAGTCAGGTAAAATATCTTATCCACCATCTGCTGCCCAAGAGCCTGAACAGAGGGAAACACAGTAGAAAGAGTCTTTCCGACTCCAGTGGGTGCCTGGATATACAGATTACTCTCCTCCTCAATAGCCCTGTACACGCTGACGCACAGGCTTTTCTGCCCTTCCCTGTACTCATACGGAAAAGCCAGTCCTTTGACAGACTCTGTTCTTTTTATTCTCTCGTCAAAGGTATAATCAGTCCATTTCTTAAACCCATTAATCAGATTATTAAACCATTCTTCTATCTGTTCAAATGTGTACTCCTCGCTAAATCTTTTAACCGTCTCCGGTTCCGGAGTTACATATGTCATCTGAATACCAATATCGGGCAGATTCTTCTGCCTTGCATATATATATCCATAGACAAGCGCCTGAGCCTTATGTACATATACAGGCTCTTGCAGAAGCGAAACATCCGCCTGCATTGTCTTAATCTCATCTATCGTCACATTCCCTGCCGGAATCTTATCTCCATCCTCATTCTGGATAATGTCGGCAATTATGCCATCAGCTCTTCCTTCAAGCAAAACCCTATACTCTGTTCCATTACCGGATATCATCGGAAGCTCTATCTTAAGAGGCACCTCCGCATGATACATATCACCCATGCTGTGCTGTATCTTTCGGTGAATTCTTGCCCCCTCCTGCATTATGGCGACATCGTTAGAGCCTGTATTCCTGTTGTCAATATCTCCCTCTGCACACATGAATTCCACAAGATTTCTCACAGATATCCTGAAGCAGTTCCCCTTTATAGTATACATATGATTATGCTCCTAACATTTTAATAATGCTCAACTATGTCATAGACAAATGCATTGCCTTTTTTCCCAACTCTCCTGACCTGTTCCATGTAATTAAGCATGCCAAGCACATCGCTGGCTGTACCTCTGTCAATATGGGCTGCAGACGCAAAATCTGCTGAAGTAAATCCGGATTCCAGACCATCCGGCACAAACTGCATATAATCCTGTGGACAGTCCAGTTCCACAATCTTTCTTATTCCTACGGGTATCCTGTCAAATCTTTCTGCACCCCGTTTCTTGTCATAACTCCAGCCATTGAGAAGCTTATATTCCTCCATATCCATCATAAGTACAGTCACCGAAAGATTAGGATTCTTAAGAAATGGCTTTATCTTGTATAATTCAAATATTGCATCATACATTGTACATCTTTTCGGTGACTTTCTCCTGCTGCTCACCGTGCCACTCTCCGGGTCAATCCAGCTTAAATACTTCTCATACGCCATTGGATAAACCACACGCACATTATAATCATTAAGAAATACTGACAGCTTGTCTCTTAATTTGTTAAGCTGTCTTGTCTGAATCTCAATAATACCATGCTCATTAAATATATCGGCATAGTACCCGTCGAGAGCAACCTCATGCTTATCCTCATCAGGCTCATAATATGCTTTAAGAACCGCATGAAGAGTTTTCTCCGACAATGTACCTATTCCCTTGTCATTGTGGCTCTTACCGATAATCTTCTGCCTTGCCGCATCAAAAGCAGTCTGGTCAATATATTCGGTTGTTTCTGAAATTTTATCTGATAGCATTTGGGTTAACAGCCTCCTTCTTCTGGTTACATTATAGTTCTTTTTCTCTCCCATTGCCATCCCCACCTTCTTTGCTATATAATTCTTATATATATTTTCAGGGAGGATGACCATGATATCTGTAAGTATGTGTATGATTGTGAAAAATGAGCAGGAAATTCTTAAGCGATGCCTTGATTCCTACGCCGGAACATATGATGAACTTATTATTGTCGATACCGGTTCCAGTGATAACACCAAGGCTATAGCTTCAGAGTACACAGATAAGATATATGATTTCACCTGGATTAATGATTTCTCTGCCGCAAGGAATTTCGCTTTTTCCAAGGCATCATGTGAATATATATTCAGTGCTGATGCAGACGAAGAACTGGACATCACAAACAATCTTGCCCTTAGAAATCTTAAGAAAATACTGCTCCCCGAGATTGATATTGTACAGATGTACTATGTGAACGCATCTGATTATAACTCTGTTTATAATGCACGAAGAGAACTTCGTCCAAAGCTTTTCAAAAGACTACGCCCTTTCGTTTGGATTTCACCTATACATGAGACTGTCCGCCTCACTCCTGTTGTTTTCGACAGTGATATCGAGATAATGCACAAGCCTGTATGCACGCATAACAAACGTGACTTTGCAACATACTTTAATGCTTTTGAAAAAGGTGTACACCTTGAGAATTATGTTGTCACCATGCTTTGCAAGGAGCTTTTTATATCCGGAGAAACTGAGGATTTCCTTGCTTTCAGGAACATATTTGAGAATATTCTGGTTAATGAGAACCGCAGCGATGATATTATGAAAGAGATTAACTGCATTCTGGCTAAGATATATCAGCTTTCAGGAGAAAAGGACAATTTCTTTAAAATCACGCTTAAAGCTGTTGCCGACAATCCCTGCGCTGAAATGTGTCTTATACTGGGAAGCTACTACATTGATGCCGGTGATTACGAAGAGGCTGTCCTGTGGCTGTATAACGCCGCCTGTGAAACAGAATGCATCCTTGATGCTGCCAGCGGTGGAAGAAAGCCACTTTTCCTGCTGGGCAAATGTTATGAAAAACTCGCAGAAAGCACTGATAATCCGGATATGCATCAACAATTCCTTAATATGTCACAGGATTATTACAGTCAGGCAGAGAAATGGAAGCTTCCGGAGGAATAATGAAGCAACTATTTAGTTGTAAGCTCTGTGAAATCTGTGTATCGGTGTACCAGTTCAAGGTAATTACATCCGATACGGCTCATATTATTTACGATAACGCATCCTACAGTGCCATCTTCAATATCCGCAAGCATACGCTTCCAGTCCGGTCTGTCAAAATTGGTTCCCGACCATCCGTCATCCGTATAATGACGGAGATTGGTAAATCCCTGCTCGGTTGCAAATCTCTCCAGCATCTTTTTCTGGTTTACGATACTGTTGCTGTCACCGCTTTTCTCATAAAAATAATTATTGTCTAACTAATAGAAGAAATCCGATAGAAAATCGGAACTGTTTTTATAATTTCTTTGCTTTGTTACATTCTTTCTCTAATGCTGGAAAATTAAGGCAAATCTTTCTTTTTCCAAATGGCTCGTCAGATGTATAGATACGATATAATTCATTTGCCAATCGTTCAATCTCGGTCTGATTGGACTGGCACCAGTCAAGCTCCTTGATACACAGTTTTTTCCAGCAGATCAATTCCTGACTGTCCTTTGGATGAATTCTTAAATCTATTTCAGTAACGTATTCGTCACGTACGGGAATCATATTGTTAAGATTTAGAGCCGCCAGTACCTTACCATTCTTATCACATATTTTTCGGAATGTAATATTTTCACGCATGGATTCAAAATTTTTATTCTTCTTACCGGAATTGGATGTGAATGGAATACAGAATTTTGAGCCGTTTACCAGAACGACAATGCCTAAGAATGGACGAGCCTGCTTACCTATCTGTGGAGAAACAGAAGGAACATTGTCATCCACATTATGTAGATTTCTTATGTACTTTATATTAACATTATATAGCTTAAATCGTTTACTCACTATTCCTCCATAACACAAGAGGCTATGCTTCTGCATAGCCTCTTGGTAGTATCCGTCGTAACGGAAAACTCTCTTATCGGTTCCACTTATACGGTAGGACTCACCTGATGATTGCTCATCTTTATAATTATTATACACAGAAGCTTGAATGTATGCAATAATTTTATGTTAAATTTTCAAATTGAATTTGAGGATAGGATAAAGAACAATTATTTGTCCTTATCCTTCGCCCGACTCTTATACACATTATACTGGTTTTTACATTTGCCACTGCAAAATACGCTGTTGGGTCTGCCGGCAACAAATGAACTGCCACAATGCATCCATACTTTCAGTGTGGACTTTTCTTCCGTAATCATAAAGGAAAACATCATCTGCGGGAAAGAAGTAAGAAAGATATTTTTCCGTGGTCATGCTTTCTGCCTTGATAAAATAATTTTTCGGCAAATATACTGCACGGTAAGTAATGAAGTCCGGCGTGGTAGGAAGGGCGGTCATAAAACTAAGCAGTCTGTAACCGATATCAACACATCATCCAGTGAAATATGTTGCTTGACATAGTTTTGAAAACTACATACAATTGTATCGTATGCAAAAATAAGATAAGATTGGAGATTTGTTATGTTTCAGATTGTTGTTGATTCCGCAGCTAATATTCCTGCAGAAATTGTAAAAAAATATAATATCAAAGTTATTTCATTTGTCAATTACATTAACGATAAACCATTAGTATGCTTCGATCCCGAACTTACTCAGGAAGAAGAACGTGCCAAAGGAAAAGAATATTACGATGCAATGCGTTCCGGCATCGATATAAAGACTGGACTGATCAGCAGCGGAAACTTTGAAGAATACTTTAAAGCCATCATGGAAGCTGGTGAGGATGTACTTTACTTTTCTCTGAGTAAGAATATAAGCGGAACCTTCAATTCTGCCAGATTAGCCGCAGAAAACTTAATGGAGGATACTCCAAACGGAAGAAAAATCAAACTTATAGATTCACTAAACGCCTCATTGGGACAGGGAATTCTTGCCATATATGCCAGTGAAATGCGCGAAAAGGGAATGGATATAGATGCAGTATATGAAGAACTCTTAGCATATCCCGAAAAAATGAATGGTGTCTTTACAGTTGGCGATTTAAAGTATCTCGCACGCACAGGACGAATCAGCGGCTCTGTTGCATTTGTAGGCAACATCCTTAATATTAAGCCTATTCTCAGAGGAAATAAAGATGGTTATATCGTTCAATATAAGAAATGCAGAGGAAGAAAAACTTCCCTTAACTCATTAGTGTCATTGGTATGTGATAACATCGTCGACCCTGAAAATCAGATAATCGGTATAGCACATGCAGATGCATACGAAGACTCCCTCTATGTAATGGATGAGATTCAAAAGCGCATAAAGGTCAGAGATTTTATCAATACATCATATGACTATTGTACCGGAAGTCATGTCGGTCCCGACACAATTGCACTATTCTTCATGGCAAAAGACAGAGAACTTGGAAACTGATTTGTGTCTTTCATAAAGGATGCTTCTTGTCTGCGGGGTATATACAGAGATTTCTGCCCTCCATATCCCGTTTCAATTAAATATCTTACAAAATTATGCTCGCAACGGGGTATAGAAAGGCTAAATCTGAATCTTATACCCCGCTTTATGTGTTTTTCTTATGTTCAGATGCAATGTGCGGGGTATAGAGACTATAAAACATGCTTCTATACCCCGCTTTAAGTGTTTTTCTTGTGTTCAGATGCGATGTGCGGGGTATAGAGACCATAAAACATGCATCTATACCCCGCTTTAAGTGTTTTTCTTGTATTCAGATGCGATGTGCGGGGTATAGAGACTATAAAACATGCATCTATACCCCGCTATCGTTCTTATATCACAAAATTACAATTTTAAAAGACCCCTTTTTCTATGCCAAGGAACTCGATAAATTCAAATTAATTCGTGTATTTCTCTAACTTTCCAGTATTTGCGGGCTTTCCCGCTCATCAACATCTATGTATTTGCGTTTTTCCATATTTTTTACCTTACGAAGAAACGGATAAGGGAAATGCTATTTTCTCTTTTCGGCAAATTTCTTACATTCAATTTCCATTCTTTTAAAATCTAAACATTGCTCTCTTGCCGAAAATTTCTCACCTGATACATATTTTGAATATAAGACATTTGCTGTATTTGTTAAATCCCTAACATGTTCATTACACCATTCTAATTCTTTTATCAGTAATTCCTTTTTCTTTCTTGTGTCTATATTATCATGCTTACGAATCTTGGTGTCAATCTTTTGGATTAATGCATCTTCAACCGGTATCATAAGATTAAAATTCAAAACGCCTATCAAATTCCCATAATATACGATCTTCTTGAAGTCAATCTTATCCCTCATCTTTTCATGTTTTTTCTTTGGTTTAGATAAAGGAACGCAATACTTATGCTCATTACAAACAAAAACCACCCCAAGAAAGGGGCACTCATCCTTACCAATCTGGGGAGATACAGATAAAACTCTATCATCTATATTATGTAAGTTTCTGATGTATTTCATATCAATACGATATACTTCTAATGGTACTTGAATCATCCATTTCTCCTATAAAATATTTCAAGGACTATGTTTCCATAGTCCTTGAATGTAGTGTCACCATAGCGACCCTAACGCTTTTTGAACGTCCACTTGTCGGCAGGACTCTCCTTTAATATTATTGTACCAAATGCAATTCTTCTGTCAATGAATTTCTATGATTTCATAATCTTTTCCTCTGCCTCACAAATCTATTATTTCTCATCATCGATATCGAAAAGATTCAGCTCTTCTACATCATTTTTTCCTGATTTGTCGTCCCCATAAGAAACCTTTGTGCTAAGTTCTTCATAATCGTCCATATCGTATTCATCTATCTCTTTCTTGGCATATTCATCAAGATCAACACTATCTCTTGATGCCATATTAAATACCTTTTTAAGCTTAGAAAGCTTTGCGCTAAGAAGTATTGTGATTATGATAAATACAACTGCTATCACTGTCATCAAAGTTACAATTGCAATCCAGAATCTGCTTCCGGATGTCTTATCCACTTGGCTGTCACCCTGTGAATCCACAGGAACAACTGCATTCTCTGAATATACCTGTATAGTGCCATCACTGACTCTGTACCTGAACCATCCCTTTTCTCCCAGAGAACTCACACCATAGAACAGACAGAAATTTCTCTCTGAATCTATCAACACCTGCACTTCCTTGCCATTCATTGTGAATTTGGTGAGAGTATAACCTTCCGGCTTATCAGCAGAGGCTGTTATAGGCAGAATTACATATGTAATATCCGGCTCAGTAACTGTGTTGTACAATGAAAATGTTTTATTGCTTTCATCGTATATATAGAACCCGCTCTTGCCGTTTCCATCAGAAGTTTCAAGATACATAAGAATAAGTTTAGTCTTAATTCCCTTTCCTGCCCTTACCTTCTGTCCATTATAGTCATATTCTATCTCTTCGTAACCTTCCGGAAGCGGATTACTGCTGAAATCTGAACTCAGTAAATAATTTTTCCCATCCACACTGACAGTTAAAGATGCACTCTGGGATGTACTCTCCGCCTCTGTGCTCTGCTCGGTCTGCACCTGGGTTGCCTCCCCGCCATCAGTCTGTCTTATTGTATAGATAACATATTTTCTTGTTGAACCATCTTCAGCAGTTACTGTAATGGTAGTAGTATTCCTGCCCGGATCCATACGCGTTCCGGTTGTTGACACCTTTGCATTATCATCATTAGGAACTGCGCTGACTACCAGTCTCTCAACATCCTTATCAACTGTGGCATTGTAGGTTGTTATATCAGGCGAGAATGCCGGTGACAATGTTCCCGGACTTATCTGAAGCGACTTCAACGAGTTGTCAGATGAGTAATTAGCCGGGGCACGCCCTGTTACCTTACCGGGTGAAGAACTCTGAATCTGCGCCTGTTCTCCACTGATACAAACAATTTTAGATGCTCCGGTAACACTGAGAGTTGTCGTTCCGGCTCCTATTATCTCAAAGCTCATTGAAGTTGATTCTGTGGAACCATACGCCGAACCATCTGTGAATCCAAATGTGACAACTCCGCTGTTTCCACCGCTTGTCGGACGCAGTATTGAATTATCATAAGAAACATAAATAAATGCTCCTCCGATATCATCAGAAGCTGATACAGTTACCGTTATAGTGACAGTATCTCCAACCGTCCCGCTTGCCGAACTTATTGATACACTTGCTGATTCATCTGCCCTGGCATAATCAGCAGGCTTAAGCATTATACATATCACCAGAATGCATAAAAATGCCAGCATTTTCTTAATATTCTTCATATTCACCCTTTCAAAAAACAATTATTGCTGCACACTTCCAAGACCAAGAATACATCTCTTAACCGCAACAAAGTCAAACAAATCTATAACTCCATCTCTGTTGCAGTCTGCTGCTCTCCAGTATATTCCTGACGGGTCAGCTATTCCTAATATTGATCTCTTCACTGCTACGAAATCAAACAGATCAATATCTCCATCACCATTGATATCTCCATATATCAGTATGTTATATCTGCTGATTTCTTCGCCCTCTGAATTATAAGTTATAATAACATCACCGGTTCCAACTTTTCCCGACTTTTCATTGCCGTCCTTGTTAAGTACTCTTGAATATGCTCCATTGTAATTAGCTATATTACCAAGAACTGAATCTACATCACTGGATACCGCTATACCTGATATGATATTACCTGATTCATTCACTTCATATCCAGTGGAAAATCCAGGATAATCAACCGATGGTTTCGGGTCCGGTGTTGGTTCCGGTTCAGGTTCAGGCTCAGGAGCTTTATCTTCTCTGACTATGCTTATAACATAATCCTGTGTTTCTCCATTTCCGGCCGTAACGGTAACTGTAATATCATTACTGCCCACATTCAGATTATAATTGCCAAATCCGCTCACATAAGCATCCGAATCAAGTACTGAACCAGCTATTGTTACAGATGATACCTCATTTCCAACAATCAGGCTGTATTCAGTTGTGTAAATACTGAAGGTTGGTGTAAGAGAATATCCGTCAACATAAAGTTCCTTAAGTCTGTTATTAGGACTTCCATCTCCTGTCGGTATCTCACATACATTTTCCGGCATATTTTCAAATACAGGTATAGTAAATATAAATGATATGCTGTTCTTATTACTGTCGCTGTATCCCTGAGAACTCTTCACCGACTCACTTCTCGGTGCCAGAACATTTGTCATATACTGATGTCCTCTGCCACTCATATCAAACTTCTCATAATACAGGGTATTCTGTCCCCTGTTTATATAACTCTTACCAAGATATATTGCACCACCCACAATGGATTTCATTCTTTTATTCCAAGGGCGTAATGTTTCGCTGTCTGTCCTTGACGCGTATCTTAAGCCATTCTGTACAGCAGTCAGCCCTCCGCTCGCATATGCGCCTATATTGTAATAGTTATAGTAGCCTTCATATCCCGGCTGTGTTCCCGATATACTGCTTCCATATCCGGAATATCCCTGTTCCTGCAGAATTCTTGAGGCAAGATGATACGGACTTACTCCTGATTCCTGTCCTGCAAGAAGTAATCCCGTTATGTATGTGTAATCCCTTCCGTTATAACTAAGATCATGACTTGAATTCTCCATAAAAGTACCCTCTGTCATGCTTTGGAGACCTTCTTCTCCCTGCACAGAACTGTTAAACGAAAGATTCTCGAACATAAAGATATAATCCTTACTCAGGAAATTTCTCGGATCAAGAGCATACTGCACAAGTTCAGAAGAGGCCTGAACCCATCCTCCGGAATCCAGAACCGTATACTCTCCTGTTTCCCAGTCATAGCACCCATCAGCCACTGACTTCCACGAAGACTTTGCCGAACCATATATAAGGCTTCTTCCCAATACATTCTGATTATCAACTACATCATTCCAGTCCTTTCCCGTGTGGTCTGCAACGAACACCCAGTTAGGATACATTGCGTGAAGAGTTCTGAGTCCGGCCTTATATGACTCCGGAAAGCCCTGCTCATCAAGATAACTTTCAAAATCTACATCAGGACTATAATCAATCCGCTTATCCACGGTAACATAGCCTGAATGAACATATCCTCTTGTATAGGTACCATTATAATTAAACCCTATACTGTACCACACATCTTTGGAATCAACCGTAACTTCCTCATAAATATCGAACTTAAATCCGCCGTCAACCATAGTAATCACATCACCTGACACCGGAGCCTTCCTTATTCTGAGGCTGGTCACATCATAATTAACATGTCCCTGTCCTATTATTTCTTCAGCTTTAGTATTAAGCACAGATGTAAAAACAACAAACAGAAGTACCATCATACATGCCATAACTCCTAATGCTGCTATTCTTTTGCCTGTACATTTGTATCTTAATTTCATCTAACCACCTGAATCCTATAATACTTTATTCTAATTTCTTCCAAATTCTGAAAGCTTAAGACCTTCATTTCTCTCAAGTACCATGTTAACGCTCCAGCTGTTGGCAAACACAAGAAGAGGATTACCCTTAAGGTCTTTAATCTTCTTCATATCCGATGTGCCTACTATTCTGTTAACGTCAATCTCTTCCGGATTCTCAATCCATCGTATATATTCGTATGGCAGCGGCTCAAGCCTGATATCCACGCCATATTCATTCTTCAGTCTGTATTCCAGTACTTCAAACTGGAGCACACCTACAACTCCGACAATAATCTCTTCCATTCCGGTGTTAAACTCCTGGAATATCTGAATTGCTCCCTCCTGAGCTATCTGGCTGATACCCTTAATGAACTGTTTTCTCTTCATAGTATCAATCTGTCTTACTCTTGCAAAATGTTCCGGTGCAAATGTAGGTATACCCTCAAATGCAAATTTCTTGTTAGATTTGCAGATAGTATCACCGATAGAGAAAATTCCCGGATCAAATACACCGATAATATCTCCGGCATAGGCCTCGTCAACAATATGTCTCTCCTCTGCCATCATCTGCTGAGGCTGGCTGAGTCTTATCTTCTTGCCACCCTGTACATGGTTAGCTTCCATTCCGGCTTCAAACTTACCTGAACATATTCTCATAAAAGCAATTCTGTCTCTGTGTGCCTTATTCATATTAGCCTGTATCTTGAAAACAAATGCAGAGAAATCCTCAGTAAAAGGATCAACAACCCCCTGGTCTGACTTTCTTGGAAGTGGTGATGTCGTCATTGAAAGGAAATGTTCGAGGAAAGTCTGAACGCCGAAATTAGTGAGTGCTGAGCCAAAAAATACCGGTGTGAGATCACCTGCACTTACCATTGCCTGGTCGAACTCAGCGCTTGCGCCGTCTAACAGTTCAATATCATCCATAAGCTTGTCATAGAAGCCCTCTCCTATCCTGTCCTTAAGGACAGCTTCATCAGAGGCTGACACTATCTCTGTATCAACCTCCTTCTGTCCATTCATTGCTGCCTTAAAAAGCGAAACGTTCTTCTCTCTGCGGTCATATACGCCCTTGAATTCTTTGCCGCATCCGATTGGCCAGTTGATTGGGCAGGTAGAAATGCCAAGAACATTCTCAATCTCATCAAGAAGCTCAAATGGGTCATTAGCCTCCCTGTCCATCTTGTTGATAAATGTAAATATAGGGATGTGTCTCATAACACACACCTTAAAAAGCTTGATTGTCTGTTTCTCAACACCCTTAGAGGCATCAATTACCATGACTGCCGAATCTGCTGCCATAAGAGTTCTGTAAGTATCTTCCGAAAAATCCTCATGTCCCGGAGTATCAAGGATATTAATGCAGTATCCATCATAGTTAAACTGAAGAACAGAAGAGGTTACCGAAATACCTCTCTCCTTCTCAATCTCCATCCAGTCAGAAACCGCATGTTTTGCAGTCTTCTTACCCTTTACAGAACCTGCAAGGTTTATCGCTCCTCCATAGAGGAGAAACTTCTCTGTCAATGTTGTCTTACCAGCATCCGGGTGAGAGATAATGGCAAATGTTCTTCTTTTCTTAATTTCACTCGCTAAATCCACTGTTGCGCTCCTTCTTTATCATCTTCATCTTTCTATAATCAAGCAGTATCTTCATATTTCCTGAACACCCGCCTGCAAAAGATAAGCCTGTGACGCAGGTTTCAGCTTCACAGGCTTTATAATTAATTATCTTAAGTATTATTCACAGTTGAGACCAAACTTATATGAAACCTCTGACTTGTCATCAATTCTTCTGAATATATTAACAACTCCGTCCATAACCGGTTCAAAGTCTTCCTCGTTCTCTACCTCAACAGTAACAACCTGTCCGTCTTCCTTGATTACCACATCCTTAACAAGGTCTATTGCCTTGATATCTTCCTCTGTCTTGGCAACCTGCTCTGCAGTTGTTAACATCTTAGACTTACTCTTATACTTAACAGCGTATGTTCTTGTCATTATATCCTCCTTGTTTTGCGAAGCAAACATCATAATCTCATATGTCATTATATTATATATCATATTGGGGGATTATGCAATCAGCTTTTATGGTTCTTTTTATACTGATTCCATTATTAAGACATTATACACTAATTATACTTTCATTGCACAAATATAGGCGTATAGAATTTTACATTCCCTACGCCCACTATATTTTTTGTATTAATCTGTTATATAGGAACCATTTTATAAAGACATCCAAAAAAAATTAATTAGATGAATGCGTCTTTAACATTTCAACAATATTAAACGGTGGAATAACAATTGGTTCTACTCCTGGTTGAGATGTTAACAATGTCATCTGACTTCTAACATATGGCATTACAATTGCAACAGCATTCTGCTGAATTATCGCATCCGATGCATCACCCTTATACTCAAATAGCCCCGATGCTTGAACCTCTACTGTATATTCATCCTTCTTATTTCCAACAATATCTATAGTTACTCTTTTTATATTATCATCAGAAATGTTAACCCCAATATTCACCGATATGCTTATCTCCAACTCGTTATCATTCTTTGTCCCCAAACGTGTAAAAGATAGTTTATCAAATATTAATGAATTAAGCTTCAAAACACACTCCATAATATAACTCTTCTCTCACCCAATATCTACATATAATGCTGAGAGTTTCCCTTTCATAAAATTATCCTTCTTATCATGCAACAAAATTAGAACTTCTTACATTAAAAACCATATCTTTTTTTATAATTTCGCTTATCTTTGATTCATATGTCCATATATCTTTTTTACTATAACTATTAGTTATACTCTTAGGTTTTTGTTGATTATTAATTATATAATTTCTATTATGCTCGCTATACCAGCCTGTCTCTATCTGAATATCTAAAGACATTAAATATCTTAAATATTTTTTTATTTCATCATTAACAAGCTCAAAATATTCCCCTTTTTTGGGCAAATAATCATCTGAAATATTACTCACACTAATGACTTTATTATTCATAATATTACAATCAAAATTATATTCTGTTAAATATATATTTTTTTCCACTCCATTTTTGAACAGATCATACAATGTAATTTTATTGTTAAGAGTCTCTATCAATTCGTTTAATTCGACTCTTTTTACAATATATTGCCCAATTTCATCATCTATCGTTAAGCAAGCAAATCTGTCCATTTGATCATTTATACATATAAAAAAAATGGGTATATCCATTTTTACTAACACTTGCTCAACATATAATTGTCCTAATTGCTCAAAACGTACCCAATCTTTTTTCATTCTTCCACCACCTTAAAATATTCCGAAGGATCAATATCTTTAAACAAAAACAAATTAATATGTGTTGTACTTTTATTTCTGCAAATTGGTCCAAAACTTTTCTTGACAATGCCTTTAGCAATTGCATAATTTTTTCTAGGATAATTAGCAAATTTTTTTATAGCTTCCATTTTTTCATAACAAGAGCAGCCATAATACTCTATATCATCTTCATCAGCATAAACAGATGGATTTTTCAATTTCCTTTCAATATTAGATTCAAAATCAGCCAACACTATTTCTCTTTTATTTTTATTATATCTAACTCCACGGTATACTATTACATCATTATATTCTTTTTCTAAATTATCTGGAAAATCCAAACCTTTATTTATTAAAGCGTTTTTCAGAGCTGGCGGGAATTTTTCATAAAACTTTATGTCCATTTCATTCATATTCTCATTAGTTCCCCTAAAATATATTAAGTGCAATTCTCTGATTTTCATATTACAATAGTCATTTATAAATTTCAACTGTTTATTGTAAATCTTGCACAATTAATTTGCTTTTTTTTATCAAATTTACACTAGTTACCGTTTCAATTAAACATTATAACTGCCATTTATTTATTATATAAAATACACTTTTTATTGTATCTATTATCATTAGAACTTATTTTTATTGGCACGAGACTTTAACCCTTAATAATAAATTAATTATTTACTACCTCACCGCCAACAACGTTGTATACAATCTCATTTTGAACATATGTACCTGTATAATCAAATCTAAACTGTCTTGCTTAACTTACCAGGAGCAGCATTGTATGGATACTCAGCAACATTTATCGGTGTTACATTTGGTGCACAATATGATAATAATGAGCACTCTGATGTAGAAACATTTTCTGGCGTCTTAGCATTATGCTTAATTCTACTACAAATACTTACACTTTGAAACGAAAAATTTAAACTTTTTCTAATAAAATTTCAAAAAAGCTTTCCAAACCGGTCAGAAAGTTTTCTGCCGACATTACCTACGGTATGCTCGCATCCGGCAGCTGCCTGCTTAGCGACATTGTTGACCAGCTTCACGAAGATTCCAAAAAGGTTAATTCCGTGGAACGCCTTACCAGATTGTCCGGGATGGTTCTAAAAGTTCAGACACCAAAAATGTTTATGAAAAAGGTTATCACATGACCGAAGCCTGCGTTCTAACCTGCAGCAATGTATGCTTACCTGCAGTCTGAATACGGAATAAAAATCCAACCTGAACATATTAAATTAAATGTATTGATATGGCCATATAGGATAGAAAAGTGTATTAAGTTGCAGAAATCTTTCCTAGGGAGGCTGCTATATGGAAATTCGCAGAGATTTTTATTTAGATAAATTGCTTAAAAGAAATAACGGGCTAATTAAGGTGATTACCGGCATTCGTAGGTGCGGAAAGTCCTACCTGCTGAATAATATTTTCTATAATCACTTGCTGGAATCCGGTGTTGAAGCTGACCATATTATTCGTTTTGCATTTGACTCAGCTGACGACTTGTATTTGATTGGTGAAAGTCTTATTCAGATTGAAAAGGAAAAACGTGGAGTTGATCCGGAGAAATTCATGGCATATATTCGTTCTAAGGTTACTGGTGAGGGAATGTACTATTTGCTTCTGGATGAGGTACAGTTGATGGATTGCTTTGAATCCGTATTGAATGGTTATCTACGTAAAGACAATCTGGATGTTTACGTAACCGGAAGTAATGCGAAATTCCTGTCCAAAGATATTGTGACAGAGTTTGCCGGACGTGGAGATGAAGTTCATATGTATCCGCTGAGTTTTGCAGAATTTATGTCTGTATATAAAGGTGATAAATATATGGGATTGTCTGAATATATGCTCTACGGTGGTATTCCTCTTGTTGTTCTTCGTGAAGGTGCCAACGACAAGGCTGCTGCATTGCAGAATTTGTTCAGTGAAATATATATTAGAGATATTTTCGAGCGTAACCGCATCAAGAATATTGGAGAACTGGAAGATCTGCTGAATATCCTTTCTTCTGCCATTGGTTCTCTTACCAATCCCGAAAAGTTAAAGAACACTTTAATTGAATCGGCGCAGAGATATGACATTAAGGGAAAGGGATATATTGAAACTCCAAAGAAATATTATTTTTCTGACCTTGGACTTCATAACGCCAGAATCAATTTCCGTCAATTTGAGCAGACCAATTCTATGGAAAATGTAATCTACAACGAATTGCGTATGCGTGGCTATAGTGTTGATGTGGGTGTGGTTACTATTGCTGAAAAAAATCAAGACGGCAAGGTGAATCGAAAACAATTAGAAGTGGATTTTGTATGCAATCTTGGTTCTTCCAGATACTATATCCAGTCGGCGTATTCGTTGCCTGATGAAGCAAAACGTGCTCAGGAAATTAGACCGTTCAGAAAGATCAATGATTCTTTCAAAAAGATTGTTATTACAAAAGATATTGTGCAACCATATTATGACGACTATGGTATCTTAACTGTGAACATTTATGATTTCCTTCTAAATTCGCATATTCTGTAAAAATAAATATTAACGTTTTTGTAGTCAAAAATAGCAACTTACACATAGCTCACAATTTTAGAGGCAGTCGATTAGAAAGCAGATGGGGAACTTTATAGAATTATAATCTGATGAAAGACCTACTAAATTGATGATATTCGCATTTTGGTAGGTCTTTTTTGAAAACTTTAAGCTGATTAAGATGAAATCTAAACGGATATGCTTGAAAGACACCTACTAAATTGATGATATTCAGCTGATTAGTAGGCTTTCATACAGCTATATAATATATAAACACCAATTTGCTCTATATAGAAAAACTTGTTCCTGTTCCTATATCTTGTTCCGCGCAATGGTTAGGTATTCTTGCTTCTTCTTTTATGGATTCTTGTTTTTGTGTTGTTTGGTTGAAGTGAAAAATGTGCACAAAAAATACCCTGCAAGGAAAGCAGGCGCGACTTGCCTCCAATCCCAGCAGGGTTTCTATTTAATATCGTATATACAAGGTGCATACCCCAACGCCTCAAACTCGTCCAGATTGGAATCGATATAATCGAATTTCCCTTCTGCTGCTTTTATTGTCTCATCCCTGTCAAGCTTGCCGCCATATAGTCTTTCCAAAACTCCAAACGGAAACACACCGTAGAGCATCTCCGCCGCTTTGAAGCATTTATCCAACCACACTGTGTTCATCTTCACTTTTTCTCCTTCTGTATTCTTTATTTCTTTGCGCGTTCACTGTGCCGATACCATAAATCCTGCTATCCTTGTATGGCTTGAGCGAGCTTACCTTTTTTACCGGAATATCTAACTCCTTTGCAATCTCGTCATCCTTCAATCCCTGTCTCATTAGTTTCCTTACCGACCGTGTTTCCTGAGTGGAATACCATCCGCCTTCTATTAATAGCCTTCGGGTCTTTTCCTGCGACAGGCCCATGATACGTCCAACTTCTCTTATGGATTTTCTAGTAAACATATCTGGTTCTCTATCATCATAAGGAGGGCCAAATAAATCACAGGCTGCCCTGACCAACTCCTCCAGTTTCATCTCTTTATCTACTTCCTCATATATTCTTGGTCTTCCAGCCATTGCAACACCTCCTAATATCATAATACAATAAAATCTCATTCCGTGCAACATTTTTGAAGAAAAAGCTCACCAGTTTTTTCCGATGAGCTTCTCATCTTTGTTTACGCTACTATTTTTTTCTACACCATCTTCCTCACTACTCCACCTGCTTCGGCTGCTTTTTTTGTGTTTTTATGGGCGAAAATTGGAAGTGTGGGATGAGAAGAAAATTGGAAGGTTGGGGACAGTGTATGTGATTAATGTTGTTCTGCAATCATATGTAGCAGTTCAGATATTTTTTGATAATCTTCTCCCTTTTTTATAATAAATTGTGCTATTAGCAACCGCTCAATCTCTCCAATTGAAAGTCTAAGTGCATTTGCAATGCGGAATAATTTTTCTTTACTGTCCCTCGCATCTGCGAGATTCGGAAACAACTGAGCTCCACAAATTATTTTCAAATATTCTTCATCATAGACGATGTCTTCTGGAATTACTTTCGGCAAAAA
>CAMEVC010000007.1 GCA_945939115.1 uncultured Eubacterium sp.
TAACTGCCCCTTATAGGGGCGAGCAAACCACCCGTTTGACGGGTGGTCATGATTTACAAGCACAGTAATGAGCGAGGGAGGATGGTATGGAGGCATATACAGGTTTTGCATATGTTTATGACGAATATATGGATAATATTCCCTATGAGGAGTGGGGTGAGTACATGATGACTCTTCTTAAAGAGAATGGGGTGTCTGGCGGAATGTCGGTTCTTGAGCTGGGGTGTGGAACAGGTACAGTTACAAGAATGCTTTCAAAATCAGGATATGATTGTGTCGGACTTGATATGTCCGAAGATATGTTATCAATTGCATCAGACAAGACATTTGAAGAAGATTTGCATATTATATATACCTGTCAGGATATGAGGGATTTTGAAGTTCCATATAGTATGGATGCAATGATTAGTATAGGCGATTCTATGAATTACATTACCTGTGTTGATGACCTTGAGAATGTTTTTTCGTGTGTTAGGGAGAATCTCAAGGAGAATGGTGTGTTTATATTTGATTTGAAGACGATACATTTTTTCAGGGATATACTTGCAGATAACACGTATGCCCAGAACAGGGATGATTCCGCATTTATATGGGATAATTATTATGATGAGGAAGAACGCAATAATGAATATGAGCTGGCTGTTTTCGTAAAGAATGAGGATGGAACTTTTGACAGATTTGAGGAACAGCACTATCAGCACGGATTTACTATAGAGGAAGTAACTGGTGCAGCACGTAAGGCAGGACTTAATGTTAAGTCTATATATAACGCATTTACTAAGGATGCTCCGGATGACAGTTCGGAGAGATTATATTTTATTATTACAAGATAAGGAGATAAATGTATATGAGTAATGATTATATTGTAAGAGCAACGGCGGCTGGCGGACAGGTCAGGGCTTTTGCTGCTACAACTAAAGGGCTTGTTGAGGAGGCAAGGGTAAGACATGAGATGAGTCCGATAGCGACGGTAGCTCTGGGAAGGCTTCTTACCGGAGGAGCCATGATGGGAGCCATGATGAAGAATAATGCAGATATTCTTACAGTCCAGATAAAAGGAAATGGCCCTATTGGAAGTATGACAGTTACTGCTAATCCAAAGGGAGAGGTGAAAGGGTTTGTTGGCAATCCGCAGGTTATGCTTCCGCTAAAGGAAGGAAAGTTTGATATTGCCGGAGCAGTCGGAATTGGCGTGTTAAGTGTTATTAAGGATATCGGCCTTAAGGAGCCTTATGTTGGAGATACAATTCTTATTACAAGTGAAATTGCTGATGATCTGACATATTATTTTGCAAACAGTGAGCAGGTGCCATCTTCGGTGGGACTGGGAGTTCTTATGAACAGAGACAATACGGTTGAACAGGCAGGAGGATTTATTATACAGCTTATGCCTGGAGCAACAGATGAGTTTATAGATAAACTGGAAAAGAGAATTCAGGAGATTAAGTCTGTCACAGCAATGCTTGAGGAGGGCATGACTCCGGAAGAGATTCTTCAGCATATTCTGGGAGACATGGATTTGGAGATTCTTGATACTATTCCTGCCGGATTCTACTGCAACTGCTCTGCTGACAGGGTGAGCAAGGCTATTATAAGTGTCGGAAGGGATGAGATTAAGAAGATGATTGATGACGGGGAGCCGATTGAGGTCAACTGTCATTTCTGCAATTCTAAGTATACATTTACTGTGGATGAGCTGAAGGAAATGTATGATTGCTGTACAAGATAATACCGTGAAAGGGTGGTGCGTAACTTGAATAATATAATACTTATAGGAATGCCGGGAAGCGGAAAGAGTACTTTGGGAGTTGTTCTTGCCAAGAAGATAGGATATAAGTTTATCGATTCTGATCTTCTTATTCAGGAGAGGGAAGGAATGACACTTGAAAGAATTATTGAGAAATACGGAGATAAAGGATTTATTCAGGTGGAGAATGATGTAAATTTATCTATTAACCCTGAACATACGGTTATCGCTACAGGGGGTAGTGCTGTTTATGGCAGGGAGGCAATGGAACATTTTAAGGATATAGGAACAGTTGTATATCTGGAACTTCCTCCTGAGGAGCTGGAGGTGAGATTGGGCAGTCTCAGGGAGAGAGGGGTTGTGTCTAATGGAAAGACTACTGTTGAGGAAATATATGCTGACAGAGTAGAATTATACAAGAAATATGCTGACATTACTATTAACGAAGAAGGAAACCAGTTAAGGGATACAGTGGAAAAGCTGTATGATATTATTATCAATAAGGACAGCTATAATTAGTAATGTACCAGTTGAACTAATATTAATTTTAGGGTACAATTATCAATACCTTTAAAGATTAAACGACGGTATCAGGAGGAATAATGATGGAGAACGAAGCTCTTTCTAAGAACTTTATTGAGCAGATTATAGATAAGGATATTGAGAGTGGCCATTGTAAGAAGGTCATTACAAGATTTCCGCCGGAACCTAACGGATATCTTCATATTGGTCATGCCAAGTCTATATTACTTAACTATGGACTTGCCAAGGAGTATGACGGACAGTTTAATATGAGATTTGATGATACGAATCCTACTAAGGAGAAGGTTGAATTCGTTGACTCAATTAAGAGAGATGTTGAATGGCTTGGAGCAAAGTGGAATGGAGAGGTGCTTTTTGCTTCTGATTATTTTCCACAGATGTATGACGCCGCTGTAAGGCTGATAAAGAAAGGAAAAGCTTATGTAGATGACCTTTCTGCTGAGGAAATCAGACAATATAGAGGAACACTTACAGAGCCGGGCAAGGAAAGTCCTTATAGAAATCGTTCTGTTGAGGAGAATCTTCAGCTTTTTGAAGAGATGAAAGAGGGCAGATATGCTGATGGCGAGAAGGTTTTGAGAGCTAAGATTGACATGGCTTCCCCTAATATTAACATGAGAGATCCTGTAATATACAGGGTGGCACATATGACACATCACAGAACTAAGGACGAATGGTGTATTTACCCTATGTATGATTTCGCCCATCCTATTGAGGATGCAGTTGAGGGGATCACACACTCTATCTGTACACTGGAGTTTGAAGACCACAGACCGCTTTATGACTGGGTTGTGATAGAGACGGGATACAAGAATTCGCCGGAAGAGAATCCTAAGCAGATTGAATTTGCTAAGCTTTATCTTACTAATGTTGTAACAGGAAAGAGATATATTAAGAAGCTTGTTGAAGATGGAGTTGTTGATGGCTGGGATGACCCAAGGCTGGTATCAATTGCTGCATTAAGAAGAAGAGGCTTTACGCCTGAGTCAATCAAGATGTTTGTGGAACTTGTCGGAGTGACTAAGGCACAGGGGTCTGTTGAATATCCTATGCTTGAATACTGTATAAGAGAGGATTTAAAGCTCAAGGTTAAGAGAATGATGGCAGTACTCGATCCGGTTAAATTGATAATTGACAATTATCCTGAAGGACAGGTTGAGTATATGGAGGTTGCCAATAATCAGGAGAATCCTGATATGGGGACGAGAATGGTTCCGTTTACTAAGGAACTTTATATTGAGAGAGAAGATTTTATGGAGGAACCGCCTAAGAAGTATTTCAGGCTGTTCCCGGGTAATGAAGTCCGTCTCATGAATGCATATTTTGTAACATGCACTGACTATGTTAAGGATGAGAATGGTAAAGTTACAGAGGTGCATTGCACGTATGATCCGCAGACCAGAGGGGGGAATTTTACAGAACGCAAGGTTAAGGGTACAATTCACTGGGTATCTGCTACAGAGGGGGCTAAGGCAGAGGTGAGATTATACGAGAATATTGTGGATGAAGAAAAGGGTGTATATAACGAAGAAGACGGGTCAATGAACATTAATCCTAATTCTAAGACTGTTCTTACAGAATGTTATCTTGAACCGGAGCTTATGAAGGCTGTGAGTGAAGATAAGTTCCAGTTTGTGAGAAATGGTTATTTCTGTGTTGATAACAGAGACTCTGAACCGGGAAGACCTGTATTTAACAGAATTGTGTCACTCAAGAGTTCATTCAAATTACCAACAAACTAGCGAGGAATTTTATATGGAAGGTATTGGGCAGAAGACGGAAGTAGATTATATTTTCGATAAAACGGTAAAATGCGATGTTTGCGGGAGAGAGTTTAAGACTAAGCAGGTGAGAACCGGAAGAGCAAGATTCATTGGCACAGATGATATATTGAAGCCTTTGTATGAGGGTATTGATACCTGTAAATATGACATAATATTATGCCCTCATTGTGGCTATGCTGCATCCCAGAGGAATTACGGACATCTTACATCTAAGCAGAGGCAGGCTATAAGAGAAAATGTTGAGCCAAGATTCAAGGCGAAGGAAGAGGAGACGGAAGTATATTCCTATGAGAGGGCAGTGAAGCGCTGCAAGATGGCTATGCTTACCCAGATGGTCGCAGGAGGAAAGATAAGTGAAAGCGCTTATCTGTGTCTTAAACTGGCATGGCTCTACAGGGGTGAGATAGATGAAGCGAAGAAGTATGGTGTTCCGGGTGAGTATATACAGATGTATGTAAGATACGAGAATGAATATCTTGAGGATGCATACAAAGGATTCGAGCAGGCATTAGCGACAGAATATCCGCCGATTGCAGGAATGGACGAGATGACCATTAATTATCTGCTTGCAAGTATTGCTGTCAATCTTGGTAAGAATGATGAGGCTAAGAAATATGGTTCTGCTATACTGACATCAAGAAATGCCAGTGCCAAGATTAAGAATAAAACGAGAGATGTATTGGAGGCTATTAAGAAGAATTAGCGCTAAAGGGGCGAAACAATCATTATGAACAGAGTTAAAGCTTTTTTTAAAAAGATTTGGACATATGACCTTGTCCATGCGGCAGTATATTCATTTATACTTGAACTTGTTATTGAATGTTTTAACAGAAGAGGAATAATGGGGCTTGCTTTCCCATTTACGCATCCTATCATATATATTTACAATTCGTTGATTATCATGGCGACAATGACTATTGCGTTGTTCTTCAGGAGGAGAGTCTTCGTTTATGCCGTTATATCGGTTAGTTGGATAGCGCTTGCATTGACTAATTTTATTATTCTTTCATCCAGAAAGACCCCATTTACGGCTATGGATTTTTATCTTATTAAAGACGCACTTAAGGTAGCAGGTTTGTATATTAACATTATCCACATTATATTGATTGTTATTCTGGCTGCTGCAGTAGTAACGGGACTTGTTTTTTTATGGAAAAGAGGTCCGAAGATAGAAATCGCAATTAAAAAATCAAAGTTTTATGCCTATGCTGTTATACAGTTCATGCTTGTGTTTCTGGCTGCATACGGAATGGCAACAACCCTTTTGCTGAGTAATACGGTCGAGGGGCATTTTGGAAATCTGGCCCAGGCATACAAGCAATATGGTTTTGTACATTGCTTTGTGAGCAGTGTACTTGACAGAGGTATCAGCAAATCCAACGAATATTCTGAGGAATATATGGGGGCTCTCAAGAAGGATCTTGATGATGTGAAACCGCAGGCAAGTGAGAAAACTCCCAATATAATATTTCTACAGTTAGAATCTTTCTTTGACCCGTCTCATATCAAGGGAATAAAGATGTCTGAGAATCCGCTGCCTAATTATCAGAAGCTGGTGGAGTACTGTTCTTCAGGTTATCTGTCAGTTCCATGCTTTGGAGCAGGAACCTGTAATACCGAGTTCGAAGTTCAGACAGGTATTAATCTGGATGACTTTGGACCGGGAGAATATCCCTACAGAACAGTTATGAAATCAAAAGTGTGTGAATCGATGGCATATGATTTAAAGAATCTTGGCTATTCAACTCATGCAATTCACAATAATGACGGTACATTTTATGATAGAAACCTTGTGTTTTCACATCTTGGATATGATACATTTACTTCGATTGAATACATGGACGGGGTTACAACGACTCCTACTGGTTGGGCAAAGGATGATGTGCTGATAGAAGAAATTGGGAAAGCACTTGATTCAACCACAGGTACGGATTATGTGTATACAATATCTGTTCAGGGACATGGCGATTATCCGTCTGGCCCGGTGGAGGGATATACTCCCCAGATTAAAGTGACAGATTTTCCTGTTCCAGAGCAGCAGAATTCTTTTGAATATTTTGTTAACCAGATACATGAGATGGACATTTTTATAGGAGAGCTTATTGAAAGTCTTTCTGAGCGTGATGAGGAAACGGTTCTCGTGATGTATGGCGATCATCTTCCAACATTTGATGTCACAGATGATATGCTTACCAATGGTGATAAATTCCAGACCCAGTATGTTATCTGGAGTAATTTCGAAATGGAAAAGCAGAACAAAAATCTGCAGTCATATCAGTTGTCAGCTTATGTAATGGAGAGACTTGGAATTTCAGAGGGCTACATTATGAAATATCATCAGATTAAGAAAGATGCTCCGGAAGAGGAGTATCTTAAGAATCTGAAGATACTTGAGTATGATATTTTGTATGGCAAGAAGGAAATATATGGTGGAGAGACACCTTATACAGCAACTGATCTTAAAATGGGAATAGAGGACATAGAGATTACAGATGTCTATAATTATAATAATACTGTATTTGTTGAGGGGAATAATTATAATGATTACAGCTGTGTCCTGATTAATGGGAAGGAATATGCCACAGAGAAAATCAGTGACAGATTGTTACGTGTTACCGGGGTAAAGGTTAAGAAAGATGATATTGTTGTGGTGGCGCAGAAAGGTGAAGATAAAGTTGAACTGAGCAGGGTTTCTTTTACTATTAAGAAACAGTTAAAACAGTAGTAAATAATCCTATCTTTCATTGACAGGAAATGCCTTAAATGTTAATATTAGTAAGGTGTTTTCACCAAGATTTTTTTTGGAGGTACTTGAAATGAAGGGTACAGTTAAGTGGTTCAACAACCAGAAGGGTTACGGCTTTATCAGTGATGAGTCAGGAAAGGATGTATTCGTACATTATTCTGGACTTAACATGGAAGGCTTCAAGTCTTTAGAGGAAGGCGCTCAGGTTGAGTTTGATGTAACAGAAGGCGCTAAGGGTCCTCAGGCTACTAACGTAACAAAATTATAATCGGTTGTTTACAGTGTGCCTTTTTTATATTATATATAGAAAGATATATTGTTACACAATAGGATTATGAGGGCGGTCACAATCAGGATTGGACCGCCTTTTTTGCGCGAGTAACGATGAGTGTGATATAATGAGCGTTAGCGAGCTGGAGCAAGCGTAGCTTGTTCATAGCGAGCGGCGAATGGCGATTACGATAGATTTCGAAGAAATCGTCAAGCACGAAGTGCGAATCGTGATATAATATAAAGGCACGTCATGCTTGCATGATGGGGGCTTTATATTATGGCACACGAGGAGCACCGCGACAGAATAAAGCTTTGGAGGATTTATGGAGAATTTAAATATTAACTTTGACCAGACTATAAGTGCGTCAACAATAAATATGATTACTGCAGGAGCGATACTTGTTTTGTCTGTTCTGATAGTATTGATTATCGTTGTAATAAAGAGATGGCATGGAAGATTTATTCCGATGGCTCTGGGATTACTTGCTTATATAGTGTTTGGATTTATGTTTTCCCAGCTTATTATGAGTATACTTGCGCTTGTTCCTAATATAGACCAGACATTCCAGTATAATATGAATGCTTATATTGTTATTTATAATATTTTACTGGCGGTTGGCTTTGGCATTGCAAGATGGTTTGCAACAAGGATAATGGCTGGGAGATACGACCGGGAGGGTGATGTTATCCTCGCAGGAACAGGTCTGGCAGTTGGTGATGCTGTTATGACATATGGATTATCGATATTGTCATTTTATGTGTATGCGCAGGCAATATCATCAAATGGTCTTCAGAAGGTAATTGAAGATATGCTTGCAAGCGGAATATCAGAGGAGAATGTGCTTACAGAATACACAGCCAATATTTCACAGTTGTTTAACTCTCCGGAGGCAATGTGGTTGCTGATGGGAGTGTCAGCTGTGCTTGATATAGCACTTAACATAATGCTGTTCATGGTTGTTTATGGAATTACAAGACAGCAGGTTAATTACATGTATGCATATTATGCGGTTATTCTGCAGTTTGTGACTAATATAATCTTCCAGTTATACGATGCATTTTCACTTACGAGTATAATAGTGTTGTTTTCAATTAAGCTTGTTATTGTGGCTGCTGCGGCATTCTTTATCAAGCAATTTGTTATGAAGGGGATAACATATTCAAATGACTGATGTTAAAAGAGGACTTACAGCAAAGGAAGTAGAAAAGTTAACAATTGATGGACAGGTCAATGTGTCGGTGGGCAAACAGTCAAAGACTATTGGCCAGATTGTTGCGGGTAATGTGTTTACTTATTTTAATCTTATATTTGCAATTTTTGCTGTGCTTCTTATTCTTGTCAGGTCATATAACAATATGACATTTCTGCCTGTTATAGTTTGCAATATGTTTATTGGCATAATTCAGGAGATAAGAGCCAAGAAAGTCCTTGACAGACTTACGGTGGTTAATGCGCCTAAAACGAAAGTTATCCGTGATGGTAAATTATATACTATAGATTCTGAGACTTTGGTAAAGGGGGATTTGTGTGTGTTTTCGGCTGGAAACCAGTTGAGCGCAGATGCGATTCTTGCGGAGGGGTTTGTCCGTGTGAATGAATCCTTAGTTACCGGTGAGTCTGACGAGGTTGTTAAGAATGCCGGAGACATACTGCTCTCCGGCAGTTTTATTGTATCGGGAGAATGTAAGGCAATTCTTACAAATGTCGGACATGAAGCATATGCAGCCAGACTTGCCATGGAAGCCAAGTCAGGACGCAGAAAACAGAAAACAGATATGATGGAATCGCTTGATAAACTGGTAAAAACAATTGGGGTATTAATAATTCCGATAGGTGCAGGACTTTTTCTGCAAAGCAGATTTGCAGTTGGAAGTTCTATTAAGAGCAGTATAGATTCAATGGTTGCATCTTTAGTGGGGATGATACCGGAGGGCTTGTATCTTCTTGCCAGTGTGGCGCTTGTCGTCAGTGTGATGAGGCTTGGGAAGAAAAATGTTCTGGTTCATGAGATGAACTGTGTTGAAACACTCGCAAGAGTTAATGTTTTGTGTGTTGACAAGACAGGTACAATAACAAGGCCTGATATGTCAGTTACCCATGTCCATGTGCTTAATGATATCAATGAGGATGGCCGGGTGCTGGATGTGCATGAAATTGGGAAACGCATAAAAAGTGTCGTATCAGCAATAAAGCCGGATAATGCGACAATGACAGCAATACATAATTATTACGGCGTGGAGCGGATTACTGAGTGTGATGAAGTGTATCCGTTCTCATCCCGGAATAAATATAGCGGCGCACGATTCGGCAGGGATACATATCTTCTTGGTGCACCGGAATATCTTCTGCTAAAAGAATATAACAAATATAAAAATATTATAGACAGGTACTCATGCAATGGCGAGAGAATAGTTGTGTTTGGAAAAGCCAATGAGGATATAACAGGGGAGTCTGTCACGACGGCAATAACTCCAATGGCGTTCATAATTCTGGAAAATGAGATAAGAGAAACTGCAAAGGAAACATTTGCATATTTCAAGGAGCAGGGAGTAAGCATTAAAGTTATATCTGGAGATAATCCGGTTACAGCTTCCAATGTGGCAGCCAGGGCAGGAATAGACAATGCGGACTGTTACATTGATGCAACAACTCTGATGACGGATGAAGACATATGTAATGCAGTTAAGAAATATACTGTTTTCGGAAGAGTTATACCAGAACAGAAGAAAAAGATAATAGAAGCATTTAAGTCTGATGGCAATGTAGTTGCAATGACAGGGGACGGAGTCAATGATGTGCTTGCGCTGAAGTGTGCAGACTGTAGTGTGGCGATGGCATCGGGTAGTGATGCAGCAAGCAACGCGGCGCAGATAGTGCTTCTGGATTCTGATTTTTCAAGAATGCCTAATGTTGTCGGAGAGGGAAGGCGTGTTGTCAATAATATTAAATGTTCTGCCTCGCTATTTCTCGCAAAGAATATATTTTCGATGCTGCTTACAATATTTACGCTTATATCGGTTAAACTGTATCCGTTGTATCCTACCCAGCTTTCTCTTCTGGGAATTTTTACAATAGGAATACCAGCTTTTTTACTTGCGTTGCAGCCAAATAAGAGCCTGATTAAAGGAGATTTCCTGTTTAATGTAGTATTAAAAGCACTTCCTACGGGACTGACAGATTTCGTTGTTGTTATGATGGTTGCTATATATGGTAATGTTATGGGACTGGAACACGAACAGGTTGCAACAGCGGCAACGCTTGTTCTGCTCACAGTCGGAATGGCAGCTCTTATAAGGGTGTGTCTTCCATTTGACATGATTCGTATAGCTATATGTATTGCAATGGCTGCAGGGATAGTTTTTTCAATAATTTTCTTACGGCCTGTGTTTGCGATGGTTGTGCTTAAAGGATTAAATCTCTACCTCACAATTATTATGATGGTGGTGTCACTGCCGTTGTACAGGTATGTGTGCAGGCTGACGGCATGGCTTATTAACTATCTTGAAAACCACAGCCGTCGGTTTAAACGCCTGCTTAGAGGATAATTTATCTGTTTATTGCTTTTTCAGAATATTCTGTTATTACAAGATCAGAGTATGGAACTGCTGAATCAAGCTCTCCGGCTTCAATAAGGATATCCTGAAGAAGAGAAAAACTTTCCTCAGTGAATATGGTATTTTGCTTCCAGGTGTCCTGGGATTTGTATCTGTCCACGATAGCAGTTATAGTTTCAATATCGGTTTCTTTAAACTGTGGTGCGATTACGGCTGCAATCTCCTCTGATGAGTGAGTGTTTACATAATCAAGGCCTTTCTGTATGGCATTGGTGAATTTCTGTATTACATCCGGGTTATTTTCTATATAACTTTTCCTGGCACAGTAGGCGGTATATGGTACATAGCCGCTCTCTACGCCGAGAGAGGCAACCACATTTCCCTCTTCCTGCTGTTCAAGCAGTGTTGCAGAAGGCTCGAACTCAATGGTATAATCACCGATTCCCGATGTGAATGCAGCAGAAGTAGAGCCGAAGTCAACATTCTGCAATATTTCAAGGTCATTCTTTGGGTCAACCCCATTCTTTTTAAGAATATATTCAAAGAGCATCTCAGGCATTCCTCCTGCTCTGCCTCCTATAACAGTCTTACCCTTAAGACTGCTCCATTGAAAGTTGTCATCCGGATTACGTGCAACAAGAAAATTACCGGCACGCTGGGTAAGACCGGCAAAGTTGACAGCATAGTCATCGGCTCCCTCCGCATATACATAGATGGAGGATTCCGAGCCCATAAATCCTATATCTGCATCGCCGGATATAAGGGCAGTCATTACTTTGTCTGCACCAAAACCGTTTGTTACAGTAAGGTCAATACCCTCATCTGCAAAATAACCCAATTCTATGGCGGCGTATTGTGGAGCATAGAATATGGAATGAGTAACCTCACATAAAGTGACTTTAGAAAGTCCGTCAGAATCATCTTTCTTAGTACAAGCTAAAAGAGACAGACTTGCAGTAAAGATAACGGTCGCTGTAAGAAAAAGCGATATATATTTTCTAATTACTTTCAAAAACAATCTCCTGTATAAGTGCTTTTGTTGTTATAGTATTATATTTCAGTATTTTGGTTACATAAAATATAATAAATATGTTGTCACAAAGTGATAAATTGTGGTAATATACAGTTAAAATACAGTGTGGATAATTTAATTTCTTTATATGATATGGAGGCATGCTATGTTTGGGAAGAAAAAAGTGGCAACAGCATCGGGAAATAATGATTTACAGATTTTATTAGATGTGTTTGATAAAATAATATCAGGGGAGATATCACATACCGGGGATTCGCCTGCTGACGCTATGTTATTTTCAGATCCTGCTGTAGCTGATAAATTTAATACAGTTGTTGAGACATATAAGAGATTTAACAATAATTTTGTTATGAGACTTAATGAGGCTATGGTGTCAATCGGTGATAACTCATATGTTAAGAATATGATGGATGAAGTCCAGTCACAGGCTCAGGCTATAGGAACTATGGGCGAGGCAGGACATAATCTGGAGGAATCAATCAACCATATAACATCTACCATGGCTGATATTAAGGATAATACTCATGAGATGTTGGCTACAACACAGAATAGTACAGCTAATATGAATGAAAGTATCAAGGTGGTTAATGAATCTTCTGCTAAGATTGCAGATATCAACAGACAGGTTCAGGAATTCCAGGACAAGATACATAAGATTGGAGAGATTGTTGATATTGTTAAGAAGGTTGCCAGCCAGAGTAATCTTCTTGCTCTTAATGCTTCTATTGAGGCAGCAAGGGCCGGTGAGGCAGGTAAGGGCTTTGCAGTTGTAGCAGACCAGGTAAGACAGTTGTCAAGCAGTACAGCGGAATCTGCTGATAATATTGTTAATTATGTAAGAGAACTCAATGAAGATATTGGAAAGCTTGCAGCATCTATGGATGAGACAACTCTTAAGCTTTCAGAAGGTAATGAAAAGGTTGAGGCCTCTCTTTCAGATATTGAGAGGATGAACCGCCAGATGGTTTCTATCAATGATTCTGTTACCGGTATATTTGCAGATATTGATACACAGTCATCTATTACAACAGAGTTTGCAAAGCAGGTAGACAGCATTGCAGCAAGTTATGACAAGCTTTCAGATAACTGTATGGCAACAGGAATACATATTTATAAGATTGGAAGATATATTGATACCGCTCGAAGCGATATGTTCAGATCATTCTCTAATGTTACAGTTCAGGATATGCTCCGTATATTCGAGATAGACCATTTCATTCTTATGTGGAGAGTATACAACAACGCTGCCGGATTCGAGCAGCTTAAGATTACACAGCTCAATAATCCTGAGAGCTGTAAGCTTGGTAAGTGGATTGGGTCACAGACAGATCCTCAGATTACAGGAAGCAGACAGTTTAAAGAACTTGATGCGGCACACAGACAGGTTCACAAGCATGCATGTGATTCATGGTATGCCAAGGATTCAGGCAATGTGGAACTTGCAATGGAACACTTCCAGAAATGTTATGATGCATATGGTGTATACAAGGATAAGATTGTAGCATTTAAGGAATATATGAGAACAATTGGATTTACGGATGAAACTGAGACAGTAGTTTTCAGAAAATAATTATATTAGTGGGTCTCCTATGGTATAACATAGGAGACTTATTTTTGCCTTTACATAAATATCTTATATTAGTAGATTCAACCAGAGGATGTATAGTATGGAAAAGTATAGAGACAGAAATAAGAATATAATGGTAATCGGACATAAGAATCCTGACACGGATTCTGTGTGTTCAGCTATTTGTTATGCTAATCTGAAGAATAAGATATCCGGCACAGATTGTTTTATTGCTAAAAGAGCCGGACATCTTAATAAGGAGACACAGTTTGTACTTAAGAAATTCGGGGTCACAGCACCGGAATATATTAAGGATGTACGTCCTCAGGTAATGAATATTGAGATAAGACAAACAAAGGGAATAGACAGGAATACTTCTGTTCTCAATGCATGGAAAATGATGGATTCATTAGATGTTGTTACACTTCCTATTACGGAGGGCAATAAGCTTATAGGACTTGTTTCAATTGACGATATTGCTAAGTCATATTTTCAGGTGTTTGATAACCGTGTATTATCGACAGCTAATACGGGCTTTATTAATATAATCGAGACTCTTAATGGCCGGGTAATTACGGGGGATATTGAGAATGAATTTGTAAGTGGCAAAATGCTTATCGCTGCCGCTAATCCTGATATGATGGAAAATATGATTGAGGAGGGAGATATGGTAATACTGGGAAACAGATACGAATCCCAGTTGTGTGCGATTGAGATGGAGGCAAAATGTCTTATTGTATGCGAAGGTGCTAAAGTTTCCAATACAATTGCTAAGATTGCAGAGAGCCACAAATGCATTATTATTCAGACTGACTATGATACATATACGGTAGCGAAGCTTTTGAACCAGGCAATACCGGTAGAGTTCTTTATGACTCAGAGAGAGCGGATAATATGTTTTAAAACAACAGATTATATAGAAGATATACAGGAAATAATGACGAAGAAAAGATTTCGTGACTTTCCTATAGAGGATGAGAATGGCAATTATGTTGGAACCATTTCACGCAGAAATCTCCTCCGCTCAGGACGCAAGAAGGTAATTCTTGTGGACCATAATGAAAAAAGCCAGGCGATAGACGGTATAGAGGATACAGAGATTCTTGAGATAATAGACCATCACAGGTTAGGGCCGATAAATACTATAACTCCGGTATTTTTCCGCAATCAGCCTCTGGGTTGTACAGGCACAATCATTTATAAAATGTATAAAGAATCTGGAGTGGAGATTGAGCCGGTTATTGCGGGGCTTATGTGCTCTGCAATTATATCGGACACTCTTATTTTCAAATCACCGACGTGTACACCGGATGACATTGAGGCTGCCATGGAACTTTCCCGTATTGCCGGGATTGACCCGGAGGAACATGGAAGACAGATGTTTGGTGCCGGAAGTAATTTTGATGAGAAGACTGACAGAGAAATATTCTATCAGGATTTCAAGAAGTATACTATCAATGACATCACAGTGGGAGTGGGACAGATAAATACAATGGATCTGGAAGATATAGAGAAGGTAAAGCAGAAAGAACTTCCGTTTATTGAGACTGTGACATCGGATTATGGGATTGATATGGCATTTTTTCTTATGACAGATATTATGTCTGAATGCTCATATTTAATATGTTCAGGAAAGAATGCAGATGCTGTGATGATGCAGGCATTTGGAGTTGACAAAACAAACGATACATATATACTTAAGAATATTGTCTCAAGAAAGAAACAGTTTCTTCCGGCTATTATGGAGGCAATGGAACAGTGAGTAATACAATTGGAGAGTTGGAGTAATGAAAGGTTTAGGAAAGAATGAGCCCTGCTGGTGCAAGAGTGGTAAACCATATTGTGAGTGTCATATGGAATTCGATAGAAGACTGGAAAACTATAAGAGAAAATTTCATAAGATACCTCCAAGAAATATAATCAAGAATGAAGAGCAGCTTGAAGGAATGAGGAAGAGCAGTAAGATAAATATTGCCGTTCTCGATTATGTGGCTGAACATATTAGGGCAGGTATGACCACTCAGGATATAGATGATTTGGTGTATGAGAAGACTACGCAGATGGGTGGTATTCCGGCAACGCTTAACTATGAAGGATATCCAAAGAGCGTGTGTACATCCATTAATGAGCAGGTGTGTCACGGTATACCATCAAAGAACATACAGCTTATAGATGGAGATATAATAAATGTTGACTGTTCAACTATACTTGACGGATATTATTCAGATTCATCAAGGATGTTCTGTATAGGCAATGTGGCTCCTGAGCATAAAAAGCTTGTGGATGTGGCAAAAGAGTGCGTTGAACTGGGGCTTTCTCAGGTCAAACCCTGGGGACATCTCGGAGATGTGGCGGCGGCAATAAGCGAGCATGCAAAGGCAAACGGATACTCTGTAGTCAGAGAGGTGGGCGGTCATGGTATCGGACTGGAATTCCATGAGACACCTTTTGTAAGCTATGTAATCAAGAAGGGAACAGGAATGGTGATGGCTCCGGGAATGGTATTTACAATAGAGCCAATGATTAATGCCGGACTTCCGGATATATATATAGACGAAAATAATGGCTGGACAATATATACAGACGATGATTCATATTCCGCACAGTGGGAAATAATGGTTCATGTGACAGAAGATGGATATGAGGTCATGACATACTAGAAAATGAATAAGGACATACAATATTTGTAAAAAGTTCCATATACTGTAGTGATACATGTATATGGAGCTTTTTTATGAAAATAGACGAACTTGTTCCGGCAATGTGTTATGTTCCGTGGCAGCGCTGGGATGAAATTTATGAGCCTTGTAAGGCGATTATGCGTGGAACACTGTTCCCGATTCTTGATAAACCATACACAGGAGGCCGGCCATGAAATGTTGTAAGAATATAAGAAGCGATAAGGCAATGATTATGAAAAACATTTATGAGCTGGGTTTTGCCCTTGTGGAGGCAATGCTTTATCTTGATACACATCCTGATGATACGGGAGCTATTGAATACTATGCAGAGACTAAGGAAAAATATTCACAATTTAAGAGAAAGTTCTCTGATTATTATGGCCCTCTGAGTATGGAATACATGGTAAATGATAATTTCTGGATGTGGGTTGCAACTCCAATGCCATGGGAATACAGGGAAGGAGGAATGTAATATGTGGAATTATGAAAAGAGATTGGAGTATCCGATTAACATCAAGAATTGCAATCCAACCCTGGCGGCAATGATAATCAGCCAGTATGGTGGTCCTGATGGCGAGCTGGGTGCGTCAATGCGTTATCTGTCCCAGAGGTATGCCATGCCTTATAGAGAAGTAGCAGGGCTGTTGACAGACATTGGAACGGAGGAATTAGCACACCTTGAGATGGTAAGTACAATGGTTCACCAGCTTACAAGGAATCTTACTGTTGATCAGATAAAAGGAACTCCGTTTGAAGCATATTATGTTGACCATACTGTCGGTGTATGGCCGCAGGCAGCAGGAGGAGTACCATTCTGTGCAGTGGAATTTCAGTCAAAAGGTGATGCAATAACAGATATTGTTGAGGATATGGCAGCAGAACAGAAAGCGAGAACCACGTATGATAATCTTATAAGATTGTCATGCGATGACCCGGATGTTCTTGAACCGCTCAGATTCTTAAGAGAAAGAGAAATCGTACATTTCCAGCGTTTTGGAGAGGCGTTGTCTATTATACAGGATAAACTCGATTCAAAGAATTTCTATGCCTTTAATCCGGGTTTTAAGAAATAGAATGATATTGATAAAGATTTATGATAAAATACATTTATAGAATTGAACGGAAAAGGAGTACAATATGAAAGAGAAAATATACACTATACCGGTAAATGATGCGTTTTCATCAGAATGCGAATGTCCGATTTGTTCAATGTATAAGACGCTGGAGGATGATGCCGTAAGTTATACCATGGGGCCCAGTTACATGGAAGATGATATAAGGGCTCTTACAGACAAGAAGGGCTTCTGCCAGAAACATCTTAAGAAGGTGTATGACTGTGAGAACCGTCTTGGCTTTGCACTTGTCATGAAGACACATTTTGACAGGGTTATTGCGGATGTTGAAGGTCTTCAGGAGGGCAAGGTAGCAGGAAAGTCTATGTTTAAAAAGGCTGATAAGCCGGTTGTCACAGCATATACGGAAGAACTGGATAAAACCTGCTTTGTATGTGAAAGAATTGAGAATACATTTGACAGGTATCTGGATACAGTGTTTCATATGTATAAGCATGATGCGGGTTTCAGGGAAAAGTATAAGACTTGCAGAGGATTCTGTACTAAGCATTATGGAATGCTTATTGAGCGTGCAGCTAATTCCTTGAAATCTGATATGTTAGACGAATTTATTGAAACGACTAATAAGCTGTATATAGATAATATGAAGCGTGTGCGTGATGATGTAGAGTGGTTTATCAATAAGTTCGACCACAAATATATAGATGAACCGTGGAAGAATGCAAAGGATTCTCTGGTGAGGGCAATGATAAAGGATGGCTCTTATATAGCGGATGAACCCGGTAAGAAGAATAACACACGGTAAAATAATAATGTGAAATATAATACGCAGTAAAACAGCTCCGGATTGACCGAGAATCCGGAGCTGTTATCGTTGCGGTTTATATGCATTAATATGTGAAGGTGACAGAATACAGAGTGTAGTTGGTTCGTTCTGTTGTTTTATAAGAATATGAGAGCTGGACACCGGCATTGGCTACAGCAGATTTAAGGTCTAAATCCGTAGTGGTTGTGAATTCGATGTGATGCACTCTGTTCTTAATACATCTGTATATATACCTGTCAAGGTCGTACTGTGTGCCGACGGAGGTAATCTTTGCCTGAACCGGATAGGTATATACATAACCGTTAGCAGGGTTTTTATCATTAATCTCTGAATCCCAGGTATGGTCTATTGCCATGTCAGCATCAGAAATATTGAAATAGCTGTGGTCAATATAATCCGGTGAACCTCCTACAGGGTCATCCCATGTCACGTCAACCTGATACCAGTCATTGCCAAGCCTGACAACATTCCAGATATGCTGTTCGTTGCCGGCCTTGCCTGAGATGGTATAATTCTCTATTCCAAGCATATCCATAAATGTTTTGAAACTTTCAGTATATCCGCTGCATACAGCTTCGCCATTGATGAGGGCGTCATAGGCGTTAAATGTTGAGCCGCCATTGTCCACATAGGTTATGTTCGATACAAGATAATCATGGATAGCCAGTTCATTCTCGTAATCGCTTTTGGATGGAGAAGTGACCTGGGAAAGAACTTCGATATATTTGTTATAAAGCTCAAGCTGACGGCTGTTTAGCTGGGATGTATTATTAGAATTGTATGCTTTCATAATGGCATAATTGTCCCAGCATTCAAATGTAATGACAAGATTATAGCCGTCTTTAACTTTACGGTATTCGCATTTAATCTGCTCTATTCCGCTTATCTTAGTAAGCCATTCATTGGCGTCAATAAGGTCATCGTCAGGCACAAAGATGTTGCATGAGGTTTCATTATTCTCCATGGCTTCAATAATGAAGTGTATGATATCTTCTGTGTTGGCAGCCTTATTATCAAATGCTATATATGAAATCTCTGTTGAATTCTCAGAGTTATTATCTGTGGTGAACGGTATCGAACATCCTGTTATGGATGCAAGAATAACGGCTCCGCTTAAAAGAGACGCCCAGTATTTTCTATATTTCATGTGTGGTCTCCTACAAAAAATCTGTTATAATCATATATGATTGTATACCGAGACAATTATAAATGTAAAGTGGAAACATAAGGATTTTACAATGAATTTATTCATTGATTTGTAATTTAACGGAGGATAACATGTCAGATTATAAAGTACAGGGTGTCAGAGATTTTGACCTTGCACAGACACTTGAATGTGGTCAGTGCTTTCATTTTGTAAAACTTGATGAGGAGGAGTATGTTCTTACTGCAAAGGGAAGGCTGCTTCATGTGGCGCAGCGCGGGGATACAATATTGTTTTATGACACAGAAGAAAAAGAATATGAAACTATATGGAAAGAGTATTTTGACCTGGAAAGAAATTATGCGGAAATAAAGGCGAAGCTTCTTGCAAAGGATACAAAGCTGAAGGATGCAATTGACAGTATGTGGGGAGTGAGAATACTTAATCAGGAATTTTTTGAAACATTGATTTCATTTATTATTTCACAGAATAAGCAGATTCCGCATATTAAGAAGATAGTTGCCGATATTTCCGAGAAATTCGGAACATACAAAGGCAGCTTTGGCAATGTGGACATGTATGCATTTCCAACCCTTGAGCAGCTTAAAAATGCGAGCGAGCAGGATTTTAAAGAACTTAAGACAGGATTTCGCGCTCCATATATTATGGATGCAATCAGAAGAAACCAGGATGGACAGTTTGATGAAAATGTACTTAGAAAGGATGACTATGAAACATGCATTAAGTCACTGATGAGTATTAAAGGTGTTGGGGAGAAGGTTGCCAATTGTGTAAGTCTCTTCGGACTTGGCAAGAGAGAGGCATTTCCGGTTGATGTATGGATTAAGAGGATTATGGAAGCCATGTATTTTGAAGGGAAGGATACACCTAAGGAGCATATTGCAGAATATGCAAAGGAAGCATTTGGCGATTTGGGAGGCTATGCTCAGCAGTATCTGTTCTACTACGGAAAAACAATAAAACTTGGTGTCAGATAATTATTAATAAAATCTAAAAAATATAATATATTTGAATTAGCTGTTGACAAATAAAACGGAGTGGTGTTACATTATGTGCAGTGGTTAGCACTCGAAAAGAATGAGTGCTAACAAAACAAAATGCTGCCATGAAGAATTCACTTACATGTGAGACAGCGGAATGGAGGAATATATAATGAAATTAGTACCATTAGGAGACAGAGTTGTTATTAAGGCATTGGTTGCAGAGGAGACTACTAAGTCAGGAATCGTGCTTCCGGGACAGGCAAAGGAGAAGCCACAGCAGGCAGAAGTTATTGCTGTAGGACCAGGAGGAGTTGTTGACGGTAAGGAAGTTGTTATGCAGGTTAAACCTGGAGATAAGGTTATTTATTCTAAGTATTCAGGAACAGAGGTTAAGCTTGATGAGGATGAGAATCTCATCATTGTTAAGCAGTCAGATATTCTTGCAATTATTGAATAATTGGGGATGATATCAGAGATAACATATTTTTTAATATATATGTAGTATAAGGTCAGGAGGATTATAGACATGGCAAAAGAAATTAAATATGGTATTGAAGCAAGAAAAGCTCTTGAGGAGGGCGTTAATAAGTTAGCTAATACAGTCAGAGTTACAATAGGACCAAAGGGACGAAATGTAGTTCTTGATAAGTCTTATGGAGCACCGCTTATCACTAATGATGGTGTTACAATTGCAAAGGATATTGAGCTTGAGGATGCATTTGAGAATATGGGTGCGCAGCTTGTTAAGGAAGTTGCAACTAAGACTAATGATGTGGCAGGTGACGGTACAACAACAGCTACTGTTCTTGCACAGGCTATGGTAAATGCAGGTATGAAGAACTTAGCTGCAGGAGCTAACCCTATCATATTAAGAAAAGGAATGAAGAAGGCTACTGATTGTGCAGTTGAAGCTATTGCACATATGAGCGAGAAAGTGACAGGCAAGGATCAGATTGCCAAGGTTGCATCAATCTCAGCAGGAGATGAAGAAGTAGGCCAGATGGTAGCTGATGCTATGGAGAAGGTTTCTAATGATGGTGTTATCACAATTGAGGAATCTAAGACAATGAAGACAGAACTTGACCTTGTAGAAGGTATGCAGTTCGACAGAGGATATATTTCAGCATATATGGCAACAGATATGGATAAGATGGAAGCTGTTCTTGATAATCCATATATCCTCATTACAGATAAGAAGATTTCTAATATTCAGGAAATTCTTCCTGTACTTGAGCAGATTGTACAGAGCGGCGCTAAGCTTCTTATTATTGCAGAGGATGTTGAGGGTGAGGCTCTTACAACACTTATCGTTAATAAGTTAAGAGGTACATTCAATGTTGTGGCTGTTAAGGCTCCTGGATATGGTGACAGACGTAAGGAAATGCTGAAAGATATCGCAATTCTTACAGGAGGTCAGGTTATTTCAGAAGAACTTGGACTTGAACTTAAGGATACAACAATGGATATGCTTGGTAGAGCTAAGTCCGTTAAGGTTCAGAAGGAGAACACAGTTATCGTTGACGGTGAAGGCTCAAAGGAAGATATTGATGCAAGAGTTGCCCAGATTAAGGCTCAGATTGAGGATACAACATCAGACTTTGACAAAGAGAAATTACAGGAAAGACTTGCTAAGCTTGCAGGCGGAGTAGCAGTTATACGTGTAGGTGCAGCTACTGAGACAGAGATGAAGGAAGCAAAGCTTCGTATGGAAGATGCTCTTAATGCTACAAGAGCTGCAGTTGAGGAAGGTGTTATTTCAGGTGGTGGTTCTGCTTATATCCACGCATCTAAGGAAGTTGCAAAGCTTGCTGCTACATTAAGCGGTGATGAGAAGACTGGTGCAGAGATTATTCTTAAAGCACTTGAAGCCCCATTATTCCACATTGCCAATAATGCAGGTCTTGAGGGAGCAGTTATAATTAATAAGGTAAGAGAGTCAGAAACTGGAACAGGATATGATGCTCTCAATGATGAGTATGTTAACATGATTGACGCAGGTATTCTTGATCCTGCCAAGGTTACAAGAAGTGCACTTCAGAATGCTACAAGCGTTGCATCTACACTTCTTACAACAGAGTCAGTTGTTGCTAATATCAAAGAAGAAACACCGGCTATGCCAGCAGGTGGAGCAGGAATGGGCGGCATGATGTAATCTCCGTAAATATATATATTTGACAATACAGCCCGGTGGGATATTATTTCTCGCCGGGTAAATTGCTTTAAGAAAGGTATTAAGGGTATAGGTTTATGTTTGAAGGAACAGTTGAACAGATTGTTAAGGTTACAGCACCTAAGATATCAGTTTTATATAGAGTTGTGCTGGTTATTGTCTGCCTGATTGCGGCAACCACAATCCCCCAGACGGGATGGTTTGGAGTGCTGGTTCTTGTTGCATTTATCTTCTTCACAGTATATGTATTTGAACATTACAGCGCAGAATATGAATATTCTTATGTTGACGGAAGCATATCTATTGATAAGATAATGGCTAAATCAGTCAGGAAAAAAGTTGGAACATTTGACCTGACCAGAGCGGTTCTTGTGGCAAAGGTTAATAGTCAGGAGGCCCTTGGAAAAGCCAGACAGCAACTCAGAACATATAACTGCTCATCGGGGGTTGACGACCCGGATGATATAGTAATATACACTTACGAGAGTGAAAGCAACGAGATGGTGAGATTGTTCATGCTGCCTAATGATGCCATGCTTGAAGCTATCAGAGGTGCTGTCGAAAGAAGTGCGCTACATTTATAAAAAGTGTTTGACTTTTAGCTTTTCTTTTGTTATATTCTCATGTAATATAATCAATATCGATAAGTGGTCGATTCATTTTAGAAACATCCGAATTAATTATTTTATTCGGATTTTTTCTTATATTATTAAAACACACTTATATTATTAAAACACAATAGAAAGCGAGGATTTTAGCAAATGGGTAAGATTATTGGTGACGGCATTACATTTGACGACGTGCTTTTAGTACCTCAGTATTCAGAGGTTACACCTAACATGATTGATCTTTCAACACAGCTCACAAGAAATATTAAGCTTAATATTCCTTTAATGAGTGCCGGAATGGATACGGTTACAGAGCATAGAATGGCAATTGCTATGGCCAGACAGGGTGGAATAGGTATTATTCACAAGAATATGTCAGTTGAAGCGCAGGCAGAGGAAGTTGATAAGGTAAAGCGTTCAGAGAATGGAGTTATCACTGACCCATTTTATTTACATCCTGACAATACATTACAGGAAGCTAATGACCTTATGGGTAAGTTCAGAATCTCCGGAGTTCCTATAACAGACAATGAGGGCAAGCTTGTTGGTATCATCACTAACAGAGACTTAAAGTTCGAAGAGAATTATGACAGACCGATAAAAGAGTGCATGACAAGTGAGAATCTTATCACTGCTCCGGTTGGTACTACTCTTGAAGAAGCTAAGAAGATACTTGGCAAGGCTAGAAAAGAGAAACTCCCAATTGTTGATGATGAATATAAGTTAAGAGGACTTATTACTATTAAGGATATTGAGAAGAGTGTAAAGTATCCGTCTTCTGCCCATGATTCACAGGGACGACTTCTTGCAGGAGCTGCTGTTGGCATAACAGCAAATGTTATGGACAGAGTTCAGGCTCTTGTCAATGCAAGCGTTGACTGTATTGTAATTGATTCAGCACACGGACATTCTAAGAATATTATTACAACTCTTAAGGAGATTAAGTCAGCATTCCCTGATCTTCAGGTGATTGCAGGTAATATCGCAACAGGAGCAGCAGCTAAGGCTCTCTGCGAGGCAGGAGTTGACGCAGTTAAGGTTGGTATCGGACCTGGTTCTATATGTACAACAAGAGTTGTTGCCGGTATTGGCGTTCCACAGGTTACAGCAGTCATGAACGCATATGAAGAGGCTAAGAAGTACGGTATTCCTGTTATTGCCGATGGTGGTATCAAATATTCAGGTGATATTGTGAAGGCTATTGCAGCAGGTGGTAATGTATGTATGTTAGGAAGCCTTCTTGCAGGATGTGATGAGGCTCCTGGTACATTTGAATTATTCCAGGGAAGAAAGTATAAGGTATACAGAGGAATGGGTTCTATTGCAGCTATGGAGAATGGCAGCAAGGACAGATATTTCCAGACAGATGCCAAGAAGCTTGTTCCTGAGGGTGTTGAGGGACGTGTCGCTTATAAGGGACTTGTTGAGGACACAATATTCCAGCTTATGGGAGGACTCCGTTCAGGTATGGGTTATTGCGGAGCACCTACAATTCCGGTTCTTCAGGAGACAGCACAGTTTATCAAGATGTCTTCAGCAGCTTTGAGAGAGAGCCACCCACATGATATTCATATCACTAAGGAAGCGCCAAACTACTCAGTAGAAGATAAATAATATGATTAATACGCCCGGACAGCGATGCTGTCCGGGTATTTTTGTAAGTTTAGGAGCGACCCGCAAACTAGCTGAAAGAAATTATTGCTAATAAATGAGTAAATGATGTATAATGTGTCTAGTAGAAATATATTAATATGTATGAACAGATATATTTTGGGGGTGTCTATTATTAACCAGAAGGAGAAAGCGTATGAAGGACAGAATACTCGGCAAATATATCGCGCGAAATCACTGTGATGGAGTACTTACAGACAAAGAGCTGCAGGTCATAAGACAGGGCGACGTGGACAAGATGGTTGAAACATTTCTGGATATGGGAAATGATTATTATAAGGCTCAGATGCAGTGTATGCTCAAGAGTCTCGGCTCATCGATGTCTGGCGATATAGAGCTTGACCATATTGATTATGAAAGAGAATATAAAGGACAGTTTATAGGATGTCAGGTTATGGACGGAGATATTGATGTGTTCCTTGGAGTTGCAGGAAACAGCAAAGAACTATTAAGACTTGCATCTGCATATGCGCAGGAAGAACTGGAAGAGTTTGATGAGGATGCGTATGATGCACTGTGTGAGCTTATTAATATTATGAATGGCGCTTATGCAACAAGGTTGTGCAACGAAGATATAGATGTTACACTTCATCCACCTGTATTTTATAGAAATACAGAGGTTACTGCCGATAATGGATTATATGTGGTAACATTTGCTATGGGGGATAATTTGTTTAAGATTTTAATGGTTGCAGATGACAAGATCAGACTCTCAGCTTAATAAGGAGAATTAGGTATGGCGAAGATTTTAATAGTAGATGATTCAAAAACATCAAGAAAATTTTTAAGAAATATGCTCGAAGATGCAGGTCATGAGATTGTGGCTGAGGCTGTTAACGGAGCAGAGGGAATAGAGAAATTCAGATTATACAATCCGGATGTGGTAACAATGGATATTACAATGCCTGTAATGGATGGTATTGAAGCTGTTAAAGAAATTATCGATATTGATCCGACCGCTAAGGTTATTATGGTAACAGCAGCGGGACAGAAGACTAATATGGTGGAAGCGTTGAAGAGAGGAGCGGCTGATTTTATTCAGAAGCCATTTGACAGTTCAGTGATACTTAACACAATAGAAAAGGTTTTGGAAGACGAATAATGTATAATTACCGTATAGAAATTGAGTATGATGGCGGAAGATATGACGGCTGGCAGAGGCTGGGGAAGGATGCAAGCACTAACACTGTCGAGAGTAAGCTGACAGAAATCATTAACAGGATGACTGGTGAGAATGTTGATATGTATGTGGGTTCTCGAACGGAGAAAGGTGTGCATGCACTGTGTCAGACAGCTAATTTCAAGTTATCCGGGCATAGGGAGACATTGGATATCAGAAATTATCTGAACAGATATCTGCCAAGAGATATAGCTGTTATGTCGGTTGATGAGGTTGATGAAAGGTTTCACAGCCAGTTGAATGCGAAGTCCAGAATATATGAATACAGACTTGATATAGGTAATATCGCTAATGTGTTCAGGAGGGAATATGCTTATCATACATTTGATATGCCTGATTTTGACGCAATGAGAAAGGCGGCAGGATATTTTGAAGGAAGCCATGATTTTAAAGCGTTTACATCGGCAAAGAAGAGCAAGAGTACCGTGCGTAATATCAAGTCAGTGAGGATTGATTATGAGGGAAGCCGGGCATATATAAGAATTGAAGCTGATGATTTTCTTCATAATATGGCAAGATATATAATAGGGATGTTGCTTGATGTTGGAAACGGACTCAGGAAACCGGAAGATGTGAAAAAATGTCTTGAGGGTGAAGAGATTGCTATGTCTCTTCCAGCAGAAAGTTATGGGCTTTTCCTTGTTAAAGTTGTTTATTAGATATTATAAAGCTGTCGTATTAAGAGCAGTTTCTTAGTGCGACAGCATTTTAAATGTAAAAGGTGGAAGATATGAAGACAATAATTGAACTTATTACTGATGAGATTAAAAAGGCATTTGCAGAATGCGGATATGATGAATCATATGCTAAGGTTACTATATCTAACAGACCGGATTTATGCGAGTTTCAGTGTAATGGAGCTATGGCTGCAGCTAAGGCCTACAAGAAAGCTCCTTTTATGATAGCGGATGAGGTTGTTGCAAAGTTAGACGGAAACATTTTGTTTGCTAAGATTGAAAGTGTAAAACCGGGATTTATTAATATCGACATCAGCCAAGATTATCTTGCCGGTTATCTTAATGAAATGGCAGTTGCAGCCAGATTTGGATATGTTAATCCGGATGCGGATAAGACGGTTATTGTTGATTATGGCGGAGCTAACGCTGCTAAGCCACTGCATGTAGGACATTTAAGATCCGCAGTAATTGGAGAGAGTGTTAAGAGAATAAACCAGTATGTGGGCAATAAGACTATCGGAGATGTTCATCTGGGTGACTGGGGATTGCAGATGGGTCTTATTATTGAAGAGTTAAGAGATAGAAAGCCGGAACTTCCTTATTTCGACCAGAATTATGAGGGGGAGTATCCAAGTGAGGCTCCATTTACAATAGCGGAGCTGGAGGAGATATATCCGGCAGCATCGGCCAAGTCTAAGGAAGATGAAGCATTTGCAGCAAGAGCGCATGAGGCAACACTTAAGCTGCAGAGTGGGGACAAGGCTTGCAGGGCAATATGGCATCACATAATGAATGTATCTAAGGCTGATTTGAAGAAGAACTATGATAATCTCAATGTGCATTTTGATTTGTGGAAGGGAGAATCGGATGCACAGCCTTATATAGATGACATGGTTAATAAGATGGTGGCAGACGGTATCGCCTATGAGAGCCAGGGAGCTACTGTGGTGGATATTAAACAGGATGGGGACACTAAAGAACTGCCTCCATGTATTGTCAGAAAGTCAGATGGAGCCGCTCTCTATGCTACGTCAGACCTTGCGACAATTGTGGAGAGGGAGAAACTATACCATCCGGACACTTATATTTATCTTGCTGATAAGAGACAGGAACTGCATTTTACGCAGGTGTTCAGAACCGCTAAGAAGGCAGGGATTGTTGCTCCGGAAGCTGATATGAGATTTGTGGGCTTCGGAACTATGAATGGCAGGGACGGAAAGCCTTTTAAGACCCGTTCCGGTGGAGTAATGAGGCTTGAACACCTTATTGAGGATATTGATGATGCAGTGTATGACAAGATTATGTCTAACAGAACTGTTGAGGAATCAGAAGCCAGGGAAACAGCCAGAATAGTCGGACTTGCAGCCCTGAAATACGGAGACCTCTCTAATCAGGCATCTAAGGATTATGTATTTGATGTTGAGAGATTTTCTTCCTTTGAGGGAAATACCGGACCTTATATTCTGTACACAATTGTCAGAATCAAATCTATTCTTGCTAAGTATATGGAGAATAATGAAAGCCTGGAGGGACTTAATATTATGGGTGCTGCAGAGGAGAGTGAGAAGAATCTGTCTCTGGCACTTGTTAAGTTTTCCGATGTGATAGACGGAGCTTACAGGGATAATGCTCCACACAAGATATGTCAGTTTATATATGAAGTGTCTAATGCATTTAATGGCTTTTACCATAATAATAAGATTCTTACAGAGCCGGATGAGGCAAAGAAGTCGAGTTATATTGCACTTATCAGTCTTACCAAGAGGATTCTTGAGCAGTGTATTGAACTGCTTGCAATTCAGTGTCCGGACAGAATGTAAAGGAGATGGGGAATGGGTAAATTATTATCATTTGCTATACCGTGTTATAACTCTGCGGAGTATATGGAACACTGCATTAATACAGTTATAGCCGGTGGAGAAGAGGTTGAGGTAATCATTGTTGACGATGGTTCTACAAAGGATAATACATACGAAATTGCGAAACGATATGAAAAGGAATATCCGAATATCGTAAAGGCAGTTCACCAGGAGAATGGAGGGCATGGGGAGGCTGTAAATACCGGACTTAAACATGCTACAGGAAAGTTTTTCAAGGTGGTTGACAGTGATGACTGGGTAGATGCAAAAAGCTACAAAAGAATGCTCGCCACTCTCAGGAGTTTTGATGAGGGGAAAGAGCCTGACATGGTTATTGCAAACTATGTATATGAGAAGGTTGGCGCAAAGAGAAAGAAAGTAATACATTATGAAAATGTTTTTCCTGTGGAGCAGATGTTTACATGGAATGACATTGACATTAGCAAGTTCAAAGTAGACCAGTATATTCTCATGCACACTGTTGTTTATAGGACGAAGCTTTTAAAGGACTGTGGACTGAGCCTGCCAAAACACACATTTTATGTGGATAATATATTTGTTTTCGAACCACTTCCATATGTTAAGAATCTGTATTATGTTAATACGAATTTCTACAGGTATTTCATAGGAAGAGAAGACCAGTCAGTCAATGAAAGTGTAATGATTTCAAGAATTGACCAGCAGCTTTCTGTCAATAAGCGGATGATAGATTCCTTCCTCGAAGAGGATCCGGGTAATGTAAATTGCAGGAAATATATGATTAATTATCTCAGAATAATGATGGAGGTTTCGTCAATATTTCTCATTGTATCCGGCACTAAGGAAAACCTTCAGAAGAAAAAGGATTTGTGGAAATATGCAAAGGACAAGGATGAGAAGCTGTACAGAAAGTTAAGATACAGCCTTCTTGGATGGTCGGTTAATATCCCTACAGGTTTTGGAAGATGGATTTCCAAGAAGGGATATAAGGTAGCAAACAATATTATAGGATTTAACTAAAAGATTGGTATAGAGGAGAAGAGAATATGTCGATAATTGATTCATTCAGACTGGATGGAAAGGTTGCAGTTGTGACAGGAGCCAACACCGGGCTTGGACAGGGTATGGCGGTGGCACTGGCACAGGCAGGGGCTAAGGTTGCAGGTGTTGCAAGGAGGTCCTGCGAGGAAACAAGAAAGCTTATTGAGGCAGAGGGGGGCAAATTCGTTGAAATAATAGCTGATCTCTCAGATATGGCATCTGTAGATATAATAGTGAAGGGTGCTGTTGATGCCTTTGGGCAGGTGGACATTCTTGTAAACAATGCGGGACTTATAAAGAGAAATGACGCAATTGATTTCACGGAGGAAGAGTGGGACAGCGTTATTCAGGTTAATGAGAAGATGGTATTCTTTTTAAGTCAGGCATTTGCCAGACAATATATTAAGCAGGGACATGGAGGCAAGATAATAAACATTAATTCTATGCTTTCTTATCAGGGTGGAATCAGAGTGCCGTCATATACAGCAAGCAAGAGTGCCTGCATGGGACTCACTAAGGCTATGTGCAATGAGTGGGCAGGGTATAATATTAACGTCAATGCTATTGCTCCGGGTTATATGGCCACTAATAATACGGCACAGTTAAGAAGTGACTCAGATAGAAGTGAGGCTATTATAGATAGAATTCCTGCAGGAAGATGGGGAACTCCTGATGACATGAAGGGAGCAGTTGTATTCCTTGCCTCTTCCGCTTCAGATTATGTCAATGGTTTCACACTGGCTGTAGATGGCGGATGGCTTGCAAGATAATAATTAAGCGGTTTGGCATATTGTAAGTAACAGCAATATGTCAAACCGCTTTTTTATACAGATTAATTAGAAGTATATTTTACAGATGTTTCTGTCCACGTGAGACTTGATAAAGCGAGGAATCTCAGTTCTGATATCGTCAGGCATATCCTTCTGGCACAGCATGACAATCATTCTCCCTTTATTAAACAGCATGTAATAACCGAATTTGTTATAAACACTTGTGAATTGATTCCATTCATAGGTGTAGGTAAGACCATGCTCAGGGATATCAGCCATGATAGCATTATCCATAAGAGTTATGGTGCATGGAGCATCCTCTGATGGGTCTCTGTGCTTAAGATGATAGTTTACACTTGTCCTGAACTGATATGTGAAAATGTAAATAGGATAAAACCAGCAAACTGCGTACAGAATGAGAAGAAAGCTGGAGTAAAATCCATATATAAGAAGAATCAGCGAAATAATCGCCGGTGTCCATGATAATATGAGTTCAATAGGGTTCCTGATAAATCTATTCCAGAATACAATTTTCGAATAGTCCTTTCCGGAAGCTTTTAATGTTGTGTCATACTTAATAATATCCATAAAAATCCATCCTGCAAGTTAGTATAAGTATATAATAGCACGCAGTTTTATATAAAACAATTAATTATCTGTTAAATCAAAAAATCGGTTTCCAAAAGGGGCTTAATAGGATATAATAATAAAAGATTTATGTATTGTCGGAGGGATATTTTGAGTAGCGATAAGAAAAGGAATCTGGAACTTTCAGAAATTGTACATATGCTTGAAGACAGTGGTACATTTGTAGAGGTGGCACAGAGAATTCTTGAACGGGTAGTTTCTGAGACCGGTGCAGATAGTGCCGGAATCATGCAGATTGGTGCTGATGGCAGAACAATGAACATGATTGTCGAGGCAGGAACCATCAAGAAGGCTGTAGACATTGGAATGGTTGATGTGCAGGAATTTGTACTGTGTTCGGAAGAGATGAAGCATACGCATATAGACAGCGCAACTGACAGTGAGAAGAAACTGTTGAATCGATTAGGAGTTAAGACGGCTGTGTCAGCCCCTATACATATTAATAACATGAAAGCGATGTATCTTCTTGCATTCAGCAGTTCCAAGGACTTTGAGGCGGACGATAGAATAACAGATTACATCAGCGATGTTGCTATGATAATACATAGTATTGCACAGGGAAAGGTTATCAATAATTCCCTGATTTCTTCCTATGAGGTTTTACAGAAGATACTTGATAATATAGGCTCGGGTATTATTGTATGCAGTAAAGCTGCCGGAAAGATTCTGTTTGAGAATAAGATTGCGGCGAATGTACAGTACATAAGAGAGACAATAAGAGAATGTCTTAAGGAAGTATTTACCGGTCAGGATACACAGGGAATGATTAGGACTCCGATGGAACGCTATAACACAGAATCAGGGCTGTGGTTTGAGGTTAAGTTCTCAGAACTGAAATGGATAGATGGAAGCGAGGTAATAGTTGCTACTGCAGCGGATATAACGCAGAAGAAAAAGAATCAGCAGAAGATAGAGTATCAGGCACACAATGATTTCCTTACAGGTTTGTATAACCGAATGAAATGTGAAGTCGATTTAAGAAAGATTATTAAGAAGGCAGAAAGAGACGGTCTTAAGGGAGCAGTACTTTTTATTGACCTTGATGATTTCAAGCATATTAATGATGGTCTTGGACATCAGTATGGAGATATCCTTCTCCAGCAGATTGCTGCCGGATTAACCGGAGTTCCAGGGCTTCGTGGTCACTGTTACAGAATGGGCGGAGACGAATTCGTTATAATAGTGGTACCTGAGCAGTTTTGTAATCTTGAACGTATTGTTACTAATATTACGGCTATGTTTAATAAACCATGGTATCTTATGGAGACAGAGTACTTCTGTACGATGAGTATGGGAATCAGCATATTCCCGGATAATAGTGTTGATGTACATGAGATAACAAGAATGGCGGATGTTGCAATGTATGAGGCAAAGCGTTCAGGAAAGAACGGATATGCTTACTACAGTAGCAATACAGAGAATTCTACTGCAAAGCGTCTTGATATTGAGAATAATATGAGACAGGCAGTGTCGAGCGGTATAGATGAATTTGTTGTGTTCTACCAGCCGGTTGTTGATGTCAATACACAGAAATGTACATCATGTGAGGCGTTAGTCCGCTGGGACAGTAAGGCAATGGGCTTCATGGGACCCGGAGAGTTTATACCTCTTGCAGAATACCTTGGACTTATCACATCTATTGGTGATTATGTCCTTGAGGAAGCGTGCAGAAGATGCAGGATATGGAATGAAAATGGGCATCCAGATTTCCACATCAATGTTAACTTATCGGTAGTTCAGCTTTTACAGAAGAATGTGGTTAATAATATTGCAAGAATAATCGAAAAGACAGGTGTTAATCCTAAGAATATAGTTCTGGAGATTACGGAGTCATTTGCTATTAATGATATGCAGAGAGTCATGGGTATTATAGAGGGACTTAAGAAACTAGGCCCGAGAATTGCGCTTGATGACTTTGGAACGGGATATTCATCTCTTAATTATATTAAGCAGCTTCCACTTGATATAATTAAGGTGGACAAGACATTTATTGATGATATTGTTGATGATGAATATGCCCAGGCATTTGTAAAGCTGATTGTAGACCTGTCGAAGACAATAGGAACAAGAATAGTTGCTGAGGGCGTTGAACATAAAGAACAGTATGAACTTCTTAAGAAACTTGGCGTGGATTATATTCAGGGATTTTATTTCGGAAAACCTGTGCCTGCTAATATTTTTGAGGAGAATAATTTCAAGGAGAGAGTGGACTTATGAATTTACTGATTAAAGAGGGCAGAGTGCTTGATCCGGCAAGCAGAACAGATAAGGTTATGGATGTGCTTGTTAAGGATGGTTTCATAACTGATATGAAAGAGAATATTGATGAATCTCTGGCAGATGAAGTGATTGATGCGTCAGGATGTATGGTTATGCCCGGACTTATTGATTTAAATGCACATTTCAGAGAGCCGGGATACGAACATAAGGAAACAATAAGAACAGGTGCAAGAGCAGCGGCAAGAGGCGGATATACTACTGTTTGTATGATGCCTAATACCAAGCCTGCTATTGATAATGTTGATATACTGAACTTTGTCAATGAGAAAGCGGATGAAGTGACAGACCTTAATCTGTACACTATAGCTGCCATGACTGCCGGACAGGAAGGAGAGTATCTTACTGATTTTGAAGCCTTAAAGGATGCAGGTGCAATAGCTGTCAGCGACAATGGCGGAACTATCATGAATGCCAGAACTGCAAGACAAGCTATGAGGCAGGCGGCAGAGGTGGACATTCCGGTATTTGCACACTGTGAGGATACCAATCTTGCTGCGCGTGGAGTTATGAACGCAGGAGAGAGAGCTAAAGAGCTGGGGCTGTTTGGAATTATGGATTCGGTTGAGGATGTAATTGTTGCAAGGGATATTCTTCTTGCCAAGAACACAGGAGCGAAGCTTCATATAAGCCATGTGTCAACTAAGGAGTCTGCTTTTATTATTAAGACTGCCAAGGACCATGGAATGGATATTACAGCGGAAGTTGCACCACATCATTTTACCCTGACGGAGCAGGATGTTGCGGGAGACGATGCTAATTTCAAGATTAATCCACCGTTGAGAACAGCTGAGGATGTCAAAGCACTTAAAGAAGCACTTGCGTCGGGTGCTATTGATGTAATTGCGACTGACCATGCACCTCATCATCCTACAGAGAAAGAGAAATCATTTGATGAAGCGCCATTTGGCGTTGTAGGACTTGAGACAGCGGTTCCGGTAACTATAACTGAACTGGTAAGAACCGGTGTGCTTACACCATTGCAGATGGTGGAGAAGATGAGCTATAATCCGGCTAAGATTCTTGGAATTGACAGAGGAGAACTGTCACCGGGGAAGGCTGCTGATATTACGATTATTAATCCGGCGTTGGAGTATGAAATCGACAGCAACAGATTTGCTTCAAAGGGAAAGAATACGCCATTTGAAGGAAGACATGTATATGGCAAGGTTATGTACACGATTGTCGGAGGAAGAATAGTATATTCTGAGCATAATGGAACAGAAATACTTATTGAGAGAGAAGTCCCTAAGCTGTAATATAACGCAGAATGAATTATTAATGATAGCTTTTATTTGGAGGAAGTATAATGATTAAGAAACTTGTTGACAGGATTGTAGAAACTAATGCACCGATTGTTGTCGGACTTGACCCAATGATGAAATATATTCCACAGCATCTTCAGGATGCCGCATTTGAGCAGTATGGGGAGACACTTGAGGGAGCCGCTGAGGCGATATGGCAGTACAATAAGGGAATTATTGACAATATATATGATATTGTTCCGGCTGTTAAGCCACAGATTGCCATGTATGAGCAGTTTGGTATTGAAGGTCTGAAGGCTTTTAAGAAGACGGTTGATTATTGCCATGAGAAAGGCATGATAGTGATAGGAGATGTTAAGAGAGGAGATATTGGCTCTACATCTGAGGCATATGCGGTCGCTCATCTTGGCAGGGTTAAGGTAGGCTCTAAGGCTCTCACACCATTCGATGAGGATTTTGCAACAGTTAATCCATATCTTGGCTCTGACGGAATCAATCCATTTATCAAGGTATGTAACGAGGAGGACAGAGGTATATTTATCCTTGTTAAGACTTCTAATCCTTCAAGCGGAGAGTTTCAGGATCAGCTTATAGATGGAAGACCTTTGTACGAATTAGTTGGTGAGAAGGTCAACGAGTGGGGCCTGGAAAGCATGGATGGTGACTATAGTAATGTAGGAGCTGTTGTTGGGGCAACATATCCTGAGATGGGACGTATATTAAGAAAGGTTATGCCTAAGGCTTACATTCTTGTGCCGGGTTATGGTGCACAGGGAGGACAGGGAAAGGATTTGGTCGATTTCTTTAATCCTGACGGACTTGGAGCAATAGTAAACAGTTCTCGTGGAATTATTGCAGCTTATACAAAGGAGCAGTACGCTAAGTTCGGAGAGAAGAATTTCGGAGAGGCGTCAAGACAGGCTGCACTTGACATGATTGCAGATATTAACGGAGCACTTGGCAAATAATTAAAACTGGATTTAATAATGGAGATTATTATGGCATACAGAGAAAATGCAGAGATTCTCAAGGCGGGATGTCTTGCAGACGGAGTTTATGAGATATGGTTTGAAACTAAGAATATTGCAAAGGAAGCTAAAGCCGGACAGTTTATTTCGGTTTATTCCAATGATGGTTCAAGGCTTCTGCCAAGACCTATAAGTATATGCAGGGTTGAGGGCAGTAAGTTAAGAATAGTTTACAGAGTCGCCGGAAAAGGTACTGCTGAATTCTCACAGATGAAAGCGGGAGACAGGCTTGATATTCAGGGACCTCTGGGCAATGGATATGACATTGAGAAGATAGCAGAAGAGTTAAAGGCTGAAGGAAGAAGTTTCGACAGGGCGATTCTTTTCGGAGGAGGAATTGGTATTCCTCCGATGTTAGAACTGGCACATAAGCTTAACTGTCACAGAAATGTTGTGGTAGGCTACAGAGATAATCAGACATTCTTAAGGGCTGATTTCGAGGCTGTTGCTGATACAGACGTGTATATTGCCACAGAGGATGGCAGTGTCGGAACAAAAGGAAATGTTCTTGATGCGGTAAGAGAGAATGATGTGTTGGGTGATGTAATATTTGCATGTGGACCAACTCCAATGCTCAGAGCAATCAAGGCTTATGCTCTTGAGAAGGATATTCCATGTTATGTGTCCCTGGAGGAGAAGATGGCCTGCGGAATCGGAGCGTGTCTTGCCTGCGTGTGTAAGTCAACTGAGGTCGATGGCCACTCTCAGGTAAAGAATAAGAGAGTGTGCAAAGAGGGCCCGGTATTCAATGTTAAGGAGGTAGAGCTGTAATGGGTGATATTAATATGTCAGTTAATATTGCAGGAGTTGAATTAAAGAACCCTGTAACAGTTGCTTCCGGGACATTTGGCTCAGGTATGGAGTATGGAGAGTATGTTGATCTCAACAGACTTGGCGCAGTGACAACCAAGGGTGTTGCCAATATACCATGGCCGGGCAATCCAACTCCGAGGATTGCGGAAACCTATGGTGGTATGATGAATGCTATTGGATTACAGAATCCGGGTCTTGACACATTTGTTAAGAGAGATATTCCATTTCTTAAGCAGTACGATACTAAGATTATTGTCAACGTATGTGGGAAATCTGAAGCGGATTATGTGGATGCTGTGGAAAAGCTGGGGGAGCAGCCTGTTGACCTTCTGGAAATCAATATTTCATGCCCTAATGTTAAAGAGGGCGGAATTGCATTCGGACAGGTTCCTTCATCAGCCGAGACTATAACTAAGGCTGTAAAAAGAGTGGCAAAGCAGCCTGTAATTATGAAACTCAGTCCTAATGTCACAGATATTACAGAGATGGCAAGGGCTGTAGAAGCCGGTGGTGCAGACGCAGTGTCACTTATCAACACACTTACAGGTATGAAGATAGATGTCAACAGAAGAACTTTTGCAGTGGCAAACAAGACTGCCGGAGTATCCGGACCGGCAATCCATCCTATTGCGGTGAGAATGGTGTATCAGGTTGCCAATGCCATTAATCTGCCGATTATCGGTATGGGAGGAATCTGTACAGCAGAAGATGCGCTTGAGATGATAATGGTTGGTGCAAGTGCGGTAGCTGTGGGAACAGCGAATTTTAATGACCCATATACAACTATCAGGGTTATTGATGGAATTAAAGAATACATGGAAAGAAATAATGTCACAGATATAAAGGAGTTGATTGGCTGTGTCAGATAGAATACTGTTTTTAAGCAATGGTTCTATATGCTATGACTCAACAACTTATTTTATTGATTGCATAAGTGAAGAATTAAAGAAAAAAGGCTGGGAAGTCAGGCATATCAGATTAGATAAGGGTACGCAGGAAAAAGACCTGTGTGCTCTGGCTGATGAGTATGACTCCCAGCCTTTTGATAATGTATTTGATATTAATACAAAGTTAGATGCAATACAGGATAATACAGGTAAATATTGTTTTGACAGGCTGGGAAGGCAGTGCTGGCACTATATTCTTGACCATCCATTTTATCATCACGACAGCCTGTGTGTGCCTTTAAAGAATCTGAATGTGATATGTCTTGATGAGAATCACAGGAAATTTATAAAGGAGACATATTCTAATATTAAGAAATGTGTTGTCCTTCCGCTTGCAGCCAGTAAGGCAGGCAGCGGGTTAAAATCTTTTGATAAAAGGGAGAATAATCTTATATTTACAGCATCCTATACTGACCCGGATATGGTTTATCTTCAGGCAATGAGGCAGGAGAAAGAAAATGTTGAGTTTTTTAAAACATTTACACAGATACTTCTTAATGAACCGGAACTTACGCAGGAAGCAGCAGTAAGAAGGATGTATCCCGGAATTACAGGTATGGATGCAGCCGGGATTCTTCAGAGGAATTATATGGCAGATGTATATCTGCAGGCTGTTATACGGCAGGAACTGGTGGTACAGCTTATAAGAAAATGTGTACCAGTAAAGCTTTATGGACATAACTGGGATGTATTTTTAGCTAAGGCCAGAATACTTATGAAAGATTCTGTAGATTTTCTTGAGAATGGCTTAGTGACCTATGAGGGAGAAGTAACTTATGAGGAACTTCCCGATATATATAATAATGCGAGAATGTCACTTAGCCAACTGCCATGGTTTAAGATGGGAATGCATGACAGAACACCGTTGGCGATGATTAATGGGTGCGTGAGCATAACTGATGAGAGCAGGTATATGAAAGAGCGGATACCAGATGGGTGCGGGGTTGTCTATTATTCTCTTGAAGATATGGAGAAGGCGGCCGGAGATATTCGCAATATGATTGATAGCGTGACATCGACTGGAGAAACCAATATATTGGCACATAGAGGCATGAAATTCGCTGAGGAGCAATTTACATGGGAGAAATGGGCAGAGGAATTTGCTACAATAACGTAGCAATATCCTCTGCAATCTGTTCAGGTGTAAGATGATTGTCCCTTAATACATCCGGTACGGAATATCTGTCAAGGAATTCTTTCTTAAGACCGAAATTCAATACTTTCATATCACATGAGCCGTAGAAAGAAGCAATCTTCTGACCAAATCCACCCTCAAGATAGCCGTCCTCAAGTGTTGCAACAATTGAGTGATTTTTCTTTAATTCATTAAGGATGTCGGTATCAAGCCCTGAGATGTAATATGGATTGATAATGGTAGCATCAATTCCATGATTGCTCTTAAGGATTTCGGCAGCTTTAACTGCTGTGTTGTAGAAGGTTCCAAGCCCAAGAATTGCTATACGGCTTCCCTGCTTAGTTACTTCATAGCGGTTAAGCATACCAAAGTCTTTTGTTACAGGTGTTTTGGTAGTAATCATATCACCGCCCGGCAACTTGATTGCAACCGGATGTTCATTCTGAGAAAGACTCCAGTCCAGCATGGCAATGTAATCTTCCTTAGTAGCAGGTGCAAGATATACAAGTTCGGGAATATTACTAAGCATAGGTATATCCTGAAATCCTATGTGCGTTATATCCTTCATGCCATAGACAGAACCGCCGAATAATACGAATACAGCGGGGTTGCTGTTAATACAGACATCCTGTGTCATCTGATCATAGGCTCTCTGTAAAAATGTGCTGTACACGCCGAATACAGGCTTTCCTCCGCCTGCTGCAATACCGGAAGCAAGGGCTACAGCATTTTCCTCTGCTATACCTACATCAACAAACTGCTTTCCGGCTTTAATTCGTTTATCTTTAGTAAATCCCATAACGGTTGGAGTTCCGGCTGTTATGACAACAATACGCGGGTCATTCTTCATCTTGTCCATAAGATAATTGCAGGAAACGCTTGCAAACCCACCTTCATCCTCATCATCAAAATTCTCATACAGAGATTTACCTGTGGCAATATCAAATGGACCGTGGTAATGCCAGCTTTCTTTATCTTTCTCTGCCGGTGCATAACCTTTTCCTTTCAAAGTTTTAATGTGTACAACCACAGGTTTTGTGCTGTCTTTGACACATTTGAATGCATCTATGAGTGCGGATATATCGTTTCCATCATCCACATATACATAGTCAAGATTCATGGATTTGAAAAGGTTACATTCTGCCTGTCCTTTACTCTCCCGTAACAGCTTGAGATTGACATAGAGTCCACCATGATTTTCTGCGATTGACATATCGTTATCATTGACAACGATTATAAGATTTCCGGAAAGCTCGCCGGCATAGTCAAGCCCCTCCAAAGCCTCACCGCCACTTAGAGAGCCATCTCCGATAACAGCGATAACATTTCCTGTTTCGCCCTTCAAATCTCTTGCCTTGGCAAGACCGCATGCAAGGCTTATGGAAGTTGAAGTGTGTCCGACAGTGAAAAAATCATGCTCGCTTTCATGCGGATTAGTGTAACCAGAGACGTCATCATAATGCTCCTCGTACAGATAAGCGTCCTTTCTTCCTGTAAGCATTTTGTGTGGATAGCACTGGTGAGATACATCAAAAACGATTTTATCTATAGGGGAATCGAATACATAATGCAGTGCAATGGTTGCTTCGACCATACCGAAGTTGGGACCAAAATGACCACCGTGTATGCTTGCTCTTTTAAGCAGCGCGTGACGCATTTCGTCTGCGAGTACATTTAGCTGCTGAGTGTTTAGTTGTTTAATATCAGCAGGGCTGTTAATATTTTCGATATACATGTGATGTAACCCTCCTTAAATATGTTAATCAGATAATCTTACAAAATGTATCATAGCATTTTAAGGCAGGTTTAGGTCAAGAAAAAACAAAAAAATTGAAAAACTTTGCTTTTTGAGATAAAAAACCATGGATATATACATTATTTGTTGCGGAAATTATGGAGATACGTACTAAAATTGATAGATTGCTGTTTCTTGTAGGTGTATAGAAAAATGTAAGCGCTTTCACACATGACTCCGTATTACGAAACCGAAAGAAGCGGAAGGTTTAGTATATCCGGTAGGCAAATACAGATTGAAACCGGTAAAGTTTTATGGTAGAATAACGAAAAAGTGGCAAAGCCTTGAAAACAGGAGGTTTAATAGATAATGGAACAGTATAAGCAGGAATTTATCGAGTTCATGGTGGAGAGTGATGTATTAAAGTTTGGAGATTTCACTTTGAAAAGTGGAAGAAAGTCACCTTTCTTCATGAATGCAGGAGCATATGTGACAGGTTCACAGCTTGCAAAACTTGGCGAGTATTACGCTAAGGCAATACATGAGACATATGGGGATGACTTTGATGTGTTGTTTGGGCCTGCATATAAGGGAATTCCTATCAGCGTTGTTACGGCGGTGGCTTATGCGAAGCTTTATGGCAAGGAAGTGCGTTATTGCTCAGACCGCAAGGAAGAGAAAGATCATGGAGCAGATAAGGGAGGATTCCTTGGAAGTAAGTTAAAGGATGGCGACAGAGTCATTATGATAGAGGATGTTACAACATCCGGTAAGTCTATGGAGGAGACGGTTCCTAAGGTAAGAGGTGCTGCAGATGTAACTATCGTTGGACTTATGGTTTCACTTAACCGCATGGAAGTGGGACTTGGAGGAAAGGTCAGCGCACTTGACGAAATCAGGGAGAGATACGGATTCGAGACGGCTGCCATTGTGTCTATGAAGGATGTTGTAGAACATCTTTATAACAGGGAGTGTAAGGGTAAAGTGGTTATTGATGACAAGTTAAAGGAAGCTATTGATAACTACTATGCTGAATATGGTGTGAAGAACGCATGATCATGAAGGATATGAAATATATGTATTGTCAGGCAGGAGGATTTAGCTATGGAAGAAAAGCTTTATAAGAAATTAAAGTCTGTTGGTGCTTCTAATCTCGTATTCGGTATCATAATAATACTCTTTGGTATCGGTGCAGGTGTAGTGATGCTCATTAATGGAGCAAGACTTCTGGCTCATAAGTCAGAGAATTTATTCTAAAAGAAAGGAACTGCCTGGTGGGTAATACTGTACCTGCCGGGCAGATTTATTTCTATGAACAGGGGAAAATGTATAACCGGAATCAAATGGATTCTATTTTTTATATATATGGTTCTGCTCTTTTATGTTGTGTTTTTTGCGGAGAGCATGGGAAGAGCGGAAATTGCCAGCGGATATAAGTACAATCTGACATTTTTCAGGGAAATAAGAAGATATGGAAGATTTCTTGGGCAATTTGATACGTTGGGAAGGATAGCATTCCTTAATATTATAGGAAATGTGCTTGCGTTTGTTCCCTTTGGAATACTTGTGCCTTGGCTGTCAGACGGAAGAGTAAAGTTTATTGGGATGCTGGTATACGGATTTGCGCTGTCATTGACAATAGAGACTGTACAGCTTGTGTGTAAGGTTGGAACCTTCGATGTGGATGATTTGTTTCTCAATGTAGTGGGAGCAGTTGCAGGATACATCTTATTCTTTATAATATCCTGTGCCAGGAAAATGATAAAGCGGAAGGGATAGATATGAAACTTTTTAACAAATATAAATTCTCAGATAAAAGCCAGACTCTTGGCGGTGTAATATCCACAACTATGGGAATACTTTCTCTGTTATCCTTTGGTTATGGCGTATATCTGTCATTCAGAGAAGCCGGAGAGGGAGGCTTAAGAGTTGGAAGTCTCGGCATGTTAAGCCTTGTGCTTGCTGTGATTGGAACGGTAATAGGACTTATCAGCTTCAAGGAGGATAATAAGTTCTATGGATTGTCACGCCTTGGGTCGCTTATGTGTGGCATTATATCTGTGTTTATGATCGCGGTATTTCTGATGGGAATAGCCTGAAATACCCGGGAAGCATGGTATACCCTGAAAGCCTGAAATACCCGGGAAGCATGAAAAGGAGAGAGACATTTGTTTAATGATAATGTAGATGAGCGTTATGAGCTTGGAATAGAAAGAATTAAAGAAATAGCCGAAGCACCTGAGATGAAGTCGGAAGGATATGTATCCTATTTCAAATGTGTTGCGGCATTTATATTGAAGATGGATAAGCTTGTCATGGATTTAAAGGCAGGCGTGTTTGAGAATTATAGTTTAGAGGAATTGTCAGAGCATAACAGGTCGCTCTATGAGGATGTTATCGGAGATGCTTATGAGAAAAGCTTTGCAAACCCGGCTTATGCCGCAGGAAAGCTGGGGCTTTCAGAGGGACGGCTGTTGTCATTCTTATATGTGGAGATAAGAGGCATGATAGTGTATGCCTATGAGAACCGCATGGCAGAGATGACTGCGCTTATGGAGCTTTTTATTGAGGTGTACTGTGTGTGCATTTCAACAGAGGAGGATAACGGCAGGCCGGATTACAGGCAGATGAGAGAAGCTGTGTACTGGTATGTGAGTGATTACAGTGATGATCACATGGAGTACAGGGTAAGAGAGCTTTTAGACCCGAAGTTGGATTTTGCTACAAGAATTATTATGGATTCTGACCTTGATGATTTGAGATATCTTTATCGCTTTGGGGAGTATATCACGGACAATGAGTTAAAGACGGCGAGATATCTTAATTCTCTGGGCGAGGATGAAATTCAGAGAATGGCAGATACATTTACAGAAGGATACAGAATTGGTTTTGAACTTACAGGTAAAGACCTGTCTAAGAAAAAAACAGTGAATATCAGATATTGTCTGGGGTTTGAGAGGCTGGTAAAAGCAGAAATTAATAATTTTGCAAAGTTAGGACTCAGGCCGACAATATACAGGGCAGCAGTCAATACTATCAACAAAAGGCTTAATATCAAAGTCGGTTACTATGGTGCAAACCCTAACAGACAGATGGATTTTGACCACAGGTTTGATAATGCACTTTACATGGACGGCGAATTTGTGGAGAGAAAAACAGGAGCATTGAGACTTGCCTACGAGAAGAACAAGGAACTTGCAGCAGTGCATGGCGGACCGGCGGTGATGGAGGTGTTCGGTGAGACACCATTTGAGCCGGAGGCGAAGAGCGAGGCATTAACTCTTGATGCAAAGCAGCAGAAGCTGTCAGTAAAATATAATAATGATTCGGGAAGTATTGTTAACGAGTACATTAAGGGTGAGGAGAGAAGCTTTACAATTATTGCATATCCGGTACCTGATATTGGCGACAATTTTGAAGAGATTTTTCAGGGTACCGTGCGTATCAACACTCTTGATTATAACAAATATAAAGCTATCCAGCAGGCCTTAATCGATGTGCTTGACACAGCAGAATATGTTGAGGTAAAGGGAAAAGGCGGAAACTGCACAGATATGAGGGTTTCCATAATGAAGGTTACAGACCACAGAACACAGACTGTATTTGAGAATTGTCTTGCGGATGTAAATATTCCGCTTGGTGAAGTGTTCACCTCCCCTGTACTTGCAGGGACGACTGGGGTTCTCAATGTGAGCAGCGTATATCTTAATGATATCAAGTTCAATAATCTTAAGGTATGGTTTAAGGATGGAATGGCAGCAGATTACAGTTGTGATAATTTCGATGATGAAGAAAAGAACAAGGCTCTTTTCAAGTCAAATGTATTATATGACCATGACACGCTGCCAATAGGCGAGTTTGCTATCGGAACTAATACAACGGCATATGTATTTGCCAATAAATACGATATTGTTTACAAGCTGCCAATTCTTATTGTGGAGAAGATGGGACCACATTTTGCACTTGGTGATACATGCTATTCCAGAGCGGAGGACGTATATGTGACTAATCCGGATGGAAAGGAAATAATCTCAAGGGATAATGAGGTTTCCCTGAAGAGGAAGACAGAACCTGAGAAAGCATATTATAACTGTCATACTGATATTACTATTCCCTATGATGAGATAGGAAGGATAAGTGTAGTGGCAGAGGACGGAACAAGCACAGACATCATAAGAGATGGAAGATTTGTTCTTCCGGGAACAGAGGAGTTAAATGAAGCTTTTTCAGATGAAAAGAATTAGCAAAGGGGCTTTTTCTTGACGCGTACTTTAAAACAAAGTACAATAATATTTAGTGTTTTTCACTGACTAATATAATATCTATCGAACACAGGAGGTTAATATGGCTTTAGTAGGAATTGTTATGGGAAGTGACTCTGATATGCCGGTTATGGCTAAGGCAGCAGACATTCTTGAACAGTTAGGAATTTCTTATGAGATGACAATTATCTCAGCACACAGAGAGCCTGATGTATTCTTTGAATACGCTAAGAGCGCAGAGGAGAAAGGATTTAAGGTTATTATTGCAGGAGCAGGTATGGCAGCACATCTTCCGGGTATGTGCGCAGCAATTTTCCCAATGCCTGTTATTGGTATTCCAATGCATACAACATCCCTTGGCGGTAGAGATTCATTATATTCAATAGTCCAGATGCCTACAGGAATTCCTGTTGCAACTGTTGCTATTAACGGAGGTGCTAATGCCGGAATCCTTGCGGCTAAGATTCTTGCAACATCTGACCCTGAGCTTCTTTCAAGGCTGAAGGATTATACCAAGAATCTCAAGGAGAGCGTGCAGAAAAAGGATGCAAGACTTCAGGAAGTAGGATATAAGAATTACTAATCTGAAGACTATCAATAATACTATATTTATCATAATATGAAGGAGATAAGACAATGGATTACAAGAAATCTGGTGTGGATATTGAGGCTGGTTACAAGTCAGTTGAGTTAATGAAGGATGCAGTTAAGTCTACATTCAGACCTGAGGTATTAGGTGGAATTGGTGGATTCTCAGGTGCATTTTCACTTGCTAAGATTAAAGAGATGGAGGAGCCGGTACTTCTTTCAGGAACAGACGGATGTGGTACTAAGGTGAAACTTGCATTTATTATGGACAAGCATGATACTATCGGTATCGATGCAGTAGCAATGTGCGTTAATGATGTTGTATGTGCAGGTGGAGAGCCACTTTTCTTCCTTGATTATATTGCTTGCGGCAAGAATTACCCTGAGAAGATTGCTACTATCGTTGGCGGTGTAGCCGAGGGATGCAGACAGTCAGAATGTGCTCTTATCGGCGGAGAGACAGCAGAACATCCGGGACTCATGCCACAGGATGAGTATGACCTTGCCGGATTTGCAGTAGGTGTTGTTGATAAGAAGGACCTTATCACAGGTGAGAATATTAAACCGGGAGATACACTTATTGGTATTGCATCAAGTGGTGTACACAGCAATGGATTCTCTCTTGTAAGAAGCGTATTTACAATGACAGAAGAATCACTTAACACATATTATGATTCACTTGGAAAGACATTGGGAGAGGCATTACTTGCTCCAACCAAGATATATGTTAAGACAATGAAGGAAATCAAGAGAGCGGGCGTTAAGGTTAAAGGATGCAGCCATATTACAGGTGGCGGTTTCTATGAAAATGTTCCTAGAATGCTTCCTGATGGCGTAAGAGCTGTAATTAAGAAGGACAGCTATGAAGTGCCACCAATCTTTAAGATGCTTGCAAAAGATGGCAATATTGAGGAGCATATGATGTACAACACATTTAATATGGGACTTGGACTTGTGCTTGCAATAGACCCTTCAGATGTTGACACAGTGATGGAGGCAGTTAAGAAGGCCGGCGAGACACCTTATGTTATTGGTAATGTCGAAGCAGGTGAGAAGGGAGTAACCTTATGCTAAGAGTTGCAGTTATGGTTTCAGGAGGTGGAACCAATCTTCAGGCAATTATAGATGCGGTCAAGGATGGAACAATAACTAACACGGAACTTGTAGCTGTAATAAGCAATAATGCAGGAGCATATGCTCTCACAAGGGCTAAGGAGAACGGTATTCCTGCAATGTGTATATCACCTAAGGACTATGAGACAAGAGAAGCATTTAATGAGGCACTGCTTGAAAAGGTGAATGAGTTAAATGTTGACCTTATTGTATTAGCAGGATTCCTTGTAAAGATTCCGGAGGCTATGGTGCATCAGTATAGCCACAGAATTATCAATATCCATCCATCGCTTATACCTTCATTCTGTGGAGTGGGGTATTACGGATTAAGAGTGCATGAAGCAGCTTTAGCTAAGGGAGTTAAGGTTTCCGGTGCTACTGTCCATTATGTGGATGAGGGCATGGATACAGGAGAGATTATATTCCAGAAGGCAGTTGATGTATTAGATGGTGACACTCCTCAGACACTCCAGAGAAGAATTATGGAGCAGGCTGAGTGGAAACTGCTTCCTAAGGCAATCAACAAGATAGCTAATGAACACAGGGATTTTACGGAGGAACAGAAATGAAAGTATTAGTTGTAGGCAGTGGCGGAAGAGAACATGCGATATGCTGGAAGTTAAGCAAAAGCCCTAAGGTTGACAAGATATATTGCGCACCGGGCAATGCAGGAATATCTGAGCTGGCTGAATGTGTAGATATAAAAGCGATGGAGTTTGATAAGCTCGTTGCATTTGCTAAGGAGAATTCGGTAGACCTTACTGTAATCGGTATGGATGACCCGCTTGTCGGAGGAGTTGTGGATGTCTTTGAGGCAGAGGGCTTAAGAGTGTTCGGACCAAGAAAGAATGCAGCGATACTTGAGGGTTCTAAAGCATTTGCTAAGGACCTTATGAAGAAATACAACATTCCAACGGCTGCTTACGAAACATTTACATCAGCCGAGGAGGCTAAGAAGTATCTTGAGACAGCAGAGTATCCTATCGTACTTAAGGCTGACGGACTTGCTCTTGGAAAGGGCGTTCTTATATGCGAGAATAAAGCAGATGCGCTTGCAGGAGTCGATGAGCTTATGCTTGATAAGAAGTTTGGAACTGCAGGAGATACAATCGTTATAGAGGAATTCATGACTGGACGTGAGGTTTCAGTTCTGTCCTTTGTTGACGGTAATACAATCAAGATTATGTCTTCTGCTCAGGATCATAAGAGGGCGCAGGACGGAGACAAAGGTCTTAATACAGGAGGAATGGGTAATTTCTCACCATCTCCATTCTATACTGAGGAAGTAGATGAATTCTGTAAGAAATATATCTATCAGGCAACAGTGGATGCCATGAAGAGTGAGGGAAGACCATTTAAGGGAGTAATCTTCTTCGGACTTATGCTCACTCCAAAGGGACCAAAGGTTCTTGAATATAATGCAAGATTTGGTGACCCTGAGGCACAGGTAGTGCTTCCGAGAATGAAGAATGATATTGTTGATGTATTTGAGGCATGTATTGACGGAACACTTGATAAGATAGACCTTCAGTTTGAGGATAATGCCTGTGTATGCGTAATTCTCGCATCTGACGGATATCCGCTCGCATATGAGAAGGGATTTGAAATCAAGGGTATGGAAAACTTCAAGGATAAGGATGATTATTTCCTCTTCCATGCAGGCTCTAAGTTTAATGATGAGGGCAAGGTTGTGACTAACGGAGGAAGAGTTCTTGGTGTAACAGCACTGGGAAGTGACTTAAAGGAGGCCAGAGCTAAGGCTTATGAGGCAACTGAGTGGGTTACCTTTGAGAACAAATATATGAGACATGACATCGGTAAGGCAATTGATGAAGCTTAACTTACAAATGATGTTCTTAAAGGGCAGATGGCTGGTGTGATGCCGGTTATCTGCCTTAATGATGTAAATGGATTGGAGAATTTATTATGAAAATAACACCAGTAAAGGGAACTAATGATTATCTTCCTAATGAAGTGGAAATCAGAGATTACCTCCAGAATGAAATTCTTAAAGTGTATGTGGCTAATGGATTTGAACATATTACCACACCAATAATTGAGGATATTGAGAATCTTGATAAGAGTGATGGAGGAGAGAATCTGAATCTTATATTTAAGATTATGAAGCGTGGAGACAAGCTTGAAAAAGCTGTGTCATCACTTCAGGAGAATCCTAAGACGGGGACAGCCTGTGAGAATGAGATTGCAGATATGGGCTTAAGATATGATCTTACTCTTCCGTTAAGCCGTTATTTTGCTAATAACAAGGATAAACTTACTCTTCCGATGAAATGTATCCAGATGGACAGAGTGTATAGGGCAGAGAGACCACAGAAGGGCAGATTAAGAGAGTTTGTCCAGTGCGACATTGATATAATCGGTTCGGATTCAACAGATTCAGAGGTTGAGCTTATTCTTACAACAACAAAGGCTCTTAAGGCTATCGGTATGAAGAACTTTAAAGTTAAGATAAATGACAGAAGACTTCTCCGTTCATTCCTTCAGAATTGTGGTTTTGCAGAAGAGCAGCTTGACAGTGTGTGCATTACATTTGACAAGATGGACAAGGTCGGACTTGAAGGCGTTAAGGAAGAACTTACAGACAAGGGCTTTGATGATACAGCGATAGAAAAGTTTATCGGATTCTTTGGAAGCGTGTCAAGTGCGCAGGAGATAAGCCTTGAGAGTGTTGAGGCAATCTTAGAGGACAAGACGCCGGCTGAGAGTGTTAAGAATATAATCAGTACTGTTAGGGAACTTTCCGGTGGGGAATTTGACATCGTGTTTGATCTTTCACTTGTGAGAGGACAGGGATATTATACAGGAACAGTATTTGAGGTTGAGAGTATTGATTTCAAGGGTGCCATTGCCGGGGGCGGAAGATATGATAATCTTATTGGAAAGTTCTTAGGACAACAGGTTAGCGCAGTTGGATTCTCAATCGGATTCGAGAGAATATTCTCAATTCTTATGCAGAATGGTGTGGATACTAAAGCTTCAGCACATAAGCTGGCTATCATGTACGATGATGGTCAGATTAAGGATGCATACGAAATTGCTGAGAAATACAGAGCAGAGGGTAAAATATGTTCATTGTATGTGAAGCCTAAGAAAATGGGCAAGTTTCTCGGTAAGCTTGAGGAGAGAGGCTATGCAGGATTTGTAAATGTAGATAATGGAGCTGATATAAGTTGGTTTTAATGTAAGGGCGGGGATTTTCCCCGCCTTTTTGTGCGGGATTAATTATAGAAACGGAGCGCCAATATGCCGAAAAATAAACCGCCAACTTACCGAAAAATACTCTGCCAACTTACCGAAAAATACTCTGCCAACTTACCGATTTTTGTGTTGATAATTTGGCTGCCAGAAGGTATACTAATCATATGAAGTTCAAGTATTGTATAAATGTATATTGGTGGAGGCTGATATGAGTGAGTATAGGCAAAGGATTGTTGATGATATTTTATTGGATAAATTAGAGGCTAAAGGCGCTGTTTTGATTGAAGGTCCGAAATGGTGTGGAAAGACTACTACAGCACTCCAAGTTGCTAAGAGTGTGATCCGCATGGATGATCCTACTAAGAGAGACGAGAATATCGTGATGTCTGAATTGAATCCTGTGATGATATTGAGGGGGGATACACCGAGGCTTATCGACGAATGGCAGATAGCACCTAAGATATGGGATGCTGTGCGATACGAGGTTGATTCCAGAGGTGAGGAAGGACAGTTCATTCTTACTGGTTCTGCGGTTCCTGTTGAGTCAAAAGAAATTACACATTCCGGGACAGGCAGATTTACATGGCTTACAATGAGAACCATGTCTATGTATGAATCAGGAGAGTCGAACGGCGATATAAGTCTTGAAGCATTGTTTGATGCACCAGATAAGATATATGCGGTTAATGAACAGGATATTAATTCACTTGCATATATAATATGCCGGGGCGGATGGCCGCGAGCAATTGGTATGAGAGAAAAAGCGGCTCTATCACAAGCTGTAGATTACTATGATGCCGTAATTAAGTCTGATATTAACAGAGCAGATGGGGTTAATAAAAATCCAGAGAGGGTTAAAAGACTTATGCGCTCTTATGCAAGACATCAGGGAGCACAGGTAGCTAATACAATATTAAGAGACGACATTGCTGCTAATGATTCTGAAGGTTTGAGTGATGAAACAGTTATGTCTTATGTTAATGCACTGAAGAAAATATTTGTTGTAGAAGAGATGCCAGCGTGGAGTCCTAATCTACGTTCTAAGACGGCTATAAGGACTTCTGATACAAGATATTATGTTGATCCATCAATAGCGGCAGCAGCATTGGGTATAGGGCCAAAGGATTTGTTATCAGATCTCAATACATTTGGATTGCTTTTTGAGACCTTGTGTGTAAGAGATCTACGCGTTTATGCGGAATATATTGGGGGTGAAGTATATCATTATAGAGATAAGACCGGATTAGAATGTGATACAGTGATACATCTGCGAAATGGTTCCTATGGATTTGCAGAGATAAAGCTTGGTGGGGAGAAGCTGATTGAAGAAGGTGCTGCTAATCTTAAAGCTTTGAGAGATAAGATTGATACAACTAAGATGAAAGAACCATCGTTCATGATGATTATTGTCGGCGTCGGTTCATATGCTTATAGACGTGATGACGGTATATATATTGTTCCTATTGGCTGCCTAAAGAATTGAGTAAAAAGCCTTAATAGTAATGTTCCCCTGCCGGGCAGACAGGGGAATAAATGTTACGGGGCAGCTTTCCTTAGAGCTGCGGATATTGCATCCACAAATATTGAATATGTATACCTGTTGGCAGAATCGTAGGTTATGTTTGTACTCCCGGCTTCCATGACTTTGTTTGCAACCTCATCGAAGGAAGTGGAAAGTTTAGGATACATAGTTGTAATTGATTCGGAAAGGTTCACAAGCTCAATGCTGTTAATGTTAGAAGAATCGACTGTTACCTGTATATCTACCGGATTGCCATCAAGAAGAATGGATGCAGTGTAGACACCGGGACAGAACTTTGGTTCATCGGCATTATCAAGTGGTGTTTCAATATCAGAAGAAGCAGATGCACTTACAGCACTGCTCTTAGGGTTATTCTTGTTCTTAGAATCATCAGAATTCTTGCTGCTGGCACGGAAAACAGCAAAGATAATAAAAGCCACTAAAAGAGCAACAATAATCGCTCCGATAAGGAGCTTTTTAAATGGAATAATAACGATTTTAGTCTGACTCTTCATAAAGAAACCTGCCCTTCATATTCATTATTACAAAATATATGAGGCAGATGCGGATAATATGAAGAAAATTATCCGCTTTATTGCTATTTGCTCCCTCCTCTTCGCAGGATGCGGCAAAAAGAGTAAAACCACTACCGTTGAGGCATCCAGGGAGAACTCAACCGTAACTGAAAGCGAGGCGTATGATGAACAGGTGGTTAATTGTTTAATCACACCTGAAATCTTAAGAAAGGAGAAGAAAAGTTGAAGAAAGTACGATTAAAATAGTATCAATATTCGATTTAATGTGATAATATGGTAATGTAAATATATAATTTTTTTGGAATCTACGAGTTCGGTATAGCACACCCATGATAGCATATCCTTATATTATTGTGGCTGTGGCTAAAGGTACTGGTATTTTCTAAGTTTTAACATAGAAAATACGAGGCGTTTTTCTGTAAAATTACAGTAGAATATTGACAGATGATATTTCGTGGATTGCTCAAGGTGGCTTTAATGAAATAGGAATTTGATGCTATGAAAGAAATATAGTATGATGGTGCAGAGATTTTCAGATGAAATTATAAAGCAGGAGATAATGAAAGATGTTTCGACCAATCAGAAGAACAAAAAATGCAATTTCGGATGAGGCAGCAAAGCGGTTGCTATCACAGGGAAAAAGAGAAATTTAAGAAGGTTAGAGCATTATGAAAAAAACAAGATGTGCCTGTTGGATGTTAATTATTGCACTCGTATTTTTAGCAGCATGCAGTGGAAAAAAAGGTAGTGATGCAGATAGAAAACAAACAACAGGTGAAACGGAATATAAAGAGAAGATAACAGAAAAGGCTTCGGAAAGTCAGACAGAGAGTATGGAGCAGAAAGAAACCGAAAAAATAACTGATGTATTACAGACGGATATACAGGAAGAAACACAAGAGGTACAGATACAGCAGGAAAGTTCTGTTAGAGCAGAAACAATTGCAGCCTATGCATATATGGATACCGGTGATGAAACACTTAACAGACAGTGTGATCAGATACTTGATACACTGATAGACAATTCCATGACAGAACGGGAAAAGGCATATGCGATTTATCGGTGGGTAGAAGGTCATATACGTTATAGTGGAGTTACAGCAGAAAATGGATGGGTAAACGGTGCAAAGACAGCTTTGGCAACTGGAAAAGGTAACTGTTATGCATTTTATAGTGTGTCAGCAGCATTGCTTACAAGAGCGGGATTTGAAAATCTGCAGGTGAATGAACCAGATAATTCACACTACTGGAATCTTGTAAGGATAGATGGTTGCTGGTATCATTGGGATACAACAGCCGGTTGGGGTGGAGAAAGATTTTTGCTTACAGATGCACAGTTAGAGGCATACGCATATTATAATGCAAGTGTTGGAGAAACACTTACCTATCACTGGAATCATGCAAGTGTTCCTGCTACACCATAGCTTTGGATTATGGGATTTATAAATGATAAAGTCAGAAAAAGAAAGGAAAGCTGCAAATGAGATTAAAAAAATTGGCTGCTGTTTTGATGGCAGTTACTATGGTAATGACGATACAGGCATGTGGAAAATCAGAAAATACAACACAAAAACAGAATACAGAGAATGTAAAATTAGATGCAAAATCAGCTCGGATAGATGGCAGTATTATTAAAATAGATGATAATATCAAAGATGTCATGAAAAAAATTGGGGAAACACAGGATGTGGAACAAGCAAAAAGCTGTCTATATAATGGGTATGATAAGGCTTATAAATACGATGACTGCACGATTAGAACCTATCCGGATGGAGATGATGATTATGTGAATTCAATAGAAATCTATTCTTCCGAAATTGGAATTGAAAAGGCAGTGCATGTAGGAGATACCATAGAAACAGTAAAAAAGGTTTATGGGGACAATCCTGCATTTGATACGGATACCTATAGTGCCTATGAGGATGAAGAGTATGGTGTGGCATTTTATTATGAGAATGAAAAAGTAAATGAAATTGAAATTTACAAAATAGAAAAATAGAGGGCAGATTAATGATATTTAGTTCATTTACTTTTTTGCTGTTTTTTTTACCGTGTGTAATGCTGTGCTATTATCTGCCGTTTGGAATTCGTTATAAAAATACGATACTTCTGCTTGCTAGTTTACAGTTTTATGGAATGGGTGAACCAGTATATATCATACTCCTTATTTTAAGCAGTATGTTTCATTATTATGCAGGAATCAAAGTAAGCACATCAAAGTATGCAAGGGAGATATTGATATTAGCAGTAATTTTGGATGTTATATGCCTTGGATTCTTTAAATATAGCGGTATTGTAAATACAATGCCGGTAGGTATTTCGTTCTATATTTTTCAGGAAATATCGTATTTGGCTGATGTGTTCAGAGATAAGAATATTGTACAGAAAAATTTTACGAAATTATTATTATACATAAGTTTTTTTCCACAATTAATTGCAGGACCAATCGTAAAATATCATGATATTAATGAACAGTTAGATCATAGAAATATTGATATATCAAATATTGCAGCAGGACTTAGAAGATTTTTGTTTGGATTGTCAAAAAAAGTATTGCTGGCTAATACGTTGGGATTTATTGTAGATCAGGCATATAGCTATGAAAATCCGGATATGAATGGATTTATTGCATGGACAGCAGCACTGATGTATTGTATGCAGATATATTATGATTTTAGTGGATATAGTGATATGGCTATTGGACTTTCACAGATGTTTGGTATCGTGTTAAAGGAGAATTTTCAGTATCCATATGCATCTTTTAGTATCAAACAGTTCTGGAGAAGATGGCATATTTCACTTAGTTCATGGTTTAAAGAATACTTGTATATTCCGCTTGGAGGAAATAGAAAGGGACGGATTCGGACATATATCAATAAATACATCGTGTTTTTTTGTACGGGATTGTGGCATGGAGCAAGTATTAATTTTGTGATATGGGGTCTGATACATGGAACATTTTCTGTATTAGAGGAAACAAAAATTTTTGCGAAAATGATTTCAAATAAGGTTATTGGATGGATATATACAGCATTGGTTGTTACGGTAGCATTTGTTTTCTTTAGAAGTGAAGATATTCATCAGACATTATGTTTCCTGAAAAATATGGTGTATTTTTGGAATCTGAATGGTTCTGTAATGTCGCAATATATCATTTATTTTCATCCATTAAATATTTTTATTATTATAATTTCCGTAATTGGGATTTTTCCAGTGAAGAGAATCCTTCCGGATAATTCTATCACAAGGGTAGCAGGTTTTGTGTTTAGTATCATATGTCTGCTCTTGTGCATTATGCAGCTTAGTGCAGATAAGTATAATCCTTTTATTTATTATAGGTTTTAAAATATGAGAAAAAAATTAGATTTAATTTATATAATGATTGTCTTTGGAATTTTGTTACTGCTTTCTGTGGGTACATTTATGAAAAATGGAACCTTAGAGAATGAGCAGACTGTGAAAAGACCTGAGATAGTGGAAAATAACTTCATAAATCCTGATTTTCTGAATGAGCTGGAAGCATATGTAACGGCAAATTTTGGATTTAGAACTATGTTTATCAATATGAATTCACAAATCAGTAAAGATATCTTTCATACTTCAGGTGTGGATTCGGTTGTTTTAGGTAATCAGGGATATTTGTATTACGCAGATACAGTAAATGATTATCTGGGAATTATTTCATTAAATGAAAGAGAACAGTTTAATATAATACATTCACTTGAACTGATACAGGAAAATGTACAGAGTAAAAATGCAAAATTTCTGTTTCTGATAGCACCGAATAAAAATTCATTATATGACTATATGCCATACAATTATGTAAAGGTGTCAGAGAAAGGAAATGCAGATAAAATATTAGAACAGTTGAAAAATGTGAATACTATTGATTTATTTAGTCTGTTTCATAATCAGTCAGAAGAACTTTATCATAAATTGGATTCTCATTGGAATAATAAAGGTGCATACCTGGTGTTTCAGGAGATGATGGAGAATTTATCCAAAGAAACGGACAAATACGCAGATGTTTCAGTAGAACGAAGAAAGGATTTTGCAGGTGATTTATATAAAATGCTCAATCCCTCAGGAAAAGAGAAAGACTGGAATTACTACTATTCTTTGGACAATCAGTATCATTATCTGACACGGACGAGAAGTGTGGAGCAGAGCTATATCGAAACAGAGAATACCAGAGAAGATGGAAGTCTTCTTATGTTTCGTGATTCTTTCGGAAATGCATTGCTCCCTTTTTTGGCAAATGTTTATAAAAATGCAGTATTTGATAAAAATATTCCATATGATCTGAGAAAAATGGATGCCTATCAGGCTGATACAGTGGTAATTGAGATTGCAGAACGAAACCTGTCCTTATTACAGGAAAATATGCCGCTTTTTTTTGCACCGTTGCGTCAAAATGTAGAGGAGGATGCCCATGATCTTAGAATAAGTTCTGATATTTTGAATATACAGGAGAATGGTGATGCTTTGGTTGAAAAAATTTTAATAGAACAAAAAGAAGACTATACATGTATTAAAGGAAGTCTTGCTTTAGGACAATGTGAGCAGAAAGATAAAATATATTTGAAGACAGACGATGGGATTTATGAATTAACTCCACAGAAATTTGATGGCAATGAGTATGGTTTTTGTGGATATTTTACACAGGAGATTGATTTATCAAAGGCACACATTGAAGTTTTGGGTGTAAAGCGCTGAAAAACATATGAAAATATTTATATTTTTGTTTTAAATTTGAAAACAAACGGGAATTGAGTACTTAGAATCAGAGTAAAGTTATGAATAACATCTATCCTAAGCAGTTCCCGTAAAAAAATAACTGAGTTTAACGGATTCAGGCTGAACTTTCCCTGTTTATATTAATTGATATATATGATATAATAAGGGAAAGGAAGGTATTATTTATGGGAAAAGTAATTAAGAAATATGAAGAGTTAGAGTTTACTGATGATTTCATGTTTTGTATGATAATGGCTAACAATCCTAAACTGTGTAAAGAATTGTTAGAGTTAATTCTTGGCATAAAAATCAAAAAAGTAGAACTGGCAGACAATCAAAAGAGTGTTAATATCACTTATGATGGAAAAGGCGTTAGATTTGATGTATATGTCAACGATACAGAAAATACCGTTTATGATATTGAAATGCAGACTACAAAACAAAAAGATTTGCCTAAGAGAACAAGATATTATCAGGGTATGATAGACCTTAATCTTATTGAGAAGGGCATGAAATACTCTAAACTTAAGAAATCATTTGTAATTTTTATCTGTTTGGAAGATATCTTTGGTAAGAATTTGCCTGTTTATACATTCACCAATATCTGTGAGCAGGATCATTCTATAAGATTGGGAGATGAAGCAACAAAGGTTATTGTGAATGCATCAGGTTCCAGGGATGGATTATCAGAAGATATGCGTAGTTTCTTGGATTTCTTAATCAAGAAAGAGGCAACCAGTAAATTTACGCAGGAAATACAGAATGCTGTAGACAATGCGATTGCTAAGAAAGAATGGGAGGTGCAGTATATGACGATGTTAATGAAGATTCAGCAGGAGCGTGAAGATGCTGAAATTTATAGACTTATAAAAAGCTATAAAACTTTTAACGCTTCTGATGAAAAAATTATTGAAGACTTATCTAAAGAATTTGACCTCACCAGAGAGGAGGCTGAAGAAGCCTTAAGCAATTATGAAGCCGATAACCGGTAATAAATAATATTGCCACTAAAGTAAGAGCTGTTTTCTTTCTGATATGAAAGGAGATGGCTCTTTTAACCATTTGACTTAAACATCCTATCCTTTAATAGTCACGGGCAAGAAAATATTATATAATCTGTATAACATATTTTTCGGAGGAAGATAGATGTCATTGCAATTGATACTTGGCAGTTCCGGTGCGGGTAAATCCCATCATCTGTATTCACACATAATTGAAGAATCTGTAAGACATCCGGAGCGTAATTATATTGTTGTTGTTCCGGAACAGTATACTATGGCTATTCAGAAGCGTATGGTAAGCATGCATCCTAGAAAGGGCATACTCAATATTGACGTTGTAAGTTTTGAGAGACTCGCTTACAAGGTCTTTGAGGAAGTTGGAGAGGATAATCTTGAAATTCTGGATGACACCGGGAAGAACCTTATAATTAAGCGTGTTCTTGAGCAGAACAAGAGCAGGCTCAAGTTTTTTGGAAGCAATTTGTCGAACACGGGATTTGTTTCCGAAATGAAATCTGTTATTTCTGAGATGCTCCAGTACGATATCAGGCCAGAAGCAATGGATAGCGCAGCTAAACAGGCGCAGAAGGATGCAGAGGGAAGTGCTGCACTTAAATACAAGCTTGATGATATCGTTCTGGTTTACAACGCATTTATGGAGTACATTGACAAGAACTACATTACCAAAGAGGAAATACTGGATAAGCTGTGTTGCAGAATTGAAGATTCGCGGAGAATAAGAAACTGTGAGATTGCATTTGACGGTTTCACAGGGTTTACGCCTGTGCAGTACAAGCTGCTCACAATTCTTCTGAAGATGTGCCCGAAGATTTTTGTGACGCTCACTATTGATATTAATGAGAAGACAAATGTGGTAGCCGGCAGGGAAGAATTATTCTACATGAGCAAGGATTGCATTGCCAGACTTCACAAAATATGTGATGAGGAGCATGTAAATGTAGATGCTCCGATATTAATAAAAGGCGTTGCGAGTGACGTTGATGGGGATATTAAGAGCGACTTAAACAATATACACTATAATATTAATTCACGATTTAATAACTCTTCAGAGTTGCAGTTCCTTGAGCAGAATATATTCAGGAATCATGCTGTCAGATACAATAACCCAACGAAGGATATTGTAGTTTATGAAGCAGCCTCCGCAAAGGATGAGATTACATTTGCTGCGGGAGAGATTGTGAGACTGACGAGGCTTTCAGGGTACAGATACAATGAGATTGCAATTGTGACGGCAGATATGGATGGATACGGAAAGCTTACTGCCAATATCCTTAAACAGAATGATATCCCGTTCTTCTTAGATTATAAGAGGCATGTGACAGACAATCCCTTTATTGCGGCAATAAACGGAGCGCTTGGAATAATAGAGAAGGGGTATGATTATGAGAGTGTATTCGGTTTTCTTAAGACCGGAATGACAGGGATTGCAAGGGAAGATATTGATTTGCTTGATAATTACTGCGTTGCGGTGGGAATACGCGGACGGAACAAATGGCATGAGGTATGGACGAAGAAGTTTCGTGGCAATGTCAACAATACAGACCTTGAGAAGCTTAATGAATTACGCAAAGTTATAACAGATATATTAGACCCTCTTGAAGAGGGCTTGAAAGCAAAGGATGCCACTGTGGCAGATATGGTCAGGGTATTATATGATTTTCTTGTGCGTCAGAATATGGAAGAGAAGGTAAGTGACCTGGGGGATAATGAGTATACAGGGGATGAGTATGCCCAGCTTTATAAAAAGGTTATTGAAGTACTTGATAAGATGTATTTTCTGTTGGGAACACAGAAGGTCAGTGTGAAAGAATTTAATAAGATACTGGCATCGGGATTCGAGGAAATTAAGATAGGACTTATTCCCCAGACAGGAGACTGTGTAGTTATTGGTGATATAGAGAGGACAAGGCTTGATAATATCAAGGTTATGTTCTTCGTCGGTGTTAATGACGGCAATGTGCCTAAGAAAGCCGATTCGCGGAGTGTCCTCTCGGAGACAGACAGAGAGTATCTTGAAAATGCCGGTATTACTATGTCGCCTTCTGTCAGGGAGAAGGCATTCACACAGAGATTCTATCTATACCTGATTATGACGAAAAGTTCTGAAAAGCTGTATATGTCTTATGCTGTGAAGAACAGCGGGGGAGCGGCTTTAATACCATCCTACATTATCAGGAATTTAAAGAAAATGTTTCCTTTGTGCCGTGTCATTACCAAAGCAGATGTGTCACAGCAGAATTCTTATGTCACAATTCCAAGGGCTGACACTACATTTGCAGAAGAATCCGTGGACAAATGTATTGCACCAAAGATTATTACTGACCTTACGGGCGGACATCTTGTGGGAAGCGTGACCTCTTTTGAGAATTACGCAGAGTGCCAGCTCAGATATTTCTTAAGATACGGACTTGATTTAAGGGAGAGGGAGGAGTTTACATTTTCTCCGGTGAACTTCGGAGTAGTGCTTCATGCTGTTATTAAGGAAGTATGTGACGAGATTAAGAAAAATGGAGAGTCTTTCTACCTGATTTCTGAACAGAAGCGCCGTGCAATGGTAGAAAAAAGTGTTGAGGCAATCACAGATATATATCAGAACAGTATTCTTAAGGATTCTAACCGCAATGAATTCATGGTTAAGAGAATGGAAGACCTTGCAGACAGGACTTTATGGGCTATGGGACAGCAGCTTAAAGACGGGGATTTTGTGCCTGTTGCCTTCGAGCACAAGTTCAGTATGGAAATCGGAGAGTCTGATAATAAGCAGATGATGAGCGGAACCATAGACCGTATTGACATGTGTGAAGACGCAGATAATGTCTATGTAAGAATAATTGATTATAAGACAGGAAAGAAGGATTTCAACCTGACAAAGACATATTATGGCATAGATATACAGCTTATGGTCTACATGGAAGCTGCCATGAAACTGGCAGCAAAGATGCGTCCGGACAAGACAATCGTGCCTGCCGGAGTATTCTATTACAATATAAGTGACCCAATAGTATCCGCGTCTAATGACACTGAGGAGGAGATTGAGGATAAGATAAAGGAAGAGCTTCGCCTTAAGGGCATGGTAAACAGTGATAAGGATATTGCTGTCAGAATGGATTCCACAGAAGGAACCTCTCTTAGTATACCTGTGAGCAGAAAAGCTGATGGCAGTTTTGATTCAAGAAGGAGCCGTATTATGTCAACGGAACAGTTTACTATGCTTGGGAAATATGTTGATATTAAGGCGGTAGATACAGCAGGAAGAATTCTTGATGGAAGCATTGAGCGTAATCCATACCGGGATGGACAGGTTTCAAGCTGTGACAGATGTCCTTACAATGCAGTCTGCGGCTTTTCAGCAGATATATCCGGCTGTGACTACAGGAGAATTAAGAAGTTCGATGATGAAGTCCTCTGGAATAATATAAGGGAAGGAGTTGACGAAAATGGAAAGAAAATGGACTGAAAGCCAGAAAAAAGCTATTGATACAAGAGAACGCAATGTCTTGGTCTCTGCTGCTGCCGGTTCAGGAAAAACAGCCGTATTGGTTGAGCGAATTATTTCCATAATCACTGACCCTGATAAGAACATAGATATAGACCGTCTGGTTGTAGTGACCTTTACTAAGGCGGCGGCCGCCCAGATGAAGGATAAGATCAGAAAAGCCCTTGATTCCATGCTTGATAAGAATCCTACAGATCTTAATCTGATAAGGCAGATTACGCTTCTTAATAATGCGCAGATAACAACTATTGACAGCTTCTGCCTGTGGATAATAAGGAATCATTTTCCCGAGGTTAATCTTGACCCGGGTTTTAAGATAATGGATGAGGGGGAGAAGAAACTCCTTGAAAATGATGTGCTGGAGGATGTACTGGAGGAGTTCTACGCCTCGGCAGATGAGGATTTCTTTAATCTTGTGGATGCATTTGGACTGGGAAGAGATGATTCGGGAATTGTAAGCATCATAGATAAGATATACCGCTTTTCGAGGAGTAATCCCTGGGTGGAGGAGTGGTACGATGAGTGTCTGAAGGTGTACGACGATGAGACTTTCAATAACCCTGCGATAACAGAGCTTTTCCGATCAATTATTAGTTCACTTAAGGATTATCGTGACCAGTATGTCCGTCTTATTGAAATCTGCGATGAGCCGGGTGGGCCATATACATACAAAGAAGCTGTACAGAGTGATTACGCCGGGATACTTAATATGCTTGGCTCTAAGGATTTTGATGAGCTTGGAAGAAAAGTGAAGCTGTTTAGCTTTGAAGCATTATCAAGAAAGAAAGCAGAAAATGTAGAGCCATCCAAGAAAGAGTATGTGACAGGACAGCGGGATGTTTTCAAAAAATACCTGAAAAATCTACAGGAAAAGGTATTTATTAAGGATTCCGAGGGGATGTTTAGCGATATGCAGGGAGCAGGTATTGAGGTCAGGACAATACTAAAGGTTGCAAAAGTGTACGCAGAGCGGGTGGCAGAAGTTAAGCGAGAAAGGGGTCTTATCGATTTCAATGATATGGAACATCTTGCTCTAACGGTTCTTGTAAAAAAAGAGAATGGAAAGCTTGTGTACACGGAGACGGCTGACAGGCTGGCGGAACGTTTTTACGAAATTCTAATTGATGAATATCAGGATTCTAACCAGCTGCAGGAGGTAATTCTTGGCGCAGTGTCAAGAAGCAGAATAGAAGGACGAAAGAACAACACATACATGGTTGGAGATGTTAAACAGAGTATTTACAAGTTTCGTCTTGCATGTCCGGAGCTGTTTATTGAGAAGTACGACAGATATCTTCCGGATGATACTGATAATGCGAAGATTGAACTGCAGAAGAATTTCCGAAGCCGTGAAAATGTGCTGGAATGTACTAATGATGTTTTTGTCCGTGTGATGAACAGGAATTTTTCGGGGATTGAGTATAACGATTCAGTTCGACTTAATGCCGGATTCCCTTATCCGGAGTGTGAGGGAACTTCTTTTGGTGATGCTGAGGCAGGAAGCACAGATGTAGTGCTTATTCCTACAGATACGGATGAGGATGCAACAACAAAGGAGTTGGAGGCAGATAAGCTCGCAGAAATAATTGAAAGAGTTACAGCTTCCGGAATTAATGTCTACGACGCAGAATTAAACTGTTACCGTCCGGTTGAATACAGGGATATTGTAATACTTACAAGGTCCGTGTCGGGGTGGGCGGATACATTTGCAGATGCCCTTATGGACAGGGGCATTCCGGCTTATTCGGACTCATCAACAGGATATTTCAGTGTAAGGGAGATTCAGGTTATTCTCAGTATGCTGACTATTGTTGACAATCCTGTGCAGGAGATAAGCCTTGCAGCGGCCATGATGTCCTATTTTGGAGGATTTACTGCCAGTGAGATGGGAGAAGTGCGGGTACTTGGACGCAGATATCTTCCGGAAAAAACTCATAATAACCTGTACGAGCATCTGAAGGTGGTTGCGGGACTTGCTGAAAGTGATGGAAGCAGTCTTAAGGAATTGGAGACAGATTACGATATCAGGTCTCTTAGCGGCAAATGTGCGCTCTTTCTTGCAAAACTTTCCGAGTACAGGGATAAGAGCAGTGTTATGTCTGTGTATGATTTGTGCTGGGAGATGATATATGATTCAGGCTATTATGATTATGTTGGCACAATGCCTGCCGGGATAAGACGTCAGGCTAATCTTAATATACTTCTTGAAAAGGCAGGAGCATACGGTAATTCAAGTTATTCCGGATTGTTTAATTTCTTGAGATATATTGAGAGATTAAAGAAATTCGATGAGGATTTTGCAGAGGGTGCGGCAAGTCTTGAAGACGAGAACCTTGTGAGAATCATGAGCATACATAAGAGCAAGGGACTGGAATTTCCGGTTGTTATTCTTGCAGGGGCGCACAAGGGTATAAACTTTTCAGATGCCAGAGATTCTGTGCTTGTGGAACAGAATATGGGAATAGCGCCGGACTATGTTGACCTCGAAAAAAGGACTAAGACTCCTACCGTTATTAAAAGTGCTGTGGCAAGAAGGATTATCCGTGACTCTATTGCGGAAGAACAGAGACTTCTATATGTCGCCATGACGAGAGCAAGAGAAAAGCTCATAATAACCGGTGTTGTGAAGGATGCAGATAAAACTCTTGAAAAGTACAGGGCTAAGTCGCAAGAGCTTGTAATAAACGGCCGGATGTCATATGCAGAGAGTGAGAATATTAAGAATTATCTTGATATGATAATGCCGGTGTGTCTTATGCCCGGGGAGAAACTTCACGGAAGATTTAATGTTGTTGCTGCGAACAATGCAGATGAAATCCGGACTCAGGGACAGATAACAGAGGATGTCTGCGCTCAAGATGTCACTTTTAGTGATGTGGATAAGGAAATAAAAAAGGAAAAGTTATACCCTTCTCTTGATGAACTTCCAGAGTATATACAGGATGAAGCTGCAGCTGGAAGAATGAAGATAACCGTATCTGAACTTAAAGCGATGCAGAGCGAATCATATTCTAAGGAAGATGCCTATATGGATGATTATGATGATTTGAAAGACAACGCGGTGGCGCCGAGATTTATCACAGGTGAGGAAAAGAAACTCGCCTCTAATGAACGGGGAACGGCATACCACAGAGTTATGGAATGTCTTGATTATTCGAGAAGCATTAATATTGACGGGGTGAAACAGGATATCCAGCAGATGCTTGATACAGGAAGGATGACAAGAATTCAGGTGGAGAGTATCAACCCTTACGATATTAATACATTCGTCCAGTCTGAAATAGGGCAGAGAGTAAGTAAAGCTGAACGAAGCGGAAAGGCTAAACGGGAACAGCCTTTTGTTTTCGAGTGTGACGGACAGCTCGTTCAGGGCGTTATTGACTTGTATATTGAAGAAGAGGACGGGATTGTAATAGTGGATTATAAGACGGACAGAATAAGGCGGGATAAGTCGGGGGAAGATGAGCTTGTGAAGCGTTACGCCATTCAGCTTGATTACTACGCTAAGGCATTGGAACAGCTTACCGGAAAAAAGGTTAAAGAGAAGGTCATATATTCATTCGCGCTGGGAAAGGGAATTGTATGTTAAGTTAAAATATTCAACAATTAATTGTTCTCGCTAAAGTACATAGTTTTAGCATGTGTAATATTGACGAAAATAGTCGGAAATGGTAGAATAGCAGAAAAACTTGTCAGGATGAATCGTTGCTTTGTCACGTTCATCCTTTTAGTGGTTATATGTGATAGTGAATCTGCGAATTGCATTAATTCGCAGAATGGCGGAGCATGCCCTTTTTTGACAAGTATTTAAGGGTATATGTCTTTTATAAGAAAGGAAAAGAATTATGTGGTATGCAGTTCAGGTAGAAACCGGAAAAGAAGATATTATAAAAGACTATTGCGTCAATTTAATTAGTAAAGAAACTTACAAGGATATATTTATTCTCAGGTTCAACAGGGCTAAGAAATATTATGGGAAATGGCATAAGGAAAGCAAGGTTATGTTCCCGGGGTATATGTTTATAGATTCGGACACACCTGCGGATGTCTACGAAGAACTTAAGAATGTGCCGGAATTAACGAGGGTGCTTGGAAGAGATGTGGACGAATTCGTTCCTATTGAGAAGAATAAAGAAATCCTTTTCTCAAGTATGGTAAATGATAATCACGAAATCGATATATCCCACGGATTAATAGAGGGCGACAGAATTATTATCACAGATGGTCCACTAGAGGGCAAAGAAGCAATGATTTGCAAGATAAACAGGCATAAACGTACAGCGGTGCTGGATGTGGAAATGTTTGGCTCCAATGTTGGCGTGACTGTAGGATTGGAAATTGTTGAAAAGAGACAGTAAGCCGGTTGTGAGGATGAGCTTCGGAAGCATTAGATTATTTATGATAAGTTTGTCGTCAAGGGAAAAGTTCAGATCGAATATATACATTGGTTTACCATTCTTCCCACCCTACCTTATATGTACTATTTCTCATAACTTTAACCAAACCCCTCCCTGAAAGATTAGGTTTAAGTAGGAAGTTTAAAAGGGGAGTAAGGATAAGGGTAAAGGACACTGGGTGAATGGGGTAGGAGAAGAAAAGTAGAGTGGGCCAGAAGCCTAGGATGGAAGAAAAGAAGAATGCCAGAGATGGGCAGAGAAGATAAAAAGAAGTAACGAGGAACGAGGGATGAAAGAATGTGCGGAATAGTAGGATTTACAGGTAAACAACAAGCTGCTCCGATCCTTTTGGAAGGCTTGTCCAAACTTGAATATCGAGGCTATGACTCTGCCGGTCTTGCAGTAAGAGATGGTGAGAATCTGGCCGAAGTCGTAAAAGCAAAGGGAAGACTCAGCAACCTCTCTGAAAAGATTGATGGAGGGAACGCTCTTAAAGGTACTTGTGGAATCGGTCATACTCGTTGGGCTACGCATGGTGAGCCTAGCATCAAAAATGCACATCCACACGTCTCTGGAAACTGTACCGGCTCTGGTTCAGGAGAAGTGGAGTCTGAGGTAGTTGGTGTTCATAACGGCATCATCGAAAACTACCAGGAATTAAAAGATAAGCTGTCCAGACATGGTTATATATTTTACAGCGATACAGATACAGAGGTCGCTGTTAAGTTAGTAGATTACTACTTTAAAAAATACAAAATGGGTCCGGTTGATGCCATTGCAAAGGCGATGGTACGCATCAGAGGTTCCTATGCTCTTGAGCTGATGTTCAAAGATTATCCTGGTGAGATTTGGGTAGCAAGAAAAGACAGCCCAATGATTATAGGAATTGCAGATGGCGAGGCTTATGTGGCTTCTGATGTACCTGCCATTCTGAAACACACTCGTTCTGTTTACTACATTGGTAATTTGGAATTTGCCAAGCTTACTCCAGGTGAGGCTCATTTCTATAACCTGGATGGTTATGAGGTTCAGAAAGAGGCTGTGGAGATTAAATGGGATGCTGAAGCGGCTGAGAAAGCTGGCTATGAGCATTTCATGATTAAAGAGATTCATGAGCAGCCTAAGGCTGTAGAAGATACGCTTCACTCCATCGTCAAGGATGGAAAGATTGAGATTGGTTTGAGCGACGAGGAGATTCAGGCAATTACGCAAATCTACATTGTAGCTTGTGGCTCAGCTTGGCATGTTGGTATGCAGGCTCAATATGTGATTGAAGAATTAGCCGATGTGCCGGTCAGAGTAGAACTGGCATCGGAGTTCAGATATAGGAAGATGTCTCTTCTTCCTTCCTCTCTTGTTATTCTCATCTCACAATCAGGAGAAACAGCTGACACCTTAGCTGCTTTGAGACTGGCAAAAGAGAAAGGTATAAAGACTCTTGCCGTGGTGAATGTGGTCGGATCAAGCATCGCAAGAGAAGCAGATACTGTTCTCTATACACTGGCTGGACCAGAAATCTCGGTAGCTACTACTAAGGCTTATAGTGCCCAGCTTATCGCGATGGATTGTCTGGCTGTGAAGTTTGCTCAGGTAAGAAGAGGTTTGGAGACAGAAAAGTATATTGAGGAGTTAAGCTCCATACCAAAGAAGATAGAAAAGATTTTAGAAGAAAAAGAAAGAATACAGTGGTTCGCATCCAAGGTGGCGAATAAGAAAGATATTTTCTTCATTGGTCGAGGAATCGACTACGCTGTTGGGCTGGAAGGTTCTTTGAAGTTAAAGGAAGTTTCCTATATCCACTCCGAAGCTTATGCAGCCGGAGAGTTGAAGCATGGAACCATATCCCTGATAGAAGATGGAACGTTAGTGATTGGAGTTCTGACACAGGGAGACTTGTATGAAAAGACGGTTTCCAACATGGTGGAATGCAAGAGCCGTGGTGCCTATCTGATGGGGCTTACAACATACGGCAAATACGAGACAGAAGATCAGTGTGACTTCACCGTTTATATACCAAAGGCTGATGAGCACTTTGTCGGAAGTCTGGCGGTTATTCCGTTACAACTGCTTGGATATTACGTTTCCTGCGCTAAGGGCTTGGATGTGGATAAGCCTAGAAACCTGGCAAAGAGTGTAACGGTGGAATAGGAGAAGAACATGAAAATTAATGAATTGTACGATTTAGATCATACATTGGCTAAGTCTTATTTAGAGCAATATACATACCCATGGGAAGCATTAAAAGGAATTAAGGATTTCATTCTTTCTATTGGGCCTACGCTGGGGGATGAATACGAAGAGGTTCAACCACAGGTGTGGGTGCATAAGACTGCAAAGGTATTTTCATCAGCTTACCTTGGCGCTCCATGTATCATTGGTGCAAATACAGAAGTACGTCATTGTGCTTTTATTCGTGGTTCAGCCTTGGTTGGAGAAAACTGTGTGGTTGGTAATTCTGTGGAATTGAAGAACGTTATTCTTTTTGATAATGTTCAGACCCCTCATTACAACTATGTTGGTGATTCAATCCTTGGATACAAGTCTCATATGGGAGCTGGATCAATTACTTCCAATGTAAAGTCAGATAAGACGCTCATTATTGTAAATAAGGAATTTGAAACAGGCCTAAAGAAAATGGGTGCTATGCTTGGCGACTATGTAGAGGTTGGATGCAATTCTGTATTGAATCCAGGAACAGTCATCGGTAGACATTGCAATATTTATCCTACTTCTTGTGTGAGAGGGTATATCGAAGAAAACAGCATCTGGAAGAACGATGGAAAGGTAGTAAAGAAACATGGGTAAGTACTTTGGAACGGATGGCTTCAGAGGTGAAGCTAATAAAGGTTTGACAGCAGACCACGCATACAAGATTGGTAGATTCCTGGGATGGTATTACAGCCAGAATGGGAAGAAAGCAAAAATCGTTATTGGTAAGGATACACGTAGAAGCAGCTACATGTTCGAATACAGCCTTGTTGGTGGAATTGTTGCTTCCGGTGCTGATGCATATCTGATGCATGTTACTACAACTCCATCTGTTGCCTATATCGCAAGAGTGGATGAGTTCGATTGTGGAATCATGATTTCTGCTAGCCATAATCCTTATTACGACAATGGAATCAAGCTTATCAATGGCAAGGGCGAAAAGATGGATGAAGCCACAATTGCAGAAGTTGAGAAGTACCTGGATGGTGAGTTTAACATTTCCTTTGCGGAAAGGGAGAACATCGGCTGCACTGTTGATTATGTGAGCGGAAGAAACAGATACGTTGGCTATCTGATTAGTCTTGGTGTGTATTCCTTCCGTGGTATTAAGGTAGCTCTTGATTGCGCAAATGGAGCAAGCTGGAATATCGCAAAGTCTGTGTTCGATGCTTTGGGAGCAAAGACACTGGTGATTAACAATCAGCCTGATGGCTTGAATATAAATATGAATGCGGGGTCCACACACATCGAGGGATTACAGAAGTTTGTAGTCGAAAACGGATGCGATGTTGGATTTGCTTATGACGGTGATGCTGACCGTTGTCTTTGCGTAGATGAAAAGGGAAATGTCATCACTGGTGACCATATCCTCTACATCTATGGAAGATACATGAAAGATAGAGACAAGCTTGTCGGTAATAAAGTCGTCACTACAGTCATGAGCAACTTTGGATTGTACAAAGCCTTCGATGAACTTGGAATCGGCTATGAAAAGACAAAAGTCGGTGACAAGTATGTCTACGAGAATATGAAGGAAAACGGATACAACATCGGCGGAGAACAGTCCGGTCATATCATCTTCTCCAAATACGCTTCTACCGGTGATGGCATTTTGACATCTCTTAAGATGATGCAGGTCATGATCGGCAGAAAGAAAAAGTTGAGTGAATTGAGTGATGGCTTCACTATGTACCCTCAGGTTCTTGAAAATGTCAGAGTGGTGGATAAGAAGGCTGCTCAGGCAGATGTCGAGGTGAGGGCAGCGATAAAAGAAGTTGAAGAGATGCTCGGAGACAAAGGTAGGATTCTTGTCAGGGAGAGTGGCACTGAACCTGTTGTCAGAGTAATGGTTGAAGCTGAAACAACTGAAGTTTGCCAGGAGATGGTAAATAGGGTTGTTGAGGTAATGAAGAGAAAAGGGTTGTAAGGTCTTAGAGCAAGGGATAGGCATTTGTTTATGTAATTAAGGTTTGTCTTGCCATTTAGGTATGTGAGGAAAAGGATATGAAATTAAGTGTCATAGGACTCAGAGGTTTTCCTATGATTGAGGGCGGAGTTGAAAAACATTGCGAATCATTATACCCGAGATTAAAGGAAGATATTGATGTAACAGTGTATAGAAGAAAACCGTATGTGAAATCAAATGGGTCTTATGACCATATTTCTTTTATCGATTTGCCTTCAACAAAAATTAAAGGTTTTGAGCCATTTTTTCATTCATTTATATCTTCTATTTCTGTTCTGTTAAAGAAACCTGATGTAGTTCATTATCACAATATTGGCCCTGCACTATTTAGCCCTATTGTAAAATTAAGAAATATCCCTGTGGTAGTTACATATCACAGCCCTAACTATGAGCATAAAAAATGGGGATTTTTTGCAAAAGGGCTGTTAAAGTTTTCTGAAAAAGTGGCTTTAAAAAACGCAGATAAGATTATATTTGTTAACAGGTTTCAAATGGATAAATATGAAGAAGATATAAGAAATAAATCTGTATTTATCCCTAATGGAATAAATGATTTGCCCATTTCCTATAATACAAATTATTTAGAGGAAATAGGAGTAGAACCTGGAAAGTATATTCTAAGCGTAGGTAGAATTACACCGGAAAAAGGATTTGACACTCTTATCAAGGCTTATAAATTAGCTGAAAAAAATGATTATAAGCTTGTAATTGCTGGCGGCGTTGAATTTGAAAACGGATATAAGAAACAACTCGACGATTTGAGCAAAGGTGAAAATGTTATTTTTACCGGATACACTTTCGGTGATAATTTGCATCAACTCTATACCCACGCAGGATTGTTTGTTCTTGCATCTAATAATGAGGGCTTTCCACTTGTATTGTTGGAAGCTATGAAATATGGATTAGATGTATTAGTATCTGATATTCCTGCTACGCATTTAGTCGATTTGAATAATGACGATTATTTTCCAAGGGGAGATTTCGAGTGTCTTGCCAAACTGATAAGCCAAAGAACGAAAGAATCAATGAAGAGAAACTACGACTTGAGTAGATATGACTGGAACAAAATTGCTGACATTATGTCCGAATTGTTTCGAGACGTTACGAGGAAATAAATGATAAGAATTTTACAATGTGTGAATATCATGGATAGAGCCGGATTGGAAAACATGCTCATGAACTACTATAGAAATATAGATAGAACCAAAATCCAATTTGATTTCTTAACTCATAGAGAAGAAAAAGGCGCATATGAGGACGAAATAATTAGTATGGGTGGTAAAGTATACCATGCACCAAGATTGTATCCTCAGAATTACCCACTCTATTTTAAGTGGATGAAGTATTTCTTTACAAAACATCCAGAATATAAAATTGTTCATTCACATATTGATGCAATGAGCTATTTTCCACTATTGGCAGCCAAGAAGGCTGGTGTACCAATAAGAATAGCTCACAGCCACAGCTCAAAATTGGATAGAGATATTAAGTTGCCTATAAAGTATTTTGCCTTAAAAAAACTTCCATTTGTATCAAATGTATATTGCGCATGTGGCCAAAAAGCAGGGAAATTCATGTTTGGCAGCCGACGGTTTTCTGTTATTCATAATGCGATAGATTTACAAAAATTTTCTTATGATGAATTAAAAAGAAAATCAAAGCGTGATGAACTAGATATAGAGGGAGACATATTTGTTATTGGACATGTTGGAAGATACTGCTATATTAAGAATCAGCTGTTCTTAATTGATGTTTTTTCTAAAGTCCTTCAAGAAAGGCAAAATTGCATGCTCTTATTAATCGGTAATGGCCCAGATGAAGCTAAAATAAAATTGAAAATCAATACCTTGGGTATCAACGATAAAGTTAGGCTGCTCAAAAATAGAGACGATGTAAATGAATTATATCAAGTTATGGATGTTTTTGTGATGCCATCATTGTTTGAAGGGCTGCCGGTAGTTGGAGTAGAGGCTCAGGCAAATGGATTGCCGTGTATTTTATCTAATCAGATATCAAATGAAGTTATTCTCTCTGACTGTGTACAAATGCTTGATTTAGAAGCAGGAATAAGTGCATGGAAAAATGCGATAATGTCTGCTAATTCTAAAAGAAGTTTGGATTCGATTAATCAGTTAGAAGTAAATGGGTACAATGTGGTACGGGAATCAAAGAAATTATCCGAATATTACAATTCGCTACTGAAAGGAGTAGATTAAGATGGAACCATTGACGATAATCACACCAACGTATAATCGCGCTGATTTAATAGCGAATTTGTATAGTTCATTAGAAAATCAAACAAATAAACATTTCTGTTGGATGATTGTCGATGATGGAAGCACTGATAATACTTTTGAAGTCGTAAGTAAGTTTAAAGACGTTGCATCTTTTGAAGTGCTCTATTTGCAAAAGACTAATGGAGGGAAACACACCGCTTTGAATTTTGGAATTAAAGAGATTAACACTGAACTTACGTTTATAGTAGATAGTGACGATACTCTAACAGAAGATGCGGTGCAGAATATAATAGCGGTACACGGAAAATATAAAAACCAAAATAAGATTAGCTCATATACTTTTTTAAAGGGCGCAAATAGCAAAAGCCCCATAGTCCCAATAGAAAAGAATGAGTTCATTGAGAATTATATAAAATATAGAATTAAAAATAATCGACCAGGAGATATGGCTGAAGTGTTTAAAACAAAGTATCTAAAGGAATACCCTTTTCCTGAATTTCCTGGAGAGAAGTTTATTAGCGAGGATGTTGTTTGGATTGAAATTGGAAAAGTTTCAGATGCAGTATATATTAATAAAGTGATTTATATTTGTGAATATTTACAAGGTGGCTTGACAAGCAATGATAAAAAGATGAAATTTGCTTCTCCTTTGGGTTCTATGCTTAGAGGAAAGCGATTAATGTCTAAAGAGTGTGGTTTGAGGGAAAATATAAGAGGGGCTATTATTTATTGTTGTTATAAAAAAGAAGTGAGACAGGTTTTACCTCATATATTAATTGTAGAAGATATCAGAGACAAATTCCTCTTGCTGTTGGTAACCCCGTTGGCTATTTATTTTTATAGAAAATGGAGACATAATAAATGACAGAATGCTGCAAAGAAATCCCGCATATAATTCATTACTTTTGGTTTGGAAATAATGAAAAGCCAAGAATCGTACTGGACTGTATCGATTCGTGGAAAAAATTTTTTCCGGGATGGAAGATTATTGAGTGGAATGAGGATAATTATAATATAGATAAATCAAGTTATATGAAAGAAGCATACTCACAGAGAAAATGGGCATTTGTCTCAGATTATGCGAGGTTTGATGTTCTTTATGAATATGGTGGGATTTATCTTGATGTCGATGTTGAGTTTGTAGAAAAATTACCTGAGTCTTTTTTGCAAGAAGGGCCTTTCACCGGTTTTGAGCATACTGGCATTGTTGCACCTGGATTGATATTTGCTGTATATCCAAAACATCCGTTCATCAAAGAAGTAATTGAAATGTTTAATAACTCGTCGTTTAAAAAGAATTCCGATGGCACTTTTTTAACTGTTAATATGCAACTAACTAATTTAATGAAAAAAAATGGGTTAAAAACAAACAATCAATTACAGACGGTTTGCGGAATAACGATTTATCCATCTGAGTTTTTCTGTGGATACAATACTGATATTAGAGAACCAGAGTTTACGTCAAATACTATAAGTTGGCATCACTATTTAGGAAGTTGGCAGAAAAAGAGTTTAAAGGTAAAACTTCAAGATCTCCTAAAAAAGATGATTGGCGTCAAATGTTATAAATGGATAGTTATGTTTAAGCGGAAACATACTAGAAGTATGTGGAATCAGGAGTAATAAGTGAAATTTGTCAGTTATATAAAATCTAAAGTAAGAGGTACATTGTATCTTCCCAAGTTAATAAAAGAAGGATTGAGTGTCGGTAAAAATTTTAACGCAATGGAAGGAGTGATAATTGATCCGGGTCATTGTTGGTTAATAGAAATAGGCGATAATGTCACACTTGCACCTAGAGTACATATTCTTGCTCATGACGCAAGTATGAAAAAACATATTGGATATGCCAAGATAGGTAAAGTTGTCATCGGGAACAATGTATTTATTGGAGCTGGAACGATAGTGTTGCCCAATGTACATATTGCAGATAATACGATTGTAGGTGCTGGAAGTGTTGTTTCAAAATCAATCGAATCAGGGGTTTATGTTGGAAATCCATGCAAAAAAATATTTGATTATGATGAATGGATTGAGCAGGTTAAATCGGACATTAACAATAGTCCTGTCTTTGATGATACTTATAAGATAGATGCGATAACCGATGAGAAGAAAAGTGAAATGAAAATGAAATTAGAAAAGACGCGTGGGTATATAGTTTGATTGTTTTAAAGGTAATAGCTCCCACATTTTATGTGTATGTAGAGGAAGAATTGCATGAAATTCAAAATAAGTAACGGAAGATTTTTTTTATATTTTGTTATGATACCTTACTTGAAACCATATAATATTACACTCATTCCAAGCATTGATGCAGTTTTCAAAGTGTGGAAAGTAATTGCGTCATTGGTCATTATCTATTTCTTTTTCAGAAATAGACCAAAAATGACTAAATCGATCATCTCATTTTACTCTTTTTTGATAGTTTGGTTTGTATCACTATTAATAAATAATGGACCTATTGGAGAATTTGTTAATAATATTATGTCCATAGTTGGAGTGAAAATGCTATTTGATTCTAATAAAAAGAAAAAATACTTTAAAGAAGGAATTGTTGATGTTCTTTACAATATTTCCTGGATTTGTATAGTTCTAAATTTGATCACCGTTATAATGGGATATCCTTTTGGCGCTGCAGGAATGAAACTTGATGATAATGCTAATTTCTTAGGTGGAGATAATTATTCAGCTTTTATTTTGATTACTTTTTGCGGATTCATCTTTTTCCACGATGAAAAAAAATATAATAAAATAACTATTAGAAGTTGGATAGTAGCTCTGATGAGTATTGCTTCACTTATAATTACATTTTCTGTCATGGGTATTTTAGCACATTTGTTCTTGTTCTTATCGGTCATGATTAAGAATAGGGAAATTCAGAAAAAAATATTTAGGTGGCAAAATGTTGTAATTGTTGGTGCAGTTATATTTGCTGGAGTGTCATTTTTTCATTTAGATAAATTGCTTGCATCGTTGCTTCTGGGCTTAGATAAGGTTGGGTTTAATGGAAGAAAATTGATATGGCCAATGGCGGTGGAAGCAATTGCTAAGAAACCGTTTTTGGGATATGGCGGGGTAACAAAGGAATTAGCCCAGACATGGTTTTTAGCTGGTGCAAACCATACACATAATATTTTATTGGAATATCCTTTTAGTACAGGAATTATAGGAACCTTCTTTTTCTTATTCTATTTAGCTAGTGTGCTAAAAAATACTAAGAAATCAACAAGAAGAGACAGAGGCATGCGCCTTTTATTATGTACTTTGTCGGCCTATATTTTTTGTGGGATTATGGATTTTTATATTGGAATGATAAATATATATTTGCTATTGGAAATGATTAATGTCTTTAAAAAAGATTTTTTTGTTGATTCTTTAATGAAGACAAGAGGGAGTTATTAATGAGTGAGAGCATATGTATTGTAATAGTTACTTATAATAGATGTGAGTATTTGATAAATTTATTGGATGCATTACTGAATCAATCTACACAACCAGAAGCAATTTTAATATTTGATAATTTCAGTAGTGATAATACCATTCAAAAGTTGCGAGATTTCGGACTTGATTTTATGAATACAGTGGATGTTTTGCAAGAGAGAACTACTCAGAAGGGAAGATTTTTATATTATAGAAATGGTTTTAATTCTGGCGGATCCGGTGGCTTTTATAGTGGCATAAAGCTCGCTTCAGAAATGAACTTTGATTACATATGGTGTATGGATGATGATGTATTACCAGATAAAGAATGCTTAGAAGTATTAATGGAAAATGTATCTGAGGATAACAGAATTGTTATTCCGACTAGAACGGACGATAAATACAAAGATTTTGCGGTTACAAAGGTAAACATGTCTAACCCTTTTATATATAAAATCACATCTAGAAAGACGTGGCTGTATAATGAAGAAATCAAAGGGGATGTTGTCGAGATAGTGGATATGCCATTTGAGGGACCGTTGATCGCAAATAGTTTAGTGAAAGAGATCGGCTTGCCCAATAAAGATTTATTTATAATATTTGATGATAGTGAATATGCATATAGAGCAAGTAAAAAAACAAAATTGTTGTATTGCAAAAGGGCTGTTCTTCATAAACAGATTATACCTGTTGCATCGTCTGATAGTACATTCAATTGGAAGAACTATTATGGGTGGAGAAATCAATTCTGGTTTGATAAAAAATATGGCACGAATGTATTTGTAAAATTATTAAGACCATATTTACAGTCGTTTGATTTATACTTAAGAGCGATAGTAAAAAGAAAATGGAGCAATATTAAAGTTGTTCATAGAGCTCTTCACGATGCTAATAAAAATCTTTTTGGAAAACTGGTTGAACCAGGAACAAAAGGTGAAGATTTTTGAGGTTTAATATGAGTAATTTAAAATCTGTAATAAAGAAAAGCAAGTTTTTTCAATATAAAAAGAGTATAGAGATAAGAAGCAGTAAAGATGAGAGAATACTTAGACATGGCAAAAAAGATGCAATATTAGCTGCAATCAAGAATACTAACATAATCTATAAGAAAAATAATACTGTAGAAGATAGATTACATCAAATTGAAAAACTATTTAAAGTAGTGACTATTGATATTACATTTTATGGTCCTTTTATATACTTTCTTGATGATAAAAATTGCATTTATTCACAGAATGAGATTATTGATAATATCCCGTTTAACTATGAATTATTTATAGAAAATGGATTAAATCAAATACTTGATCGACAATACAAGGACAAAGAAGTAGGAAAAGAGAATATTCAAACCGTTAGAATTGTAAGTGAATTTATTGATCGCATTTGTGATTCATTAAAGCATAATACTAATAATCCATTTGCACAAAAATCTATAGAATATTTTCAAGGTATGAAGACTTCTAGTGCTAAGGATATTACTGACGCTTTACAAAGAATCCTTTTCTGGAATCAATTGCTCTGGCAAACAGGACATAAACTGGTCGGGTTAGGTCGTTTAGACAAAATACTTAACAGATTTTACGTAGAAGATGGCGATGAAGAATTAATCAATCAATTCCTTAACGTTCTGCATAATAATTACTACTATAAAAGTAATGCAATGCTTGGTGATACTGGGCAAGTGATTATTCTGGGAGGACTGGAGGAAAATGGGGAATATTTCTGCAACAAGTATACATATATGATACTCGAAAGTATTATGAAGATGGGAACTCCTGATCCAAAAGCATTACTAAGAGTAAGTGATAATATGCCGGTTGATCTTCTGGACTTGGCTTGCAAAAGTATTTTAACAGGTTGTGGTAGTCCATTGCTGTCAAATGACCATAAAGTCATAAAATCTTTGATGGACTTCGGTTATGCTCCTTCAGATGCATATAATTATGGTGTGTCTGCCTGCTGGGAACCATTGTCAATAGGTAATTCTTTAGAGCAGAATAATCTGTTTAATATAGAATTTGGACGGGTAATAAATGAATTTATTGTTTCTGAAAACTATGATAACTGTTTTACATATGATGATCTAGTAAAGGGGTATAAAACAAGCTTAGAAAAGCATATCAAAAATTGCCTTTGCTTGCTAGACTCTATTAAATGGGAGAAAGATCCGTTGTTAACGTTATCAGTTAAGAATTGTATGGAAACGAATAAGGAAATATCTGAGGGCGGAGCCGTTTATAATAATTACGGTTTATTATCTGTTGGACTTAGCTCAGCCATTAATTCATTGTTAAATATAAGGAAATATGTTTTTCTTGAAAGGAAATATTCGTTGAATGAAATAAAACAAGCTGTAATCAATGATTTTGATAATTCAGATGAAATGAAACGTGATTTTGAACAAAAATCATATTTTGGCTCACTAGATGATGAAAGTATCAAATTGACTCAGGACATTATGGATTTCACTGAGTTATGCTTAAAGGATTATCGAAATAGATTAAATGGTAAAGTGAAGTTTGGCTTAAGTTCACCTGCATATGTAAATACAGGTAAAAGTGTAGGAGCAACTGCAGACGGAAGAAAAAAGTATGCCCCATTCGCAACTCATATATCAAACGAGAGGGAATATAATCCTACAGATTTAATGCAATTTTCCGGTGCGCTTGATTATGGGAAATTTAAAGGAAACGGTAATGTTGTAGATATGATAGTATCTCCAGCATTAGCAAATTCAGGAAAATTTGTTAGATTTATTAAATCAGCTATTAAAGTTGGATTTTATCAAAGTCAGTTCAATATCATTACGTACAAACAGTTAGTTGAAGCAAAAATGTATCCAGAGAAGTATCCAGACCTTATTGTTAGAGTATGGGGGTTTAGCGCGTATTTTAGGGATGTGCCTGAAGAATATCAGGATGCTTTAATTGAACGTGCCCGTGTAGCCGAGGCAATTTAGAAAGTAAGGGATGAATTAATGGGACAGAAAAGTATTAAGAAAAACTATTTATTTAATTTATCTTATCAGATATTGCTTCTAATTACCCCATTAATTACAACGCCGTATGTTTCTCGTGTATTAGGAGCAAGAGGAATAGGTACTGTTAGCTATACAGAGTCGATAGCCACATATTTCGTGTTAGCAGCAACAATGGGGATAACAACCTATGGCCAGAGAGAGATTTCTTATGTACAAGACTCTATAGAAAAAAGAAGTACTGTATTTTGGAATACCAAGATTCTACAATTTGTTACTTCATTTTTAACTTTTTCTGTTTATGCGGTTTTTGCATTCTATCGAAAGGAAAGCTTGATATATTTGATATTTTCATTAAATATAGTTGCTGTTTTCTTTGATGTAACCTGGTTCTTTCAGGGAATGGAAGAATTTGGTAAGATTGTCTTCAGAAATATAGTATTCAAGATTTTTAATATATTATATATATTTGCTTTCGTAAAGAATGCAGAAGATGTATATTTATATGCTTTAGGTTTATGTTTGTTTACAGTATTGAGTAATATATCACTTTGGTTTTATTTACCTAAATACATCAAAAAAATTGACTATTCTAATTTACATCCTTTTAAAAGATTATCGGTGGTAATATCATTGTTTGTTCCTACAATAGCAATATCTATTTATACAGTTCTCGATAAAACGATGATTGGTGTTATAACCAATAATTCGTTTGAAAACGGTTACTATGAACAGTCATTAAAGATATCTAGGATGGTCTTAACGATAGTAACTGCTCTTGGTACTGTTATGATACCAAGAATTGGCTTTCATTTTGAAAAAGGTGATACAGAAGAAGTGAAGAGACTAATGTATCGCGGTTATAGATTTGTTTGGTTTCTGGGTATTCCACTTTGTTTTGGTCTAATAATGGTTGCACCAAATTTTGTACCTTGGTTTTTTGGAACTGGGTATGGCAAAGTTGTTGATTTATTGAGAATTCATGCTTTTCTCATCTTAGCAATAGGTATTAACAATGTAACTGGTATGCAGTATCTTATTCCAACTAATAGGCAGAATGCATTTACTTTTACAGTGATTATTGGAGCGGCAACTAACTTTGTTTTAAATGCAATTTTGATAGATATTTTAATGTCAAAAGGTGCAGCTATAGCTTCGGTCGTGGCAGAAACTATAATTGCCGTAGTTCAGCTGATTATTGTAAGAAAAGAATTATCTCCGTTGATTGTAATAAAGGAAGGCATCCATTATTACATCGCTGGATTTGGAATGATTATTGGTTTGAAATTTTCCGGCAAGTTGTTTACTCCATCGGTTTTACACACAATGATTCTGATATGTATTGGCGGATCAATATATATTGGCATGTTACTACTAATGAGAGATGAATTCCTTTTATCTAATATAAAAACGGTTTTAGATAAATTCAGGAGGTGAAGAAATGCTGTACGATTATTTAATAGTAGGAGCAGGACTCTTTGGAGCCGTATTCGCTCAACAAGCAAAAGAAAAAGGAAAAAAAGTACTGGTTATTGATCGTAGAGATCACATTGCTGGTAATGTATATACTAAAAAGGTAGAAGGAATTAACTTTCATCAGTATGGAGCTCACATTTTCCATACTAACAATCATGAGGTTTGGAATTACCTTCAGGCATTCACGGTATTTAACCGATTCACCAACTCCCCAGTAGCTAATTATAAAGGAGAACTTTATTCTCTTCCTTTTAATATGTACACATTCAACAAGATGTGGGGAGTAGTAACCCCGGAAGAAGCCGCAGCTAAGATTGAAGAACAGAAGAAGGAAGTAAAAGGTGAACCGAAAAATTTGGAAGAACAAGCTATCTCTTTAGTGGGTCGAGATATATATGAGAAGTTGATTAAGGGCTACACTGAGAAGCAGTGGGGAAGAGATTGTAAAGACCTTCCTGCCTTTATCATCAAGCGACTTCCGGTTCGCCTTACTTTTGATAATAATTACTTCAACGCACTTTATCAAGGTATTCCAATTGGTGGTTATACTAAGATGGTCGAGAACATGCTTGAGGGAATTGAAGTAAGACTGGGTGAAGATTATCTGGAAAAGAAAGCAGAATATGATGGAATGGCTGAGAGGGTAATCTACACAGGGCCTATTGACGCTTACTTTAATTATTGTTTAGGTAATTTGGAATATCGCTCTGTTCGTTTTGAAAACGAAGTGCTTGATATGCCGAACTTCCAGGGAAATGCTGCTGTGAATTATACAGATCGTGAGACCCCATGGACTAGAATTATTGAACACAAATGGTTCGAGTTTGGCAAGGATGAGGATGGTAACAACCTCCCGAAAACTGTAATAAGCAGAGAGTTTAGCTCTGAATGGAAACCTGGGGACGAGCCATATTATCCGGTCAATGATGAGAAGAACGGCGAGTTGTACAAGAAATATAAAGAGATGGCTAACAAAGAAAAAAATGTTATCTTCGGCGGCCGTTTAGGAGAATACAAATACTATGATATGGATGCTGTAATTGCATCTGCTTTAGAATGCGCTAAAAAAGAACTGGGTGGATAAAAGAATAAGGGCTAATGGATAATCTCCTACGCAAGCAAGAAACAAAGAAAAGAAGGTATAATAGACGCAATTGATGTCTGAAAAGGAATATGTATATTATTGGTTATCGTAGGTTATCAGTTTGAAAAATATGGATTGACTCATCAATTGCAAATAATACAAACATTTCATACGCCACTTTTCTATATAACTTCAGGATATTTTATCAGTTTTTATAGAAATGCCGGATAATTTAAAAAAGATAAGATTAGAAGATTATCTATTCCTTATGTATGTGCAGTGCTACTTTTATAGTCTATATTATCTGCGTGATTGCATATAAAACATATTCATTCCCAGATGCTTTACATAGATAAAAAAGAAGGATAGTGATCTATGATGAATTGAAAGTTTACAAATTAAAATAGCATTGTCTTTGTTGATTTTTAGGGGGGGGGGGCAAGCTGATGGAAAATATTCTTCTTACCAATATTCAGCATTTTTCATTGCATGATGGACCTGGGATCAGAACCACAGTTTTCCTTAAAGGTTGCTCATTGCGATGCCCATGGTGTTCGAATCCTGAAAACCTTGTGGGAAAGACACAGAAATATATTAATAATGGGGTTGAAGGATTATACGGAAAAGAGTATAGCTGTAACGAACTGTATGATGAAATTCTGAAAGATAAAGTCTTTTATGATGGCGATAGGGATAGCAAAGATATAAATAAAATGCCGGGTGGAGTGACATTCTCCGGTGGCGAGTGTTTGCTTCAGATGGATGAACTTGAGCCGTTGTTAGAAAGGCTAAAAGAAGAAGGGATTCATACCGCCGTTGAAACCTGCCTTTACGCATCAGCTTCACAATTATCTATAGCAATTAAACACATTGATTTGTTCTATGTGGATATAAAGATTTTGGATGAAAAGAAGAGCAAAGAGGTCCTTCGTGGTAATCTACCTGTTTATTATACTAATCTTCAATCTCTTTTAAATTCAGGAAAACCAATTATATTTCGTATACCTGTAATCGGCGGATACACGGATACGGATGATAATAGAAAAAGAGTAGTTGAACTTCTTGATACCATGAAGGGAAATGTTCTTAAGATCGAATTAATAAAAGAACACAATCTTGGAACAATCAAATATCAGTCACTTATAAATGGAGGTAACGATATAAAGCTTCCTAATTATATTGGTGTCAGTGATGAACTGATGGAACGGTATAAAAAAGAGATTAAGGCTGTGGTTAAAATACCGGTTGAAGTGTGTAAGATATAACTGGTGATCTCCTGAATTCGTACCTCTGTCATTTTTTCGGACAGTAAATAACCAGACAACCAACAATCCAAATTCCTGATTTTTGCTTGTCTGGTTTTATTGATTTTATTGTCCTTCCTGTGCAACTATCAATCCAAACAACTGAAAGCCTACAAAATAAGGTAGGGTGAAAAAACACAACACAACAGAACAGAATAATAAAAACACGCCACAGCAGATGTGGGGGAAGGGGTAGGAAACCCACTACTCAATCTGTAAATTCAAAAAGAAGGACAAAACAAATGTCAAAATACTTTGGAACAGACGGCTTTCGCGGTGAAGCCGGAATCAATCTCACCGCCGACCATGCCTTCAAGGTAGGCCGCTTCCTGGGCTGGTACTACACCCAGCTGAAGCGTCAGAACAATGACTCGTCTCCTGCTAGAATTGTGATCGGCAAAGACACTCGCCGCAGCTCCTATATGTTTGAGTACTCCCTTGTGGGAGGACTGGTAGCCTCTGGTGCGGATGCTTATCTTCTTCACGTCACCACCACGCCTTCCGTGGCCTACATTGCCCGTATGGATGAGTTTGACTGCGGTATTATGATTTCCGCAAGTCATAATCCCTACTACGACAATGGCATCAAACTCATCAACAGGCACGGAGAAAAGATGGATGAGGAAACCATCAATCTGGTAGAAGACTATCTGGATGGAAAGCTGAATCTGTTTGGAAAGTCGTGGGACGAGCTTCCGTTTGCCTCTCGTGACCATATTGGTTGTACAGTTGACTATGTGTCTGGCCGAAATCGCTATGTGGGTTATTTGATTTCTCTTGGCATCTATTCCTTCAAGGGTGTTAAGGTTGCGCTTGACTGTGCAAATGGCTCGTCTTGGAATGTTGCAAAAGCGGTCTTTGACGCACTTGGAGCAAAAACACTTGTCATCAACGCAGAGCCCAATGGTACGAACATTAACAACAATGCTGGATCGACACACATTGGTGGTTTGCAGAAGTTTGTGGTAGAGAATCAGTGCGACGTCGGCTTTGCTTACGACGGCGATGCAGACCGCTGCCTGTGTGTGGATGAAAAGGGTAACGTGATTACTGGAGACCACATTCTTTACATCTATGGCCGGTACATGAAGGAACGCGGTAAGTTGGTGAACAACACAGTCGTTACGACGGTTATGAGTAACTTTGGCCTCTACAAAGCTTTTGATGAGTGCGGTATTAGCTACGCGAAGACCGCTGTTGGTGATAAGTACGTCTATGAGTATATGACAAAGAATGGCTGCCGCATCGGCGGTGAGCAGAGCGGTCATATTATCTTCAGTAAATATGCCAGCACCGGTGACGGTATTCTGACCAGCTTGAAGATGATGGAGGTCATGCTGGCACGGAAAAAGAAGATGTCCGAGCTCAGTGAAGGCTTTACTGTTTACCCGCAGGTGTTGAAGAATATCCGGGTACACAATAAGGCGGAGGCCCAGAATGACAATGATGTACAGGCTGCCGTGAAAGCTGTAGCAGAAAAGCTGGGGGATTCCGGTCGTATTCTGGTTCGTGAATCCGGAACGGAGCCTGTTATCCGGGTCATGGTTGAGGCAGAGAGTGAGGAAACTTGTCAAAAATACGTTGACGAGGTGATTGCTGTAATCAAGGCAAAAGGTCACGCGGTATAAGAGCCGTGACCACGAGAGGAGTGCGTGAAAAGTATGTGTGGAATCGTAGGTTTTACCGGAAAGCAGCAGGCGGCACCCATCCTATTGGATGGTCTGTCGAAGCTGTAGTGAACGTGGTTGGCAGCAGTATTGCCCGGGAAGCTGACCATGTGCTGTATACGTTGGCCGGACCGGAGATTTCTGTGGCAACGACGAAGGCATACAGCGCACAGCTCGTCGCAGTAGATTGCTTGGCGGTACAATTCGCTTTCGTGCGTGGGATGATTACCGAGGAGCAGTACAGTTACTACATTTCCGAACTGCAGACCATTCCAGAGAAGATACAGAAGGCTCTGGAAGACAAGGAGCGGATCCAGTGGTTTGCGGCAAAACACGCCAATGCCCATGATGTGTTTTTCATTGGCCGGGGCATCGACTATGCCGTTGGGCTGGAAGGTAGTCTGAAGCTGAAAGAAGTCTCCTATGTTCACAGTGAGGCATACGCAGCCGGTGAACTTAAGCATGGAACAATCAGCCTGATTGAAGATGGTACGTTGGTGATCGGAGTGCTGACCCAGAGGGAGCTTTATGAGAAGACCATCAGCAATATGGTCGAGTGCAAGAGTCGGGGCGCCTACCTGATGGGTCTTACCACCTTCGGCAAGTATGAAACGGAGGATCATGTTGATTTCACTGTGTATGTCCCAAGAGTGGATGAGCACTTTGTGGGAAGCTTGGCTGTCGTGCCCTTGCAGTTGCTGGGCTACTATGTGAGCGTGGCGAAAGGACTTGATGTTGATAAGCCTCGGAATCTTGCTAAGAGCGTGACAGTGGAGTAAAATAAGGCTGTGCAGGTGATACCCTATCCCTGCACGGTAGCTGCTCGAAACTTTGCACACCTCTCCGTGGTGAGCAGCAGGCAACGCAGTAAAAGATACTGTGGCTAAGATGTAGAGAACTCATAAAACAAAGGACAAGTGGTTCGGCGTTACATATAAGGAAGACAAAGAGGCTGTGGTTCAGAGCTTTAAGAAGCTGATCGAGGATGGCGTGTATAGGGAAGAATTGTACAGTGATTTGTGATTATGCTTGCTAATAAAGCAGGAACGTGGTTTAATATCTATGGGAGCAAGATAACGCTCCCATCACTGCTCGAATCTTTGCACACCTCTTCGTGGTGAGCAGCAGGCAACGATTTATTATGATCGGCTAAGATGTTGGTGGCAACAGAAATATTCTTAAGACAGGAAAATAAAGCATGAGTGATATAGACGTTGTTAAGGATATGTTCGAGAGAGGTATTATCAAATGCCGCCTATCGAATCTATCCATCACTAATTGTAAGAGATTT
>CAMEVC010000008.1 GCA_945939115.1 uncultured Eubacterium sp.
CTTAGCAGATTTAATGTTAGCCAATCCGTACACCTCCAAATCATAATTCAATAATCTTATCTGTTTCGCATTAAAGCCGGACACGGACGTTCTAATGTAAACATACTCACACATTTTATAGTACAAACATCATAATGTCAATAAGAAAATGAATATTTTGGTATAAAAATATTTTAAAAAACCACAATATTTTGTGGTATATCAAGTGAAACATAGAGGTGTATTGTTATATGGGAAGAATAGTAGTGAGAACAGATCTGGCAGTTGAAGCAAATGAGGAGGCCATGAATGGCACAGAACGAATAAAAGGCATAAGGCTTAAAGAGAGCAGACGGTCGAGAACGGGAGTAAAGGTCACTGAATTACAGGTAATGAATCATTATGGGGAAATTGCAATAAAAAGACCAAAGGGAACCTATCTGACTATAGAAGCGCAGGAACTTGCCACAGGGGATGAAGATTATGCCAGTGAAGTAATATCGACGCTGGCAGGATATATATTTAAACTTATTAAGAGGATGAATAAAAATGTAAAACCACAGAAAATACTTGTCATAGGACTTGGAAACAGAAATATAACGTCTGACTCACTCGGACCTGCTGTGATAGATAACATTTATATAGATATAGGAAAGCAGCAGGAGGCGGGAGTGTGTACATTAAGTCCTGGCGTTATGGCACAGACAGGAATCGAGACAGCAGGCATAATAAAAGGTGTGGTGGAACAGATAAAGCCGGATGTATGTATCGCAATAGATGCGTTAGCGGCAAGGAGTGCAGTCAGACTCAACAGCACAATCCAATTGTCAGACCAGGGGATAAATCCCGGTTCGGGGGTGGGAAATCATCGTGTAGGAATAACAAGGAACAATATAGGAGTTCCGGTGCTGGCAATCGGCGTTCCTACAGTAATAGATGCGGAAGGTATAGTAAAAGGAGCAGGAAAGATGTATGTTACCCCTAAGGATATAGATTCAGATATAAAGAATATCAGCCTGATAATTTCCAAAGCGATAAACCGTGTTGGGATTCATATTCACAGCTAAACCGAATACAATGTAGTGTTGGAGGTTAGGCATGGGTGATAGAAAGTACAGGCCTGTATATATGCTTATATGTATGGGATTAATACTGATGATTGTCATTATGAATTATAGCTTTAATGTTATCTGGTACATTCAGAACCGCATTTATGAAAATGCGGTTAAAACCCTTTTTCCGGTTGAAACATTTATAGAAGAGGAAAAAGAAGATGATTCCGGCTCTGTATGGGCAGATTCCGAATATATATTTGGAATGCTTCAGGAGGAAAAAGACCCTGCAACTAAGACAGAAGACGGTGTTGTTGAAGCTGGAGCAGGTGTGGTTAACGAGCAGCCGGGGATTTCTTCAGAGATTCCCGGAACAGTTTACAATATGACTGACCTTACCAATTATAATTTTCTTATGGGTTTTTATACAGTTACATCAATAACAAGTCTTACACAGGATATTATGCGTCCGGCTGAATTTCTGGCAAAAGACCTTTCTCTTGAAAAAAATCCGGACGCACCCCAGATACTGATATTTCATACTCACTCTCAGGAGGGATTTACGGATACAGTTGAAGGCGACACATCTACTACTATAGTAGGAGTTGGGGATTATCTGGCAGAACTGCTGACAAACACATATGGTTACAATGTTTATCATGACACAACTGTTTATGATTATGTGGATGGGAAGCTTGACCGAAGCAAGGCGTATACTTATGCAGAAGAAAATGTAGCTAAAATCCTTGAGGCTAACCCCACAATAGAAGTAGTTATTGACCTGCACAGAGATGGGGTCGATGATTCGACAAGGCTTGTCACAGAGGTGAATGGGGTATCAATGGCAAAGGTCATGCTGTTTAATGGTATAAGCTACAGCAAAACAAAGGGGGATATCGGGTATCTGTATAATCCAAACAGAGACGACAATCTTGCAATGAGCCTGCAGATGTATCTTCTTGGTCAGGAGTATTATCCGGGATATCTTAGGAAAATATATATTAATGCCTACAGATACTGCCTGCATTTGAAAGGAAGGTCAATGCTTGTGGAGGCCGGAGCACAGACAAATACAAGCACAGAAGTCAAAAATGCAATGGTTCCGTTAGCAGATATGCTTGACAGGCTGTTAAAGGGAGAAAAGGCGTATCAGGGATAGCACACTTGTTTTCACTTAGCCAAGCTACTATAATGTAGAGCGTGAAAAGTATGGCGGAAAAAGAAATGTATTTGTGTAATCTGCCGTCATGAGAGGAGGATTAATATGGGTGTCTTAGATAGTTTACAGCCGGAGAATGTATTCAGATATTTCGAGCAGATATGCAGCATACCGCATGGCTCCGGGAATGTGGAAGCAATAAGTAATTACCTGTGTGATTTTGCGAAAGAAAGAGGTCTGTGGTATAAACAGGATGAAAACTTTAATGTGATAATCAAGAAACCGGCAAGCAATGCACAAAGCAGTGCGAAACCGGTTATTCTTCAGGGACATATTGACATGGTCGCGGTCAAGACAGATGATAAATGCAAAGATATGGAAAAAGAGGGCCTTGATCTTATTGTTGAGGATGGATTTGTCAGGGCTGACAGGACAACTCTTGGAGGAGATGACGGAATAGCTGTTGCCTATGCTTTGGCAGTGCTTGACAGTGAAGAACTGATACACCCTCCGGTTGAAGCGGTCTTTACTGTAGATGAAGAGATAGGAATGTTGGGGGCGTCTTCTATAGACCTTAGCTGTATTGATGGAAATGTAATGTTAAACATGGATTCAGAGGAGGAAGGAGTATTTCTTTCAGGCTGTGCAGGAGGTGCAACCCTGAAAGGTGAGTATCCGGTTACAACCTGCAACGAAAGCGGCATAAAGCTTGATATAAGAGTTACCGGACTTACAAGCGGACACTCTGGTACAGATATTATATTCCAGAGAGCCAATGCTAATATTATCATGGGAAGACTTCTGGCTGCTGCTGGGATAGACAATATTAGCATAATAGATATTTCGGGAGGAGAGAAGGATAATTCAATAGCTCCATATGCATCTGTTTCAATTCTTGTCCGGGAGAATGTTATTGCAAATGTGTCAGAAAACCTTGAAACTGCTATCCGGGAACTGAAAAATGAATATACCGTGACTGACCCTGATATGGATATCCGTTTTGGTGGAGAAGAGTCAGTGAACACAGGTGTTTACGATGAGAAATCCACAGCAATGGTAATAAATGTGCTGAGTCTTATTCCGGATGGAGTGGTGAGAATGAGCAATGACATAAAAGGACTTGTGCAGACCTCATTAAATCTCGGCGTGATGAGGGGAGATAACAGATTATTTACCGCAACATATCTTATAAGGAGCAGTGTGGAGAGTGAGAAAAAATGTCTTATAGATAAGGTCGCAAAGCTGACCTGTATACTTGGAGGAAGATTCAATCTTACAGGAGTTTATCCTGCATGGGAATTTAAGCGGGATTCTGTAATAAGAAATGTAATATGCGATTCTTATAAAGAATTATTTGGTAAGGAAGCTAAGGTTGAGACAATACACGCAGGAGTAGAATGTGGAATAATGGCAGCCAAAATAGCAGAACTTGACTGTGTTTCATTTGGCCCTGATATCAGGGATATCCATACTGTAAAAGAAAGACTTGATATAGCATCAACGAAAAGGACATGGGAGCTTATTGTAAATGTCCTTGAAAAACTTGCGTAACTGTATATTGTGTCTGTCGTATCTGTGACATTACATTTTCTATGACGAAAATGTTGCCGGATACGACATTTTTTATGCATATCACGACAGATTTGATACTACATGCAACAAAAGCGATACAATACAATATATATTGTTGACAAACATAGCGATTTACTATAATCTTTGTATTGTACAGAAACACTTATCTGAGTTCAGCAAGAGCATTTATCTTAAGTTGTACATTTCATTTACCTGCTGATTAGTTGGCAGGTTCTTAATCAATCTTTATCCATTTAATGTGGAGACCTTTATTTCCAGTGCACAGGAATATAAGAATATTTTTTCAGGAAAGGACAATTGTATATGGAATACCAGGAGTTTATTGAGTATGTTAAGGATAATACGCTGTATTTGACAGGGGAAGGGGGAACCGCAACAATTAACCATGTTATTAAGAATAACGGCTGCGAACTGGACGGACTTGTCTTAATGGAAAAGGACAATGATATTGCACCTACAATATATCTTAACAGATTATATGAGGAATATAAGAGCGGTAAGGATATTGATGCTATCATAAGAGAAATAGAAACAATATATGTTGATAACAAGCCAAAGCTGTCCTTTGATGTCAATATTCTCAAGAAGTTTGATACAGTAAAAGACAGGATTGTGTATAAGGTTATTAATTATCGCAGCAATGAGAAACTGTTAAAGCAGGTGCCTCACAAGAGAATATTAGACCTCGCTGTGGTATTTTACTGTCTTCTTGACCAGGACAGTGAAAAGAATACAACATCTCTTATCTATAACAGCAATCTGGAATTATGGAAGGTGGATATTGATGACGTGTATAAAGCTGCATTAAAGAATACACCGAAGCTGCTGCATAGTAAGATTAGTTCTATGTCCACTTTTTTTAACCAGTGTGGTCTTATTCCGGAGAATGAAGAGATAGAATTAAAGGATTATATTCCTGGGGATATGTACGTACTGACTAATGAGAGCAGGCTTAATGGTGCTTCCTGTATTCTTTATGAGGATGTACTATATGACTTTGCACACGAGATAGACAATGATTTATATATTCTTCCTTCATCTATTCATGAAGTTATATTACTGCCTAAGTTGTCAATATATGAGAAGAAAGAACTTGTAAATATGGTTAGAGAAGTTAATACTGAAGGGGTTGATGCTGATGAGGTTCTTTCGGATAATGTATATGAATATAACAGAAAAGACAGAATTATAACTATGTGATATCAATAGAATAATGAATGTACATGATGGGATTCGAACCCACGATCTTCCGCTCCGGAGGCGAACGCTCTATCCAGCTGAGCTACATGTACATAGAATTATTAGTGGGCGTGTGAGTAATGTTATGTTGTATAATATTATGTCGCACGCTTATTTAATATACATTATTAAATAAAATCTCGCAACAATTGAATAAATTTTTTTCTTTTGTTAGAATTAATGCATGTATTTTATATTATCTCATAATGAGAAATCTTATAAGGAGAAATCTCACGCTGAGAAGTTGGAGGAAGCATGCCGGAGCGTATTAATAAGTATCTCAGTTCCCATGGAGTGTGTTCAAGAAGGGAAGCAGACAGAATGGTTGCAGAAGGACGGGTCCTTGTGGATGGCAAAACTGCGGTTATGGGTGAGATGGTGGATGACAGTAATACAATATGTATAGATGGGAGACAGATAAGCAGTGCTTCTCCAGAACAGATTATTATTGCTTTTAACAAGCCTGCAGGGATTGTATGCACTACAAAAGATAGACATAACAAGAATAATATTGTTGATTATATTAGGTATCCGGAGAGAATATATCCTGTGGGAAGGCTTGATAAGGAATCAGATGGATTAATTCTTCTTACCAATGACGGGGATATGATGGACAGGATATTAAGGTCTGTCAACGGACATGAGAAGGAATATATTGTTTCAGTTAACCGGCCTATTGATGATACATTTATAAAGCGGATGTCAGAGGGAATATATCTTGAAGAGCTGGAACGCACAACTAAGAAATGTGTTGTCAGAAAGGTATCAGACAGGACATTCCGGATAATACTGACACAGGGGCTTAACAGACAGATAAGAAGAATGTGTGACGCTTTAGGATATAAGGTTACAAAGCTTACAAGAATACGCATTATGAATATTGAACTGGGGGAGCTTGCTGTGGGACAGTATCGTGAGTTAACAGAGAGTGAAGTTACGGTACTTAAAGAACAGCTTTATAAATAGATAATTGGAGGCAGACTTATTATGGAATTATTGTATGAATATACAGAGCTTAAGAAGACAATTGACTATCATATGGACAGGTACTACAACCAGGATGAGCCGGAAATAAGCGATTATGAATATGATAAGCTTATGCAGCGGCTCAAGGATATTGAAGCGCAACATCCGGAATGGATAACACCGGATTCTCCATCCCAGAAGATAGGTGGGACTGTAAAGAGAGAAGCAGGGGTTAAGGTTACACATAATGTGCCTATGCTTTCAATTGAGGATGTGTTTACAGAAGAGGCAGTTTCAGAATGGGTTGATAAGGTTCAGAATATGCATCCGGGATGCAGTTTTTCTGTTGAAACTAAGATTGATGGATTGAGCATGAGCCTTAGATATGCAAGGGAACAGGATGGAATGCTTCATCTTAAACTTGCAGAGACAAGAGGCGATGGACTTATTGGAGAAGATGTAACGGCTAATGCCCTTGTTATAGATGATGTCAAAAGAGTTATAGACCTTCCCTATGAATCACTTGAACTGCGTGGCGAAGTGTATATGAGCCGTGATGATTTCGAGAGATTCAATGAGGAACAGGAACGTCTTGAGAAGAAAACAGCGGCTAACCCGAGGAATCTGGCAGCAGGAACATTAAGACAGCTTGATACATCTGTAACTAAGTCAAGAGGACTTAAGATGTTTATATTCAATGTGCAGTCAGGCCCGGATGAAATTATGGAGAGTCATGGAAAGGGCATGGATATTCTTAAGACAGCAGGGGTTCCTGTTGTTTACCATAAGATCTGCAATACTAAGGAAGAAGTGCTTGCAGCAATTGATGAGATAGGCAATATGAGGGATGAACTGCCATATGATATAGACGGAGCAGTGGTTAAGATTGACCATGTGGCATACCGGCAGGAATTTCCGGCTGGAAGCAAGTATTCAAGCGGACATATTGCATATAAGTACCCGCCGGAAGAGAAAATCGTCACAATGGATGATATTATTGTTGATGTGGGAAGAACCGGAAAGCTTACATTTACCGGAATATTTCATGACCCACAGACGGGAAAACCGGCAAGATTATGTGGAACGAGCGTATCAAGAGCTACTCTTCACAATCAGGACTATATCACGCAGATGAATATAGGAATCGGTGGAGAATATAAGCTTTTTAAGAGTGGAGAGATTATTCCGAAGCTTAACGGATGTGTGAAGAAGCCTGAACATGTATTTGAGGCGCCGACGTTATGTCCTGTATGTCATGAAGCTCTGATAAGAGAAGAGGATACAGCGGACATAAGGTGTGTTAATCCGGCATGTCCTGCACAGCTTACCAGAACTGTTGCGTATTTTACATCGCTTGACTGTATGAATATTATGGGACTTGGAGAAACGCTGGTAGATGCGCTTATAAGAGAGGGATATATTAATAATTACACTGATATATATACTCTTAAAGAACACAGGGATGAACTGGTTGAAAAGGGAATAATAGGCAAGGAGAAGAATACCGACAAGCTTCTTGCTGCCATAGAGAAATCGAAGGAAAATACTCCTGACAGACTGCTTACAGCTCTTGGAATAAGAAATGTAGGAAAGACAACGGCTAAACAGATAATGAATTATTACAGGAGTATTCCTGAGTTAGCGGCAGCAGATGTGGATGAACTGCTTAATATACCGGATATCGGGGAGACAACAGCTCAGTGCATATATGATTTCTTCCATGATGAAGCAGATATGGAATTGATTAATAGATTTGAGCAGTATGGTGTTAATATGGTTATGCCGGAAAGGACAGGCGGTTCAGACATACTGTCAGGCAAAACAATTGTAGTTACAGGCTCTTTTGATAATTACAGCAGGAAAGATATGGAGGAGCTGATAACATCTAACGGTGGCAAAGCAACCGGAAGCGTGAGTAAGAAGACTGATTATCTTGTTGCAGGTGAAGCGGCTGGCTCTAAGCTTGATAAGGCCAATGCTCTCGGGGTGAAGGTGCTCACAATAGATGAATTCCTTGATATGATTAATCAGTAGTCCTTTTCAAATGTGGTGAAATAGATTATAATGAACAAACTTACACTAATGGGTAGAAAGAAGGAATAAGTATGCCAATTAAGATTCAGAGTGACCTTCCGGCTAAGGCAGAGCTTGAGGATGAGAATATATTTGTCATGGATGAGAACAGGGCTATATCGCAGAATATAAGACCTCTGGAGATAGTTATTCTCAACCTGATGCCAATTAAACAGGATACAGAGCTGCAGCTGCTGAGGGGATTATCTAATACTCCTTTACAGATAGATGTCACATTTTTACAGATGTCATCACATGTATCTAAGAACACATCAGCTTCTCACATTAAGAAGTTTTACCAGACATTTGATGAAATTAAGCGTAATAACTATGATGGTATGATTATTACAGGAGCACCGGTTGAGAAGATGGAATTTGAGGAAGTTAATTACTGGGACGAGCTGACCACTGTTATGGAGTGGTCTAAGAAACATGTAACTTCAACAATACATATATGCTGGGGAGCACAGGCAGGGCTTTATTATCACTATGGAATAGAGAAGGTGCTTCTTCCCAAGAAACTGTCAGGTGTGTACAGACACAAGGTAATGAAGAGAAAAGAACCTCTTGTAAGGGGATTTGATGATATTTTCATGGCACCGCATTCAAGATATACAGAAGCGAACAGGCAGCAGATTCTTGCTGATACAAGACTTAAGGTACTTGCAGATTCGGAAGAGGCAGGAATATATATAGTTTTGGGAGATGATGGCAAACAGATATTTGTTATGGGACATCCCGAATATGACAGACTCACACTCGACCAGGAGTATAAGCGTGATATTGATAAAGGGATAGAGCCGGAACTTCCTGTTAATTATTATCCGGAGGATGACTGTAACAGAAAGCCAACTCTTTCATGGAGAAGTCATGCTAATAACCTCTATACGAACTGGCTTAATTATTATGTATACCAGATAACTCCTTATGACCTTAATGAGAGTTATGATAATTACTGTATTTAAGCAGGACGGTAAGACATAAAATCTTATAGGAGGGATGATTTATGACAACTTTAAGAGAAAGTGCAATAATGGAACTGGAAAAATTACCCGAAGATAAATTGAGTTTTATTATTCAGATAATGCAAGAGGTAAATGGATTATCTTCTTCACCCAAAGGATTATTTAAGACTGTAGGTAAGTTATGTATATAATCAAAAATATATAGGAAAAACAAGAAGGAGACGCTGGAAATGAGTGCTGTTAGAGAAAAAACTAAATGCAGGCTTCTTAAGCTGGCTGCCATGCTTGCAGTGACGGTTGGAATTATTATGGCTTTCTATGGATTTTATATTATGTCGGAATTGTATTCATTATCAATGTCGGATTCGGGCAAGGCAATGTATACTGCAATTAAGATGTTAAATATTGCATTCCTCGCAGTGATAGCAGAGGGTGTGTTTTTTGTTATTGCCGGTTTTTATGGAATGATTAATATAGGCGATGAGGACGCATCTAAGAAAATCAAGCTATATGGTATAATAATGTGCGTTGCAGGATTAGTTGATTTAATTATTGTGTTTGCTGTTTCACATTATGATATAACAGGAAGGACACTGCTTTTAATATGTCTTCCTGTAATTATAGGTGCATTATATCTTGGAGGAGCATTCCTTAATGTAAGTCAGATCAGAGCGAAGAAGGGTGAAGATAATGATTGATGCAGAGGGAATAATGCCGCTTAATTTCTTTAAATATAAAGGTGTTTATAGCGGACAGCATAATGGAATGAGGTATATTATAAAACCTGTTGGGGAAAAGCCGGATTTAAAGCTTTCCGCATCAGTGTGGCGGGGGCCTTATGCATCATGTGCTGTAAGCGCGGAGAACATGACAACATCTGAATTCGAGCTTACCGAAGAAGGGCGCTTTGCCGCTGTAGAATGGATAAAGCAACAGTATGAGAAAAGAAAAGAATACTGGGATGCAGCTCCATCCATAAAGCAGGTTGAACCGATTGTACATGAATAAATATTACATGAATTTTCTGTATTCACGAATGAATAACAATAGATATATTATGCAGCATATTGCTGCACCGGAAAGCAGGATGACAGGTTCGCCTGCTTTTTTTATTATTACACCGAATATTACACGGCATATTATCCTTGATGAAAAAATAGATATGACTGATGTGCAAATAGGAATTATTATACTGTCAAAAGGGGATGGAAGTATATTAAGCTTATGGTAAATGTTAAATATATAGAGAAGACTTACTAATATATTACTTGCCAGTAGTCCGTACAGGTATCCACATATGCCGATATGTGGAATGAATACCAGTATGAAAAGCAGACGAATCATTATTCCTACTATATTAATTATACATGTAAGACTTGTGTGACCAAGACCGTTAAGAATACTACCAAGACTGATTTTCAGATATAGGAATGGACAAAGCCAGGCAAGAATACATGTATATATATACACAGATGGCTGTGAAAAAATCATGGAACCAAGTCTTGCACCATAATTGATGAACAGAAAAATACTTATGATTCCAAGATTAAGGCACATTGATACAGTACTTTTGACAGTGTGGCATAGCCTTAAATTTGATTCTTTTTTATTATTAGTATTATGGAGATGGCTTTCGTCAGATACCTTTGGCAGAAGCATGACAGCAAATGAGTTGGCAGCAGTGCAGGGAAACATAACGAGAGGAAGGGCCATTCCGGTTATTATTCCAAACTGGCTTATGGCATCATCCTTTGATATGCCGCTGAGTGTAAGGATGGCAGGTATAAGGATAGCTTCAGCACTTTCTAACAGGTGCATTATAGTCTGGTTGGTATTAATTGGCAGAGAGAATTTAATAATATGCTTAAACTCCCGGAAGGAGCAGGAAATGTTCTTATATATTGATTTATTACGTGCAGCGTTACAGACAAGGGGAACAATACAGTATAAACTTGCTGCAAGTTCACCAAATATATTGCCGGCAAGAGCATCTGCGGCTGAAATCAGGGGAACATTGCGTATTTTAACAAAAAGTAGCAGACTTCCTATTCTTGCAAACTGTTCTATAAGCTGTGAAGATGCCGGGATAAAAGACTCTTTCTGGCTATAGAAATAATTTGATATACAGTTATGTATGCACATGAAGGGAAGTGCAAATGAAATAATCCTTATAAGATTCTCACATCGTTCTTCCATGAATATCTGGCGTGCGATAAAGCTGCTGTTTGTGAAAAGCAGGACAGAAACAAGACATGATATCAGAACAGAAATGCGCAACCCTGCAAAAAGCCATTTATAAGATGGTGATGATGCGGAGAATTTAGACACTGATATTGAAAATCCGCTGCAGGATAAGGCAAATGCAAATGCCGCAAGAGGCATACACATTTGAAATAATCCGACTCCGGTGGCTCCTACATATTTTGTTAACAGTATTCTGTAGTAAAATCCGAGTAATCTTGACAGAACACCTGCAACAGTGAGAATTGCGGCGGATTTTAAAAGGCTGTTTTTGAAGGATATTCTGTTATTCATGGCGCCTCCGAAGCTTAACTTGTTAACACTATATGCCCGTGATGAATACAATATTATAAGGAATTGCAGGATGGATTGTTAATGATATATATGGATAATGCGGCAACTACAGCGATAAGGAGAGAAGTAGTTGAATCAATGCTGCCGTACCTGATAAATGATTATGGAAATCCTTCGGGGGTATACAGGCTTTCTGAGAGAGCTAAAAATGCTGTTGAGGAGTCCAGAAGAGTTATTGCTGACATAATAAATGCTGACAGTGACGAGATTTTCTTTACATCCGGAGGAACAGAGTCAGATAACTGGGCAATAAAGGCAGAGGGACTGGAACGGAAGAAAGGCAATATTATAGTCAGCTCCATAGAACACCATGCGGTGACGGAGTCTGCCCTTTGGATGAAGAAACAGGGGATAGATGTGACATTTGCACCAGTGGATGAATTCGGAATAATAAGGCTTGATTATTTAAAAAAAATCATAAGAAGGGATACATTTCTTATATCTGTTATGCTTGCGAATAATGAGATAGGAACAATACAGCCAGTGGAGGAAGTGAGCAGGCTTGCAGGTAAGTATGGTGCAAAAGTACATTCTGATGCCGTTGCTGCATTTGGACATATTGACGTGGATGTTAAAAAGCTGGGAGTGGACTATTTAAGCGTGAGCGGACATAAAATATGCGGGCCGAAGGGAACCGGGTTTTTGTATGTAAAGGGTGGAAATCCTGTACCGTATATGCATGGCGGAGCTCAGGAAAGAGACAGGAGGGCAGGAACTGAGAATGTTGCAGGAATAGTGGGGCTTGCCACGGCTGCAAGGATTGCAGCTGATACAATTAATGAGCGCTCCAAACAGGAAAAACGCATAAGCGAATATATGACAAAACGTATATTGCGGGAGATTCCTTATTCAAGACTCAACGGAGACTTAAGGAACAGAGTTCCGGGTAATATGAATTTCAGCTTTCAGTATGCTAACGGCGGCATGTTGGTTGTAATGCTTAATAAACAGGGAATATGTGCATCTGCCGGTTCAGCGTGCACATCTAATTCAGGAAAGCCTTCACATGTGCTTTTGGGTATCGGACTTGACGATGAGCTGGCTGAGTCATCACTCCGGCTCACAATTAATCATACAATAACACACAGAGAGGCAGATTATGTTGTAGAATGTATAAAGAAAGATGTGGAGAAACTTAGAAAACTTGTGTTATAAGGCTTTTTTTGGTAAAATATCAGACATAAACAGCTAGAAATGATAGATACGGAGGAATGTTTTATGTGGTATGATGAAGCGGTATTTTACCAAATTTTCCCATTGGGGTTCTGTGACGGTTTAAGAGATAATGATGGCGTGATGAGAAGGTGCATAACAGATTTTGAACAATGGATACCACATTTGAAGAATCTTGGAATAAATGCTGTGTATTTTTCACCGGTTTTTGAGAGCGATTATCATGGGTACGACACAAGAGACTACCGTGTGATTGACAGAAGAATCGGAACTAACGAGAATTTTGCAGAACTTGTAAAGAAACTTCATGAAGCGGGAATTAAAGTTGTGATAGATGGCGTATTTAACCATGTCGGAAGAGGATTCTTCGCATTTAAAGATGTCTGTGAGAAGAAATGGGATTCACAGTACAAGGACTGGTTTAATATTAACTTTGATGGCAATTCATCATACAATGACGGATTCTGGTATGAGGGATGGGAAGGCTATTATAATCTGGTAAAGCTTAATCACAATAATCCTGCAGTTGGGGATTATCTTATTGAATCTGTGCGTAGCTGGGTAGATGAATTCGATATTGATGGAATCAGGCTTGATGTCGCATACTGTCTTAACAGGGATTTCATGAAAAGACTGCGCTATGAGACTGACAGAATGAAACCGGAGTTTTTCCTTGTGGGAGAGATGCTCCATGGCGATTATAATACGATTGTCAATGATGAGTGCCTGCACAGTGCAACTAATTATGAGTGCTATAAAGGCTTATATTCAAGCTTTAATTCGATGAATATGTTTGAGATAGCCCACAGCCTTGAGAGACAGTTCGGAAAAGAGCAGTGGTGTCTGTATACAGGCAAACATCTTCTGACATTTGTTGATAACCATGATGTCAGCCGTATAGCAAGTATGCTCACCAATAAAGCACATTTGCCACTTATATATGCATTGATGTTCGGAATGCCGGGAATTCCATGTATATATTATGGAAGTGAGTGGGGATGCGAGGCGGTAAAGGGCAGTGGCAATGACAATGTTCTGCGTCCTGCATTTGTGAAGCCTGAAAGCAATGAACTCACTAAGACCATAAGTGATATATCTAATGTATATCACAATACAAAAGCCTTAAGTTATGGGGAATATACTAAGAAACTGCTTACAAACAGGCAGTTTGTGTTCAAGCGTGAATACGATGGGGAGAAGATTCTTGTGGCTGTCAATGCGGATGATAAGGAATATACAGCATGTTTTGATACAGAGTGTGAGAATGCTTTGAACCTTATAACGGGTCAGACAGAACAGCTTTCAGGAGAAATCAGGCTTCCAGCATATTCCTTTAGATTCTACAGGTGTTCTTGATTGCTGGAAATTCTGATAAAATATATCAAAAGTACTATTGTATATGTTTAAATATATGATATACTTAATATATCTTAAAGGTAATAATTTAATAATTGCAGATACAGATTTGCGGCTGTATCTGTCTGTATATTCAAGAAAAGCACAACCTCCTCCCGGTTGTGCTTTTCTTATAGTCTGATAAACTCCGGCTTTCTCTGCCTGAATATGGTGTAATAATCAAATCCTGCGTCCATTAAATAATCTGGAATTATATCGAACTTATATCCAAGATAATTCATGCTGTGGGCGTCAGAGCCGATAGTTATTATCTCACCCCCAAGCTCACGGTACATTTTAAGAATGCCAGAGCATGGGTTAGGTTCAGAAAGACCATACTTGAGTCCGGCAGTATTTATCTCAATTCCTTTTCCGTTCTCAATAAGGGTCTTGAGAATGTCGTGTAAATAATCCTGATATCTGTGCCAGTCATATATATAGGATTTGTCAGGAATGTATCTTATAATGTAATCAAGGTGTCCGTAAACATCGAAATTATCACAGCATTTAAGATTTTCAATTATACTTTCATAATAGGTTAAGATTGCATCATCAATGGAACATTTGTCCCAGAAGTCGGGATAGTAAGGGTCCTGGCCATATACAAGGTGGGATGAGCCTATAATAAAATCAAGCTGTCTGCCAGAATCATAATTATTCACAGAGGAAGAAACACTTTTCATGAGTCCCTGTTCAACGCCTATGCAAATGTTTATTGAGTTTTTGTATTTTTCTCTCAAGTTCTGGAAATACTTGATATATTCCTGATAATTGAGAAGGAACATGACTTTACCCTCTTCTAAGGGAAAATCGAAGTCATTATGGTCTGTGAAACAGATATTTTTAAAACCGAGAGAGATGGCTTTCTTAACGATATCTTCAGGGTTCTGCTCTGAGTCAGAAGAAAATGATGTGTGAATGTGGTAATCAGATAATATCATGGTAAAAAATCCTCCCTGACTGTACTTTGATGTCTTTATATTTAAATGTCAATATACATTATACATAAACATTTTTGCCGTGCAATCGGTAATTTTGATGCTTATGTAGAATATGTAAAGGGATTGTAAAATAAAGGTAATTTTTCCTTGAAAATGATTATTCGTATTGATATTATTAAAAGGACGGCGTATAAATTCTGTTTATTTGGATGCGCATAGATTTATGATTTCAATACGCTGTCAGACCTTGACTTTTATGCGCAGATAGGAGCTTTCGTGAGTTTTGAATTGATACACATAGTGATTATTCTTCTCGGTGGAATTGCTTTGTTCCTTTTTGGAATGCAGCTTATGGGAGATGGCTTGAAGAAAGTTGCTGGAGGCAAGCTGGAAGTAATTCTTTACAGACTTAGCAACACACCCCTTAAGGGAGTTCTTCTTGGTACGGCTGTTACAGCTATTATTCAGTCATCATCAGCAACTTCAGTTATGGTAGTCGGTTTTGTTAATGCCGGAATGATTAAGATGCAGCAGGCTATTGGTATTATAATGGGTGCAATTATAGGTACATCTGTTACAGGCTGGGTGCTCTGTCTTTCTGATATCAGTGGCGGTGCAGGCTGGGTTGAACTTTTGTCAACAGAAGTTCTTGCAGCGATTATTGGTGTTATTGGAATAGTAGTCAGGATGGTCAATAAGAATCCGGTTAAAAAGCATGTTGGCGACATTATGATAGGATTCTGTATCCTTATGGTCGGAATGCAGAACATGAGTGCTGCTGTAGCACCTTTGAGAACAGAACCGGCATTTATTGATATATTAACTAAGTTTTCTAATCCTTTCATTGGTATTCTTATAGGTCTTGTTGTTACGGCTATTTTACAGAGTGCATCGGCTACAGTAGGTATTCTTCAGGCACTGGCGGTTACAGGTGCTATTGATTTTTCGATTGCATTTCCAATTATTATGGGTATTGCAGTCGGTGCTGCCATGCCGGTTATTATTTCTTCATTTGGTGCAACTACTGATGGTAAGAGAACAGCATTTGTATATCTTCTTGTAGATGTACTGGGAGCAATAATATGGGCTGTAGTATTTTACAGCGTTAACCATTTTGTCCATTTTCCATTTATGGACAGAACGATGACTACTGTGTCAATTGCCTTTGTCAACTCACTGTTCAGAATTGCAACAGTTGTTGTATTGTTCCCTTTTATCCGTTTGCTTGAGAAGATTGTATGCTTCATATTTAAGGAAGTTGTGGATGAGGAGGATAAGGATATTGTTGAAATCGGTGTCCTTGATGACAGATTCATAGCACATCCGACTCTGGCAATTGAGCAGGCTAAGACGGTTCTTTGCTCAATGGCTCATATGGCAGAGAAGAACCTTGTACGTTCCATGGAACTTCTTGACACATTTTCACAGGAGAAATATGACAAAATCCAGAGAAGAGAAGATAAGGTTGACAGATATGAGGATAAGCTGGGAACTTATCTTGTCAAGATAACACAGCAGGAACTTACTCCTGCGCAGAATAAAGAGGTGTCAAAGCTTCTTCACACAATTTCTGATTTTGAGAGAATGAGTGACCATGCGGTTAATATTGCACAGGCCGCAGCAGAACTTTATAATGAGAAGCTGAGATTTTCAGATTATGCTGTTGAAGATATTGAGCTTATGTCTTCAATTATGCGTGAGATTGTCGGAAATGTTATTGATGCATTTGAGCAGAATAAGATTGTCAATGCGTATAAGACTGAGCCTCTCGAAGAACTTGTGGATATTTACTGCGATGAGATGAAGATGAATCATGTCAAGCGTGTGCAGAAGGGTGAGTGTACTCTTCATCAGGGCTTTATATTTAATGACCTGCTCACAGATTTTGAGAGAATTGCAGACCATTGCTCTAATGTCGCTGTAGCGATTATTGAGCTGGAGATTAACGCATTTGATACACACGAGTACCTTATCAATCTCAAGAAAGATAAGGGAGAAGCATTTGATAAATATTTTGAAGAGTATAAAGAAAAGTTTCCAATGGGGTCATATTAATTATATTGGATACAGAATTTACCAAGATTTCGTTAAAATGACTAATCGAGAATGAATATTCTTTGAAAAATATGCCAAAATGTAAAAAATGGGAAGAAAGTCTTGATATTTTGTTTCTTCTTATGTACAATACTCGGTAGTTGAAATTTTAACAAACTATGTTTTAAAAATTCATTTTAGGAGGAATTGTTTTTATGTCAGTAAAAGTTGCAATCAATGGTTTTGGTCGTATCGGAAGACTCGCATTCAGACAGATGTTTGGTGCAGAGGGATATGAGGTAGTTGCTATCAACGATTTAACAAGCCCAACAATGTTAGCTCATCTTTTAAAGTATGATACATCACAGGGAAGATATGTTGAAATCGGACACGAGAGCGATGTTACAGCAGATGATGAGGCTGGAACAATTACTGTAAAGGGTAAGACAATTAAGATTTACAAAGAGCCAGATGCTAATAACTGCCCATGGGGAGAGCTTGATGTAGATGTTGTTCTTGAGTGTTCAGGATTCTATACATCTAAGGCTAAGGCTCAGGCTCATATCAATGCAGGTGCTAAGAAGGTAGTTATCTCAGCTCCAGCAGGTAATGATCTTAAGACTATCGTATATAATGTTAACCATGAGACACTTACTAAGGATGACCAGATCATCTCAGCAGCTTCATGTACAACTAACTGCTTAGCTCCTATGGCTAAGGCTCTTAATGACTTTGCTCCAATCGAGTCAGGTATTATGTGTACAATTCATGCTTATACAGGTGACCAGATGATCCTTGATGGACCACAGAGAAAGGGTGATTTAAGAAGATCTAGAGCAGGTGCTTGCAACATCGTACCTAACTCAACAGGTGCTGCTAAGGCTATCGGTCTTGTTATCCCAGAACTTAATGGAAAGCTTATCGGAGCTGCTCAGAGAGTTCCTACTCCTACAGGTTCTACAACACTTCTTTTCGCTGTAGTTAACAAGGAAGTGACAGTTGATGAGATTAACGCTGCTATGAAGGCTGCTGCTACAGAGAGCTTTGGATACAATGAAGAGCAGATCGTATCTAGCGATATCGTTGGTATGAGATTTGGTTCATTATTCGATGCTACACAGACTATGGTTTCTAAGTTACCAGATGGAAAGAGCCAGGTTGAGGTTGTTTCTTGGTATGATAACGAGAACTCATACACAAGCCAGATGGTTAGAACAATCAAGTACTTCGCTGAGTTAAACTAATCATTTAGATTGCCTTGATTTTTATACCGGAGAATGGTTTGGCTATTCTCCGGTTTTTTAAAAGCTGACTGACAGCTATTTTATTTTTATGGAGGAAACTTATATGCTTAATAAAAAGTCTATTGATGATATCAATGTGAAGGGCAAAAGAGTATTATGCAGATGCGATTTTAATGTACCTTTAGATGGAAACAGAATTACAGATGAGACAAGACTTGTAGCTGCACTTCCTACAATCAAGAAGCTTATTGCTGATGGAGGAAAAGTTATTCTTTGTTCACATCTTGGCAAACCAAAGGGACCAGACGCTGCATTTTCTCTTGCACCAGTTGCAAAGAGACTTTCAGAACTTCTTGGCCAGGAGGTAAAGTTTGCTGCTGACGATACAGTGGTAGGTGATAATGCAAGAGCAGCAGTTGCTGCAATGAATGACGGAGATGTTATTCTTCTTGAGAATACAAGATTCAGACCTGAAGAGACTAAGAACGGAGAGGCATTCTCTAAGGATTTAGCTTCTATCACAGACATATTTGTAAATGATGCATTTGGTACAGCTCACAGAGCTCACTGCTCAAATGTCGGTATAACACAGTATGTTGATACAGCAGTTGTAGGATATCTTATGCAGAAAGAGATTGATTTCCTTGGAAATGCAGTCAATAATCCGGTAAGACCATTTGTAGCAATTCTTGGTGGTTCAAAGGTTTCCTCTAAGATTTCAGTTATCAATAATCTTCTTGACAAGGTTGATACACTTATCATCGGTGGTGGTATGTCTTATACATTCCAGAAGGCTCATGGCGGAAGTGTAGGCCAGTCTTTAGTAGAGGATGATTATCTTGATTATGCTAAGGATATGATGAAGAAGGCTGAGGAGAAGGGCGTTAAGATGCTCATTCCTATTGATACAGTAGTAGCTAAGGAATTCAGCAATGATTCACCTTCACATGTTGTCGTTGCAGGACATCAGGCAGATGATGATATGGGTATGGATATTGGCCCTAAGACATGCGAGCTTTATAAGGATGCATTAAAGGATGCTAAGACAGTAGTATGGAACGGACCAATGGGTGTATTTGAGTTCTCTAACTTTGCAAAGGGAACAATCGCTGTTGCTGAGGAACTTGCTTCTCTTGAGGGAGCAACAACAATAATCGGCGGAGGTGATTCAGCAGCCGCTGTTAATAACCTTGGATTTGGCGATAAGATGACTCATATTTCAACAGGCGGCGGAGCTTCACTTGAATTCCTTGAGGGCAAGGAACTTCCTGGTGTAGCAGCAGCTAATGATAAGTAGTTTTATCTGATAAAACAATTTTTATATATAGTATTAATTGCAGACTTCCGTTTATTATCGGGAGTCTGTTTTTTTACAATTTTTGTTATTTTTTTCACAAACACTATTGAATTTATATTACTTTTATGCTATTATCAAGGTCAGATAAATAGTATTACGGAATATTTTATATGACTTGTCCATATATTATATGGTATGTTTTATTGAATGGAGGGGTAGAATGAGAAGAAAAGTAATAGCGGGTAATTGGAAGATGAATATGACACCAAGCCAGGCAGTAAAGCTTGTTACAGAACTGAAGCCGAATGTCAATAATCCTGATGTTGATGTAGTGTTTTGTGTGCCGTCAATTGATATTGTTCCTGTTGTGGAAGCTGTCAAGGGTTCGAACATATTTATTGGGGCTGAGAACGTATATTATCAGGAGAAAGGCGCTTTTACGGGGGAGTTATCACCGGAAATGCTTGTTGATGCAGGGGTTTCTCATGTAATCATCGGGCATTCTGAGAGAAGAATGTATTTCAATGAGAGCAATATGGTGCTTAACCTTAAGATGCGCAAGGTTATCGAACATAATATGATTCCGATTATGTGTTGCGGTGAGACGCTTGAGCAGAGAGAGCAGGGAATAACACTGGATTTTATTAAAGGACAGATTATAGCAGCCTATGCAGGTGTAACTAAAGAACAGGCAATTGATACAATTGTTGCATATGAGCCGATATGGGCTATTGGAACAGGTAAGGTTGCTACTTCAGACCAGGCTCAGGAGGTCTGTGGATTTATCAGAACTGTATTTGCAGAGTTATATGATGATGAAGCTGCCGATAAGATAAGAATTCTGTATGGTGGAAGTGTGAATGCATCTAATGCTGCTGAGTTGTTCTCACAGCCTGATATTGATGGCGGACTGGTGGGAGGCGCAAGCCTTAAACCTGATTTTGCAGATATTGTTAATTATAACCGTTAACAGGAATTAATAGACCCTGCTTTGAACATAATATCAAAGTAGGGTCTTTGTTTTTTTATACAAATGTGCTATCATGCTATAGACAAAATAGTCCCTTTTCGGATTTGTATTACCGAGAATGAATTTGCATATTTGATTTCAGACGCGCTCCCGCTCGGGACGCAACGTAGCGGTGCTAAATTCGCAACAATGCTCATTAAGTACCAACGTTGCTTTACGGTCTGCAATCAAATATGCAAATTCATTCAGCAACATAAATCTGGAAAAGGGAGATGAATATTTGAAAGAACATATTTAAAGGAGAATCAGAATATGAGTAAGAAACCGGTTGTTTTAATGGTGCTTGATGGTTATGGTCTTAATGATAGAACAGAAGGTAATGCTATTGCTTTAGCAAATACTCCTGTTATGGATAAGCTTATGAAGGAGTGTCCGTTCCAGCAAGGATTCGCATCAGGTCTTTCAGTTGGACTTCCAGATGGACAGATGGGTAATTCAGAGGTTGGCCATATGAACATTGGTGCCGGAAGAATCATTTATCAGGATCTTACAAGAATCACGAAGGATATTGAGGATGGCACATTCTTTAAGAATGAGGAACTTATAGCGGCTATGGAGAACTGTAAGAAGAATGATTCAGATCTCCATCTTTTCGGACTTTTATCAGATGGCGGAGTTCACAGTCATTTAAGTCATGTATACGGACTGCTTGAGATGGCAAAGAAACAGGGAGTATCTAAAGTATATGTACATGCTTTCCTTGACGGAAGAGATACACCACCAGCATCTGCTAAAGGATTTGTTGAGACTCTTGAGAACAAGATGGCTGAAATCGGAGTTGGTAAGGTTGCTTCCCTCTCTGGACGTTATTATGCTATGGATAGAGATAACAACTGGGACAGAGTTGAAAAGGCATATAATTCATTGATTACAGGTGATGGAATAAAGGCAGAGTCTGCTACACAGGCACTTCAGGAATCTTATGACAACGGCAAGACAGATGAATTCGTTGAGCCAACAGTTATCTGCGAGGATGGAAAGCCATTATCTTTAGTTAAGGCTGGGGATTCAGTTATTTTCTTTAATTTCCGTCCAGACCGCGCAAGAGAGATGACAAGAGCTTTCTGTGATGATAAGTTTACAGGATTTGAGAGAAAGACAGGATTTATTCCATTAACATTTGTATGTTTTAAGGATTATGATGAGACAATTCCTAATAAGCTCGTAGCTTTTAAGAAGGAAGAGATTAAGAATACATTAGGCGAATTCCTTGCTAAGCAGGGAAAGAAACAGTTAAGACTTGCTGAGACAGAGAAATACGCTCATGTTACATTCTTCTTCAATGGCGGAGTTGAGGACCCTAATATGGATGAGTTCAGAATACTCGTTAACTCGCCTAAGGATGTTGCAACCTATGATTTAAAGCCTGAAATGAGTGCTCCAGAGGTTGGTATGGATCTGGTTGATGCAATTAAATCTGACAAATATGATGTGATAATTATTAATTTTGCTAATCCTGATATGGTTGGTCACACAGGTGTCATTCCTGCAGCAGTCAAGGCCGTTGAGAAGGTGGATGAGCTTGTGGGCAGGGCTGTTGAGGCTGTGAAGGAAGTAGACGGAGTTATGTTTATATGTGCAGACCATGGAAATGCTGAGAAGATGATTGATTATGAGACAGGCGCTCCACATACTGCCCACACAACTAATCCGGTTCCATTCATTCTCGTTAATTATGATGATAATTATACATTGCGTGAGGGAGGAAGACTCTGCGATATCGCTCCTACACTTATTGAGATTATGGGGCTTGAAAAGCCTGTTGAAATGACAGGTGAGTCTCTTCTTGTAAAGAAGAATTAAATTTCTTCTTGCACAAGATGTTTGATTGTGTTAGAATAACCTATGTTGCCATATTGGCATTATTATGTAATAAAAAGCGCTCCATGCGCAGGAATGAGGATTAGTATGGATAAGATGATACCATTGTTTCATATGTCTGTCGGAGATGTATTAAGAATTGGATTAATGGGAGTATTTATAGTAATTTGTATAGCAATCGCAATAATTATTCTTATGCAGGAAAGCAAACAGAATGGATTATCAGGAACAATCAGTGGTGCTGCTGATTCATACTGGGGTAGAAACAAGGGACGCTCTATGGAGGGTAAGCTTGTTAAGATTACCAAGATTCTTGTTATTCTTTTCATTGTGATAGCAGTTATACTTAATTTTAATTTCTAAACTACGAACGCTCTTAAGAAAAATAATTCTTAAGAGCGTTTTGCTTATTATTCAGGAGGATATATGGAGAAGGATATTTTTACAGAACGCAGGCGTATGCTTGCTGATATGATTCTTAATAATGAATTATATGTACCTATGAAAGCTAAAGAGATTGCAATCCTTCTTGATATTCCGAAGGGACAGCGGGGGGAACTTCAGGAGGTGCTTGACAGTCTTGTGTCAGATGGAACTATCGGGGTTTCAAAGAAGGGCAAATATATGAAGCCGGAGAATGTTGCTTTGACAGGAATCTTTGAAAGCACAGGCAAAGGCTTTGGTTTTGTTGTCATTCCTGACCGTGAAGATGATATATTTGTCAAGGCCAATGACACAATGAATGCATTTTACCATGATAAGGTTAAAGTAGTGATTACCAGTGAGAAGACAAAGGGTAAAAGGGCTGAAGGCAGGATAATTGCTGTGCTTGGACATGAAATTGTCAATGTGGTAGGAACATTTCAGAAAAACAGAACTTACGGTTTTGTTATTCCTGATAACATGAAGATTAACTGTGATATATTTGTACCACAGGAGTGTATAAACGGTGCAGTTGACGGCTCCAAGGTAGTTGCACAGATAACCGATTATGGAAGCTGTAATAAGAATCCGCAGGGCAGGATTACTGAGGTTTTAGGTCACATTAATGACCCGGGAGTAGACATAATGTCCGTTATCAGAGCATATGATTTACCAGTGGAATTTCCGGATTCTGTTAAAAAGGCTTTGGAGGATATTCCTGATACTGTTAAAGAAGAAGATAAGAATGGCAGGGTGGATTTGAGAAATGTCCAGATGGTAACCATAGATGGTGAAGATGCGAAGGATTTGGATGATGCTGTATCTATATCAAAGGAAGGACCTGTATACCACCTTGGTGTTCATATTGCAGATGTTAGTCATTATGTGACGGAGGGCAGTGCGCTTGATAAGGAGGCACTTAAACGAGGGACAAGTGTTTATCTTGTGGACAGGGTTATTCCTATGATTCCGCACAAGCTGTCCAATGGAATATGCTCTCTTAATGAGGGAGAGGACAGGCTTGCATTGAGCTGCCTTATGGATATTGATGAAAAGGGGAATATTGTCGGTCACAGGATATGTGAAACATTAATTAATGTTAACAGAAGAATGAGCTATACAAGTGTCAAGAAGATTCTTGCAGATGAAGATGCCGAAGAAATCATGAAATATAAAGAATTGGTTCCTATGTTTCATATGATGGAAGAGGCGGCATCTCTCCTCAGAAAGAAAAGATTTGCAAGAGGCTCAGTTGATTTCGACTTTCCGGAGAGCAAGATAATACTTGATAAAGATGGTCATCCGACAGATATTAAGCCTTATGACAGGAATGTTGCAACTAAGATTATAGAGGATTTTATGCTTGCAGCTAATGAGACTGTAGCAGAGGATTATTTCTGGCAGGATATGCCTTTTCTGTACAGGACGCATGAGAATCCGGACCCGGAAAAGATGAGGAAGCTTGCCACATTTATTAATAATTTTGGTTACACATTAAGACTGAATGACGATATGCGGCCTAAGGAGATTCAGAAGCTTTTATCTGATATTGAGGGCTCTGATGCTGAGAATCTTATAAGCAGGCTTACACTTCGTTCAATGAAGAAGGCTAAGTACACAACAGAATGTGTGGGACATTTTGGACTTGCGGCAAAGTATTACTGCCATTTTACCTCGCCAATAAGAAGATATCCTGATTTGCAGATTCACAGAATTATCAAGGAAAATATGCATGGCGGATTAAGCGGGAAGAGACGGGAACATTTCTCGGGGATTCTTCCGGATGTGGCTGTGTCTACAAGTGCCACAGAGCGCAGGGCTGCTGATGCAGAGAGAGATACTGACAAGCTTAAGATGGCAGAATATATGGAACAATTTGTAGGAGAGACATTTGAAGGTGTAATATCCGGGGTCACAGCCTGGGGTGTATATGTGGAGCTGCCGAATACTATTGAGGGAATGGTTTCTGTTAATAATATGCGGGGATTCTATACATTTGATGAGGAACATTATGAGATGGTAAGTGAACTCGGCAATAAAACTTACAAACTGGGGCAGAAGGTTAAGGTTGTTGTGGCTGGAACCGATAAAATATCAAGAACAATAGATTTTGTTTTTGAAGAAGATATGTGAAGTGTATAAATGTTGCATTCACTTAAGGAATGGAGACAAATATGGCAAAGAACAGTGCATCAGGAAACAGACTGATATCTAATAATAAGAAGGCTTATTTCGATTATTTCATTGAGGAGAAATATGAAGCAGGAATGGTGCTGTGCGGAACAGAGGTAAAGTCTGTGAGGGCAGGGAAATGCTCTATTAAGGAGTCTTATATACAGATTCAGAACGGTGAAGTATATGTAATTAATATGAATATCACACCTTATGAGAAGGGGAATATATTCAATAAAGACCCTTTAAGACCTAAGAAGCTTCTTCTCCATAAGAACGAGATTAATAAGCTCGCAGGTGAGCTTACTATCAAGGGATATACGCTTGTTCCTCTTCAGGTGTATCTTAAAGAGGGAAAGGTCAAGATGGAGATTGGTCTTGGAAAGGGTAAGAAAAACTTTGATAAGAGAGACTCTATTGCTAAGAAAGACCAGCAAAGAGAGGCTCAGAAGGAATTTAAGAACAGAAATCTAAAGTTTTAGATTATTTTTAGAATTAAGTTAATTGACTTGGCATAATGCCAATGTTATTATAATTAAGCAGTGAGAACTGCTGATAAGGGCTAGTAAAGGTTTCGACGGGGATCTTGAAGCTGGTGAAGCTATCCGCAGGAAAGCGTTAAATTCCAAACCTAAATATAAACGCTAACGATAATTTAGCATACGCTGCCTAATTGCAGCAGTCTGACCTGGAGCACCTACACTTTAGGATTCGGGCTTCGATTATGTAGGAAACGACGTTGCCAAAGCTTTGCGGTACCGGACGTATTATGAAGCTACTGAAGATACAAGGATGTTGGTTTCCGTGTATCAGAGGGAATGTTAAATAATCAACTATGATAGTAGAAGAACAGGGAATGGGTTTTCGGACAGGGGTTCGACTCCCCTCTGGTCCATTGAATGAATCCGAACCATTATGGTTCGGATTTATTTATTTTCTTTTCCAAGCCGGCAAGCTATGGTAGAATAAAACTAATAAAGGTTTCAATATAACGCTGTGTATTTTTGTGTATGTGGGGAAGTGAATTTATGAGCGAAAGTAGGAATATTAAGATTAAGAATGGCAGAGATAATAAGGATAAGACGTCAGCTAAGGAAAAGGGCTATGTTGTAGGTGGATATACATTTAAGACAAAGCAGGAGGCTGACGAGGCGAGAGATGAGATGAATGCCATAAAGTACCTGTCTGGTAATACGGATGGTTCTGACCCTAAGCAGGTTTATGTTCTGTATAATAAAATTATTGACAGACAATTATTCTATTCATCTATTGGACTAAATTATCTCAAGGAGTTACAGCAGTTTCTGTATAATTCACCGGAAATTCCAGATGATAAGATAAAGCCTATACCAGTAAAAAGTGAGACACAGGCTGAGATTGACAGAAGAAGGGAGCGCAATGCCCATAGAAGTGAGCTTCATACCCTGTCTATCCAGGTGGCAAAGTACAGGAATAATTTTGTGAAGGTGATGATTGTCAATGCATTTTTGGTGGTGGCAATTCTTGGAATGTTTCTGATACTTAAGACAAGCTCTAACTCCAATGTAGTGAATTACGAGGTGAATCTTCAGAATAAGTATTCTTCATGGCAGAGTGAACTTGAATCTAAGGAGGAAAAGCTTAAGGCAAAAGAGAAGGAACTTAACTCCAGAGAAGCAGAACTTAAGTCTAAGGAAACGGAGAATACCACGGGCACATCTAAGTCTTCCCAGAATAAGTGAGGAATATATTGGCAGAAAACACATTTTAAACATAATTATCAGATAATATAAAATCAGAATTGAGGCTGAAAGCGAGGATTACATATGGATAGGATGAAGATTTTAGTTGTAGATGATGAGAGCAGAATGAGAAAACTGGTGAGTGATTTCCTTACAAGAAAAGGATATGAGGTAATTGAGGCTGCAGATGGAATTGAGGCAGTTGATACATTTATGGAGAATAAGGATATAGCACTTATTATTCTTGATGTCATGATGCCGGGAATGGACGGCTGGGAAGTATGCCGGGAGATAAGAAAGGATTCTAAGGTGCCTATTATTATGCTGACGGCTAAGGGAGAAGAGAATGATGAGCTTCACGGTTTTGAGTGTGGAGCTGATGAATATATTTCCAAGCCATTCTCTCCGAAAATCCTCACTGCCAGAGTTGATGCCATATTAAGGCGTGCTTATGGAGTCGACAGTAATGAGATAATAGAGATTGGCGGTATTGTGATTGATAAGGCTGCACACATTGTAAAGATTGATGGTGAAGAGATAGATTTAAGCTACAAGGAATTTGAACTTCTGACATTTTTTGTGGAGAATAAGGGACTGGCTCTCTCAAGAGAGAAGATTCTTAATAATGTGTGGAATTATGATTATTTTGGTGATGCAAGAACCATAGATACCCATGTTAAGAAATTGAGAAAGAAGATGGGCGACAAGGGAGATTACATTAAGACAATCTGGGGAATGGGCTACAAGTTTACTGTGGATTAATATGATGTAATTGTATAGTGAGGTTACAGATTTTATGAAGATACATTCAATTAAATTCAAAATCACATTTCTTATGGTTGCCACGGTTGCGTGTCTTGTTGTGCTTCTTATCGTATTTAACAGCATTTTTTCCGGAACGGTATACATGCAGAGAAAGCAGACAACAATGGTTAATTCGTATGAGTGCGTTAATCAGATTATGCAACAGTATACAGATAATGAAATTGACAAGGATACAATGAATGCTGATATGGAAAATATATCTACTGCTAAAGGAATATCAGTGCTTGTTGTTGACAGTAGCTGGTGTACAATATATGTCAGCACACAGGGTGAAGACTCTATGATGGAGCGTCTCCGGATGAGCATTTTTAATGGGGATATTTTTCAAAATGACAGTATTCTAAACAGACCGCCTGAACCTAAGAGTGATTCTGAGCAGGAAACCAGAGCAGGGGAAGAGGAACCGGGCAACACACAGGACAGCAAGAAAGAACATAAAAAGCGCCTTCAGGATATAATTGATATGTCTGACAATTCTTTAGTGGAAAACAGGACGATAATAAGTTCTAATGAGAAATATACTCTCCAGAAGGTTTACGATGACCGTCTTGGAGATTATTATCTTGAAATATGGGGCACTCTGGATAATGGCTATTCAATAATATTGAGAACACCTATCCAGGGAATTAAGGATAATGTCAATATATCAACAACCCTGATAAAATATGTTGGCGGTGTGATTCTGATTATAGGTATTATAGCCGCATTTGTTGTTTCCACATATATTACAAAGCCGATTAAGCAGCTTTCGGGTATTGCTGAACGTATGTCAGAGATGGATTTCGATGCCAGGTATGAAGGCAGTGATAAAGGAGAGATAGGGCTTCTTGGAAAGAGTATGAACAATATGTCTGAAAAGCTTGAGCAGAATATTGCGGAATTAAAGAAAGCCAATCTTGAACTTAAAAGGGACATTGATAAAAAAGAAAAGCTGGAGATAATGAGAACAGATTTCCTGTCAAATGTATCTCATGAATTAAAAACCCCTATTACGCTTATTCAGGGATATGCAGAAGGCCTGAAAGAGGGAATAACTGATGACCCGGAGAGTATGGAATTTTACTGTGATGTAATAATAGATGAAGCCAATAAAATGAACACTATGGTAAAAAGGCTTCTTACTCTTAACCAGATAGAATTCGGTAATGATGAGCCTGTAATGGAACGCTTTGATATTAATGAACTTATTACATCTGTAGTAGATGCCAATGAAATCAGGGCAGAACAGAAGGATATGAGCATTGTCTTCGATAACCGTGGCGAACATAATTATGTCTGGGCAGATGAATATAAGACAGAGGAGGTTCTTACTAATTATATTTCAAATGCGTTGAATCATTGTGATGGAAAGCGTTCAATTGAGGTGAGAACCATAAAGAACAATGACGATGGAACAATTAAGGTGATTGTCTACAATAGTGGAAAGAATATTGAGGATGAGGATATAGACCGTATCTGGGAGAAGTTCTACAAGACAGATAAGGCAAGAACCCGGGAATATGGTGGCAATGGAATTGGACTTTCGATTGTAAAGGCTATTATGGAGTCTATGGGTCAGAATTATGGTGTTAATAATGTTTCCGATGGCGTAGAATTCTGGTTTAATCTTGATTGTAAATCATGATGTGTTATAATTGATATATATTTATAATTACCATGAGGAGCGGATTAATGAAAAGAATAATTACAGGTCTTCTATTGCTGTTGTGTTGTGCTGCGCTTGCCGGTTGTGGAAAGAATGACATAACATTAACTAAAGAAGAAAATGACCTTATTGCAGAATATATTGCCGGAATACTCATGAAGTATTCCTATGAGAACGAATGGAAATATCAGAAGCTTAATTCATCAAACAGTGCTACAACATCTGATAAATCAGGCCAGACTCCAACCAAGTTACCAAGCCAGCCGCAGACAGTGGCAGAATCAACACAGAATACGAAGGCTTCAACACCTGTTAAGGGTGACATTACAGAGAATAAGGATTTGCTTACATCTCTTCCGGAAGCACTCGGACTTAGCGGAGTTACACTTACATATAAGGACTATATAACGGGAAATTCATATCCTGTGGATGATTATATACTATCAGTGCCGGCACAGTCAGGATGCAAGGTGGTTGCAGTTGAATTAAAGCTTACCAATACAGGGAATTCTGCTGTTGTGCTTAATTCATCAACAGGCAGTGTATCAATTAAGCTTATGGCAGGGGATAAGAATGTAAACAGCTATGCATCAATGCTTAAGAATGATCTTACTACTCTCAAGAATGTAAGTCTTTCTGCCGGAGAGAGCAAAGATGTGGTTGTGCTTTTTCAGGTTAAAGAAAGCGATGCCAATTCTATAGCCGGTTCTGTTATGTCGGCTACATCATCCGGAGCATCGCTTGGTTCAATTACTCTTAATTAAGAGTTCATAACATTTGATTTAGTATATTTTGCAGCTTGTGTCTCATCTAACTGATGAACATAGGCTGCTCTTTTTTCGGGATTATATCCGGGACCGTGTCCGTTATATTCTGCATAGAATACAGTATCGTGGGATTCGGGTTTGTTCCAGTCAGTAAAACCTTCATCAATAATCTGTTCTGAGTATTCACAGTTTAGCAGAACAGTTCTGGCATATATTCTCCATGGTCTGCTAAGCGCAACACTCTTAGGCGGGCAGTTTCCGGTAAAGGTGCAGCTATCGAACACATAGCCGAATTCCTGACCTCCATATGTGGAAGGAGCAGTATAGTAGGCGTTAATACTATTGTTTCTGTTAAGGGCGAAAAGTGTACAGTTTCTGAAGTATGCTGTTGCACTACCGAATATAAAATCCACTTCTCCTGCAATATAGCAGTCTTCATATAGCTGGTGTACATGGCGTCGTTTTGCATTAATTGTAGGACCGGTAAATCCACCCGGCTGTTTTTCTTTCATTGGAAGAGGCCCGGTAAAAAGCGTATCCTGATGTCCAAGGAGCTTACAGTTCTTGAAAATAATATTGTCTCCTTCAGCATAGACTGCAATCGCCTGACCGACATCATCGCCAAATCCGGCACTGTTTTCAAATGTGATATTGTATGCGCTGAAATTATCTGCGTACACAAGAAATGTATATGAACGGAATGTTCCTCGTTTAGAACCGTCAGGCATAAGCATACGAGCATAGTAGCCCTCAGTAACAATGACATTATCCTTAGATTCGCCAATCAGGGTTATGTTGTCCTGCCTTATCTCGACTCTTTCTTTGTATATTCCGTTTTTGATGTAAATTGTTTCAGGAATTCCGAAGGGAACGGAGTTAACAGCCTGCTGTAAAGAAGTATAATCTCCGGATTTATCCTTTGCTACGGTAATCATGTCATCACCTCCAATATTTTTTAACATTATAGCATACTGGACATATATAAATAAAGCGAGTATAATACGCTCGTTTAAAAAAATTACAGGGATGATTATTATGATAAGAATTGTTGAAGATTTAAAAAATGTGGATGTCTATCTTTCGTTGCGAAAACAGGTGGGCTGGATAGAACTTGACAGACAACAGGCACAGAAGGCACTTGATAACAGTGTTAAGATATTTACCGTATACGATGATGACAAGCCAATTGGAATGGGAAGAATTGTGGGAGATCAGGCAGTTATAAGCTATATTCAGGACCTTATTGTAATTCCGGAGTATCAGAGTCGTCATATTGGAAGTATGCTTATAGATAAGCTGATAGATTATGTTAAGAGTATGACGAAGACTGGAACCAGAATGATGCTGTGCCTTATGTGTGCCAAAGGGCGTGAAGAATTCTATGAAAAACATGGATTTATTGGGAGACCAACGCCGCAGCTCGGACCGGGAATGATACAGTACATATTGCAATAAATGTGTGCGGCTTTATTTTACTGCCCTTATATTTGAATTTAATGTCAACCTAAAATAAATGACGGTTGACAATATATTTTGCTATGTGTACAATGTTTACTGTTGTATTACATTAGAAAAGGAAGGCACAATAATGAAAAGCAAAAAATTGACAATCTATCAGATTACTTTCATGGCATTAATGGCCGCAGTTACATGTATTCTCGGACCTCTTTCAGTTCCAATCGGTCAGGTTCCAATTTCATTAACTAACCTGGTTATATACTTTACAGTATATGTATTAGGCGCATGGGCTGGAACCGGCAGCTACTGTATATATCTTATTCTTGGGGCAGTAGGACTTCCAATATTTTCCGGATTTGCAGGTGGCTTGGGAAAACTGCTGGGACCTACTGGTGGTTATCTGGTAGGATTTATATTTATGGCATTAATTGGCGGACTTGTTATTGAACTTGCTCATAGAAATATATGGCTGACAATGATTGGATGGGTAGTTGGAACCGCTGTTGCATACCTTTTTGGAACGATCTGGTTCGTATATCTTTTGAAATGTTCAGTCGCATATGCACTTACGGTGTGTGTGTTCCCATTTATTGTATTTGATATAATCAAAATTGTTATAGCAACACTGCTTGGAAAAACAGTGAGAATAGCTTTGACTAAAGCAGGAATGATAGAGAAAACAGCTTAATAGACTTTATTACGGTCCCTAAATAAAAGAGCCATGAACGGATATGAATAATAATCGTTCATGGCTCTTTTGTATGAAAAGAATTATGCTCTTAATGTCTTAACATATTCAGCAATCTTATCATCCTTGCAGTTAGCAAAGAAGAGTTCTTCAAACTTCTCACCTGCAACAGCACCCTTTACAAGATCCTGATCGAGATTTTTAAGAATTTCTACGAGATCCTGCTTAAGTGATACAGCTCTTACCCCATCAAGAATTTTCTTATTTCTCTGCTCTGGAACAACTCTTTCCTTAGGATATCCGCCACCTGGCTCACCTTCGAAAAGCTTCTCAAAGATATATGTAAGATTAAGCTCTGCACCCCAGCCGAATCCCTTGGCGAATGGAAGTGCGATAGCATTACCGTCATTAATCTGCATGAACATATAAGCGTCTGAAGGGTCAACAACATGTCCGCAGAGAACTCCCGGAAATGAGTTGAGCGCTAACATAGCACCTTCACCTGTACCGCAGCCTGTTACAACAAAGTCAGCAGCACCGCTGTTTAAAAGGATTGCTGCAAGAATACCGTTTTGAACATATGTAAGCTGTGCAGTATCATCAGCAGAATACATACCATAGTTATCAACTGTGTGTCCTTTGCTCTCAGCAACATTCTTAAGTGCTGAGTAAATCATCTCATTCTTAGCAGCCTGGCTGTTTTCATTAATTAATGCAATTCTCATTATTATCCTCCTTATTTCCCAATATATATCTGGGATTATATATAAACTATAAGCGAGGCACAGCCTTTTGTCAAATGTGCTTTCATAATAATACATTTACCAGAAAGGTTATTATGTGGTATATTATACCATGCTGATAAAGTGCTGTTGTAATTCATAAGTTGAAAAATGCACTAATTATATGGAGGAATACTATGGCAAATGTTAATAAAGACATTCAGGCTGCATTCATGGAAGCGGTTTCGAGTATTAAAGAATATGCAAAAGTAAATGGAAACACGGTTACAAGAGATGATATAAACAATTTTTTCAAGGATATGGCATTAGATGAGTCTAAGTTTCAGATGATTAGCGGATATCTTATGGCTAACAGCATTAAGATTGAGGGCGAGGCAGGTGATGACAACGAATTTCTTAACATGATGGAAAATGCTGCTGCCAGCAAAGCAGGTGGAGAAGCTGAGGAAGAAGAGGACAGCGGTAATATATCTGAGGAAGAGAAAGAGGATAAGAAAGTTGCAGATGATATAGTAAGCCACCTCAATTATGAGGAGGATGAGAAATATCTGAAAATGTATCTTAATGACCTGTCAGGTATACAGCCTATGACAGATACTACAAGATCATATCTTCTTATGAATATTGTGGAGGATAAGGATAAGGAATCTCTTAAACTGCTTACAGAGAGCTATCTTGAGAAAATAGTTGGCTGGATTGAACCTTTCCGTGGAAGGGGAGCACTCGCCTGTGATCTTATACAGGAGGCTAATCTTGCAATGACAGCATACATCGGACAGCAGGAATGGCTCAATAATTATGAGTGGAAGGATAAGATAAAGGAGGGAAGTTCACAGGATCTTCTCGATGTGATAAAGGAGATTGACAAGGCTGTACAGGAAGAGATTGAGGGCAGTCTTAACATGATGATTGATGAGCAGCAGGATGTTAATATGGTGTCCGGAAAGATACTCAATAAGGTTAATCTTGTGAACGACTGGGCTGTGAGATTAAGAGAGGAACTTGGAAGAAAACCTACAGTTAAGGAAGTGGCTGAAAATATGGGAGTCTCAGAAAATATAGTTACAGAGGCAATAAGACTTTCAAGTGAAACAATTGAAGATATTGATTATGAAAAGAGCGCTCCAGGGAAAGAATAAGTTAATATATTTAACTATTAAAAGGATATCGAGAAAATTTTAACAATTAATATTGATTTTAATTATGGCTTGGTATAGAATTAAAGGGAATTTTGTAATATTTACAAGAAAATATATGAAAAGAGGTTAATGTAAGATGGCAAAAATCGATTTAAGCAAGTATGGCATCACAGGTGCAACAGAGATCGTGTACAATCCTTCTTATGAATTATTATTCGAGGAGGAGACAAAGTCTACAAACGAGGGCTATGAAGTTGGTAAGGAAAGTGAGCTTGGTGCAGTTAATGTTATGACAGGTATCTACACAGGTCGTTCTCCTAAAGACAAGTACATCGTTGTTGATGAGAACTCTAAGGACACAGTATGGTGGACATCAGATGAGTACAAGAACGATAACCATCCAATGTCAGAAGATGTATGGGCTAAGGTTAAGGACATTGCTAAGAAAGAGCTTTCTAATAAGAGACTTTTTGTAGTTGATGCTTTCTGTGGAGCTAACAAGGACACAAGAATGGCAGTTCGTTTCATCGTTGAAGTTGCTTGGCAGGCACATTTTGTAACTAATATGTTCATTAAGCCAACAGCAGAAGAACTTGAGAACTTCGAGCCAGATTTCGTTGTATATAATGCTTCTAAGGCTAAGGTTGAGAATTATGCAGAGTTAGGTCTTAATTCAGAGACATGTGTAGCATTCAATATCACAAGCCATGAGCAGGTAATCATCAATACATGGTATGGTGGAGAGATGAAGAAGGGTATGTTCTCTATGATGAACTATTACCTTCCATTAAAGGGTATTGCTTCAATGCACTGCTCAGCTAACACAGATATGAACGGAGAGAACACAGCTATATTCTTCGGCCTTTCAGGAACAGGTAAGACAACTCTTTCAACAGACCCTAAGAGACTTCTTATCGGTGATGATGAGCACGGCTGGGATGACAACGGGGTATTCAACTTTGAGGGTGGATGCTACGCTAAGGTTATCAATCTTGATAAGGATTCAGAGCCGGATATTTACAATGCTATCAAGAGAAATGCTCTTCTTGAGAACGTTACACTTGATGATAATGGAAAGATCGATTTTGCAGATAAGAGTGTAACAGAGAATACACGTGTTTCTTATCCAATTGACCATATTAATAATATTGTAAGACCAGTTTCTTCAGCTCCTGCTGCTAAGAATGTTATCTTCCTTTCAGCAGATGCATTTGGTGTACTTCCTCCAGTATCTATTCTTACGCCAGAGCAGACACAGTACTATTTCCTTTCAGGATTTACTGCTAAGCTTGCCGGTACAGAGAGAGGTATCACAGAGCCTACACCTACATTCTCAGCTTGCTTCGGACAGGCTTTCCTTGAGCTTCATCCAACAAAGTATGCTGAAGAGCTTGTTAAGAAGATGGAGAAGAGTGGAGCTAAGGCTTACTTAGTTAACACAGGATGGAATGGAACAGGTAAGAGAATTTCTATTAAGGATACTCGTGGTATAATTGATGCAATCCTTTCAGGTGCTATTAATTCAGCTCCTACTAAGACAATTCCTATGTTCAATTTCGAAGTTCCTACAGAGCTTCCAGGTGTAGATCCTAAGATTCTTGACCCAAGAGATACATATGCTGATGCTTCAGAGTGGGAAGTTAAGGCTAAGGATCTTGCTGCAAGATTTAACAAGAACTTTGCTAAGTACGAGGGTAATGATGCTGGTAAGGCATTAGTTGCTGCCGGACCACAGCTTTAATTAAAAGCGATACAGTTATCAGAAACTGTTTATTATGTGATAATGCCGCGTCTGTTTTTACGGACGTGGCATTTTATGTATATTTAACTTTTTTTCGCATATAATATTGTGTAAAGAGAAAAGAAGTTGTATAATCTATGTAAAGATACGGAACGTATCAATTGAATATTTCCTGGGGCGCTCGCGAACCCACATTATTTTGATCCTACATTTCTTCGACGGGATTCCTATATCTCCATTCTAATGTCAAGCCTCCTTTGAGTGGAAGGCAGCGGTCTGGATGCGGTTGCCCACCTGGCTTAGCTAGGAGTCGAAAGCGTGGGAAACGGCGTTTTGGGATATATTAATGGGTTGTCATCGTAAGGTGACAACCCATTTTTTAGGTCTATTATTAATTGAAAGTGCATATACTAGAAAGAGCTTGTCTTAGAATTTTTTTAATAATAATTCGTAAAACGAGGAGATGCACTTATGAAAGATAAGATAAAGTATATATTTCTTATGAATTCTGCGCTGATAATAGTATTGTCGGCGGTCTGCGTATATATTTCGTCATTGATAAAGAGTCAATATAAAGGAAGCATTTCTGAGATAAATATTTATAAAAATGTATATGTTACTAATATAAGTGCCGACAGGCTGACAGCTAATATGTATGGCAACATAAGAAGCTTTAAGGCTGGAAAGTTAAATGAGGATGTTACAGGATGCCTATGTGATATTGTGATTAATGATGGCAGAGTTGTTGAAGTAAACACCAAGACAGATGTTGTCAGCGGAAAGGTATTATCTGTTTCTGATGATACAGTGGATATTGAAGGGTATGGAACAGTTAAGCTTGATGAAGATTTTATAATGTATGAAAAGGACAGCTCTATAATTAAGAATGCCAGCAGTATTATAGTTGGATATGCTCTTCAGGATTTCATTGTCGCAGATGGAGAAGTGTGCGGTGCAATAAAGAATAAACCTCTTCTGGCTGATAATATCCGAGTTATAATAAAAACTAACGGATTTAAAGATATATTTTTTACAGAGACAACATTTAGTGCTGATTCTGTAATTCAGGTTGAATACGGGGAAGAATCATTGCAGATACTTCCGGGAGAGAGCTTTACGGTTAATACTGACTCAGAACTGTTTCAGAGTGGAAGAGTAAAGCTTGTTTCAAAAGGAAGCGAGATAAGGTTTAATTCGATAACACGCGGTGTTGGTACGCCAGCCTATGGCGGGAGCATAGAACTTGTCAAATGCGATGAGGGTATTGTTGTTATTAACGAGGTCAATATAGAGGATTATCTCAAGAAAGTAGTTCCTAGTGAGATGCCATCAGGCTTTAATATAGAAGCACTAAAATGTCAGGCTGTATGCGCACGAAGCTATGCATATACAGAATTATCTAATAATTATTACAGTGCCTATGGCGCGCATATAGATGATTCTATACAATTTCAGGTATATAACAATTCTGCAAGGAGTGATTCCACAGACAGGGCGGTGGAGGAGACATCAGGTCAGGTATTGTCCTATAACGGTGAGACAATAAAGACCTATTATTATTCAACCTCCTGCGGAAGTACAACAGATGTGACACTATGGGGTAATACTAATGAGAAATATCCCTATTTTGTGGCAGAGTGTGTAGGTGGTATTGACAAAGGTCTGGCACTTACAGTAGAGTCAGAATTCACCCAATTTATCAAATCATATAATGAAGCTGATTATGATTACGGATGTTCTCTTTATCGTTGGAAAATGGAAGAGACAGTGGATGAAATAAGTGACAGCTTTAGAAGACAGACAGGTAAGAATATAGGTAAAATAAGTGATATTGATGTTGTTGAGAGAGTTAATGGCGGAGCAGCGGTAAGGGTTAAAGTTACAGGGGATAAAGGAGAGGTTATTCTTGAAAGCGAATCTGCAATAAGAGGAGCTTTTGGCAATTCAAATGTGGAGATGGAAACAATGACAGGAACAGCAAAATACGCTAATCTTCCAAGTACATTCTGCATATTTGAGAAAGTTATGGATGGAAAGAAGCTGACCGGATTTCGGATAACCGGAGGAGGATATGGACATGGGATTGGAATGAGCCAGAATGCTGCCAACAAAATGGCAGAATCTATGACATATGCACAGATTCTGGAATTCTTCTACAGGGGAACCACACTTACTCTGATTTCTTCACAAGATAATGACGTATAAGCTTCTCATCATTAATAAAATAGTTAATCTCTGCACCAATAAATATTATTATTATGCAGGCATACATCCATATTAGAGCAATAATAATTGTGGTAATGCTTCCATACATGTATGAGAAATTCGGTGAGTGGTCAACATACAGGGAATACAGAGCCGTGAACAGATACCAGCCTATAGCTGAGAAAAATGCACCTGGGATTTCCTTGTAGAATTTCTCCCTTCTTCGGGATGCAAGAGAAAATGCCACTGTAAAAAACAGAGTAAATATACTTGGAAACAGGAAGTGTTTACTGTTAAAAATACCTCTGAATACAGCCAGAACATTAGAAAGCTGTGGTATATTTCTCTGGGTAAAGTTCATGATATTGTTGCCGAAAACCATGAGAATCAGGCTGGCGATAATAAGTGCCATAAATACAAGCGCATAAATACTTGCCCGCAGTCTCTCAAAAAACCAGTTCTTGCGGCTGTCTCTACCATATATCTGCATAAGACCGCGTACAATAGACATAAACCCCTTTCCTGCTGCCCATACGATACCGATGGCAGTGATAAGGGTGAGAGTTGTTGTGGAATTATCATATATATCTGAGAGCAGTCCCTGAACTATTGACTGTAATTGTGTCGGAAGAATTCCATTAATTATCAGTAAAAGATTATCCTGTGTGATTGGCAGATATTTAACAAGGCTCAGAAGTGCGATAAAGAATGGAAAAAAACTCAGCATAATATAATAACATGCTGAAGATGCATAATCGCCAATCCGGTCTTGTGATATTTTCGTTACTATTCTCTTTATAAATAAAATAAAATTATTCATGTCAGATTCCAAAACCTTTAATGTATTTGCAAGATATTATATGTTATTTTTTTGAATTTAGCAATTACTTGCAATAGTTTGCTATTTTATGTAAAATGTGATTCGTGTAATTGCGCACAAATATTAAACCGGGAATAGTGATAAGATGGGAATAAGTGTTAAGCTTCAGGTGTTTGAAGGCCCGCTGGATCTTTTATTACATTTGATTGATAAGAACAAAGTTAATATATACGATATTCCGATTGCCATGATAACAGAGCAGTATATGGAATATGTGGAGCAGCTAAAGAAGGAAGACCTTAATGTTGTGAGTGAATTCCTTGTGATGGCCGCTACTCTTCTGGATATTAAGTCCAGAATGCTTCTTCCTAAGGAAGTGGATGAGGAGGGCAATGAGGAAGACCCAAGAGCAGAACTCGTTGAAAAACTGTTGGAGTACAAGCTTTTTAAAGCTATGGCACAGGAGTTGAAAGATAAGCATAGTGATGCAGAGAGGTCTTATTATAAGAAACCGGATATTCCGGAGGAAGTGGCAGCATATACTCCGCCAGTCAATCTGTCTGAGGTTATCGGTGATGCAACGCTTTCCAGGTTGAACCACATTTTTTCAGACGTGATGAGGCGCAAGGAGGATAAGATAGATCCGGTCAGAAGCAAGTTCGGCAAGATAGAGAAGGAAGAGGTTACCATGAGCGAAAAGCTTGTGGATATAAAAGCCTTTATGCTGGAACATGAGGAATTCAATTTCAGGGATCTGCTTATGGATAATCCGTCCAAGGTGGCTGTAATTGTAACATTTCTTGTGGTGTTGGAATTAATTAAGACCGGGTTCGTTGAGGTGTGTCAGGATAGTCCTGACAAGGATATATTTATCAGGGTTGTAAGGAATCCGGAACTTATTGAAGATATAACTGAGGAGTAGAATAATGAGCATAGAACAGATGGAAGGCGTAATTGAGGCAGTTCTTTTTACCATGGGCGATTCCGTGGAAGTGGGGAAACTGGCAGATGCCATAGAACAGGATGTAGAAACTACTACTAAAATAGTTCATAATCTTATGGACAAATATGAATCAGACAATAGAGGAATCAGGATAATTGAGCTGGAAAACAGTTTTCAATTATGCACCAAGCAGGAATATTATGATGCGCTTATCAAGGTGTGCAGCCAGCCAAGAAAGTACACTCTTACAGATGCCGCATTAGAGACATTGTCAATAATTGCATATAAGCAGCCTATTACTAAAATTGAGATAGAGAATATAAGGGGTGTTAACTCAGACAGAGCGGTGAGCAAATTGGTTGAGTTAGGTCTTGTCAAGGAAGTGGGAAGACTGGATGCTCCGGGAAGACCTATGCTTTTCGGTACGACAGAGGATTTCTTAAGGTCTTTCGGCGTGCAGTCCATAGATGAACTTCCTGCCATCACAGAAGATATGGTGGAACAGTACAAGGAGGAAGCCGAGCTGGAGCTTGCTAATGAGAGCTTTAGCGAGGATATGGATTCAGACGGACAGATAACTTTAGGTATATAATTGTTTGAGTTTTAGATTAGATAAAGAAAGGACAGGCGGTTTCAATGGAAAAGGTTAATGCATGGAAGAAGTATTCTTCAGAAGAAAGAAAGCAGGTGTTTGATTTTGCTGATGATTACAGACATTTTATATCTGAGTGTAAGACAGAGAGAGAATGTGTGAAGAGAGCTGTAGAGCTGGCAGAAAAGGCAGGTTACAGAAATCTTGAGGATGTGATTAAGAACAATGAAATGCTTAAGACAGGAGATAAAGTATATGCTGTCAATATGAAAAAGGCAGTTGTGCTTTTTAATATTGGAACAGAGCCTGTAAGTTCAGGAATGAACATCCTTGGCGCACATATTGATTCGCCGAGACTTGACATAAAGCAGAATCCTCTGTATGAGGATACAGAGCTTGTGCTTCTCGATACACATTATTACGGCGGAATTAAGAAATACCAGTGGGTTGCGCTTCCTCTTGCTCTTCACGGGGTTGTAGCATTAAAGAGTGGAGAGTGTGTTGATGTTGTTATCGGTGAGGATATGGATGATACAGTTGTAGGTGTGTCAGACCTTCTCATACATCTCGCTTCCAAGCAGATGGAAAAGAAGGGCAGTGCTGTGGTTGAAGGAGAAGACCTGGACATTCTTATCGGAAGCATGCCGGCATATGAAGAATCAACAGAAGAATCTTCAGATAACCCATCTGATAAAGAAGAGAAAGAGGCTGTTAAAAAGAATATTCTTGCAATCCTTAAGGAGAAATACGGTATAGAGGAAGAAGATTTTCTGTCTGCAGAACTTGAGGCTGTACCAGCCGGTCCGGCAAGGGATTACGGTCTTGACAGAAGTATGATAATGGGTTACGGACATGATGACAGGGTGTGTGCATATCCGTCTCTCGTGGCACTTCTTAACACACCGGAGGTTTCAAGAACGGCTGTATGTATTCTTGTGGATAAGGAAGAAATCGGAAGTGTCGGTGCCACAGGAATGCAGTCACGTTTCTTTGAAAATATGGTAGCCGAGGTTATGGACAGATGTGGAGATTATTCAGAGCTTAAGTTAAGAAGAGCTCTTGCATGTTCTTATATGCTGTCTTCTGATGTAAGTGCGGCATACGACCCAAACTATGCGTCAGTATTTGAAAAGAAAAATGCTGCTTATTTTGGTAAGGGAATGGTGTTTAACAAATATACCGGCTCCCGCGGTAAGAGCGGTTCTAATGATGCTTCAGCAGAATTTATCGGAAAGCTCCGCGCTACAATGGATGATGCAGATGTAAGCTTCCAAATGGCAGAACTTGGAAAGGTTGATGCAGGTGGTGGTGGAACTATCGCATACATTCTGGCTAATCTTGATATGAATGTAATTGACAGTGGTATAGCAGTTCAGAATATGCACGCTCCGTATGAAGTTATAAGTAAGGCAGACCTTTATGAGACACTTAAAGGATATGAAGCATTTTTACGAATGTAATGGAAAGGGATAAGATATGAAGTGGAATAAATATTCGATTCAGACAACTACAGAGGCGGTTGACCTTATAAGCAGCGCCCTTAATGATTTGGGAATCGAAGGTATTGAGATAGAAGATAATGTGCAGCTCACTAAGGAAGAAGCAAAATCCATGTTTGTAGATTTCATTCCTGACCTTCCGCCTGATGACGGAAGAGCCAGAGTGAACTTTTACATTGACAGTGAGGATGATGATAAGTCCATGGTAAGCAGAGTTAAAGCAGAACTTGAGGAGTTGAGAACCTTTGTGGATATCGGGGAGGGTACGATTACTGAGTCTGAGACAGAGGATAAGGACTGGATTAACAACTGGAAACAATACTGGCATACATTTACTATTGGAGACCTGTATATTAAGCCGACCTGGGAGCCTGTTACAGAGGAAATGCAGGGACATCCTGTTCTTAGTATCGACCCGGGAACAGCTTTCGGAACAGGTTCACATGAGACCACAAGAATGGTAATAAGACAGCTCCAGAAGTATGTAAAGCCACAGGATGAAGTGCTTGACGTAGGATGTGGAAGTGGAATACTATCTGTTGTTGCGTTAAAATATGGCGCTGGACATGCCTTCGGCACAGACCTTGACCCTAATGCCATAATTGCATCAGAGGAGAATGCACAGCAGAACGGTATTGACAAGAAACAGCTTGAGGTCATAGAGGGTAATATCATAGATGATAAATATGTTAAGGATGCCTGCGGTTACGAGTGTTATGACATAGTGTGTGCCAACATTTTAGCAGATGTGCTTGAGCCGCTTTCAACATGTATTCATGAACATATGAAGCATGGTGCTTACTTCATTACTTCAGGTATAATTGATACAAAGGAGAATGAGGTAGCTGAGGCGTTCAGAAAGAATAAGGAACTGGAGATTGTTGAGATAAACCATGATGGCGAGTGGGTTAATATTACAGCCAGAAGGAAATAGTTATGTATCATTTTTTTGCAGAGCATGAGAATATTCACGATACTCATATTGATATCGTTGGAAGTGATGTCAATCATATCAGGAATGTTTTGAGATTCAGGCAGGGAGACAAGCTGCTTATAAGCAGCGGAGATAACGTTGATTATGAATGTTGTATTGCCACTATGTCTGATGAATATATAAGAGCAGATATAATCAGAGAAGACAGTAAGGGAAGAGAACTTCCATCCAGAATAATCCTGTTTCAGGGATTGCCAAAGGCTGATAAAATGGAGCTTATAATACAGAAGGCTGTTGAGCTTGGAGCTTACAGCATAGTTCCGGTTGCAATGAAAAGAAGTGTTGTCAAGCTGGACGATAAAAAGGCCAAAGCCAAGGTTCTGCGTTGGAATTCAATTTCCCTCAGTGCAGCAAAGCAGAGCAAAAGAAGTATTATTCCGGAAGTTACAGAGGTGAAGACTTTCAAGGAAGCATTAAAGATGTCGTCTGAGCTTGATAAAATCCTCCTGCCTTATGAATGTGCGGATGGAATGGATAAGACAAGACGTGTGATTGAAGAAATCGGACATGGAGAGTCGGTGGGGATATTTATCGGACCGGAGGGAGGCTTTGACAGAGCAGAACTTGATGAGGCAGTTGATGCCGGTGCCGAGGTAATCACGCTTGGAAACAGAATATTGAGAACTGAGACAGCAGGAATGATGCTCTTGTCAGTACTTATGTTCAACATGGAAGGGAAGTAAAGATGGAAGCGTATCTGGATAATTCTGCCACAACTAAATGTGCGGCAGAGGTAATAGAAACAGCAGTAAAGGTTATGTCAGAGGATTATGGTAATCCGTCATCTAAGCATATGAAGGGTGTTGAGGCAGAAAAGTATATCCGTGATGCCAAGGAGGCCATTGCCAAGACATTAAAGTGTCAGGAAAAGGAAATTTTATTCACATCAGGTGGAACAGAATCCAACAATATGGCTATTATTGGTACAGCCATGGCGAACAGGCGTAAAGGTATGCACTGTATTGTATCATCTGTTGAACATTCTTCAGTCAAGGAACCTTTTAATTATCTTGAGAAGGAGGGCTTCCGAATAACATATCTTCCGGTGGATTCTAAAGGAATTGTAGATATTGATGCCCTGAAAAATGCACTGGATGACGAGACAATTCTTGTCAGTATTATGTATGTTAATAATGAGATAGGTGCTGTTGAACCGATTGAAGAAATCGGACATATTGTTAAAACGTATAATCCTGATATTGTATATCATGTGGATGCAATACAGGCTTATGGTAAATACAGGATATATCCTAAGAAGCTGGGAATTGATCTGCTCTCTGTAAGCGGACACAAGATTCATGGACCTAAGGGAAGCGGTTTCCTGTATATTGCTGATAAGACAAGAATTAAGCCTATTATATATGGTGGCGGACAGCAGAAGGGAATGCGCTCAGGAACAGAAAATGTTCCAGCTATTGCGGGACTTGGAACTGCCGTTAAGCTTATATATGATAAGGATTTTGATGATAAGATTGCACATTTGTATGAGTTGAAGGACTGGCTTATTGATGAGCTTAATAAGCTGCCAGACGTTGTGGTTAACAGCAGTAAGGGAACAGGGAGCGCTCCGCAGATAGTCAGTGCAAGTTTCCGGGGAGTCAGAGCAGAGGTACTTCTTCACTCACTCGAAGATAAGGGGATCTATGTTTCATCCGGCTCAGCCTGTTCATCTAACAAGCCGGGCTTAAGCAACACTCTTGTTGCAATCGGTCTGGATAAAGACCTGTTAGATTCAACATTGAGGTTTAGTTTCTGCTATGATACAACGAAGGAAGAATTAGAGTATACGATTCAGATACTGGGAGAACTTCTTCCGGTTCTTAGAAAATATACAAGACACTGAATAAAGGAGATATTATGTATAAAGCATTTTTAATAAAGTATGGGGAAATCGGTGTTAAGGGTAAGAACAGATTTATATTTGAGGATGCCCTTGTAAGACAGATTAAGTTTGCTCTTAAGAACGTTGAGGGTGAATTCGATGTCAAGAGAGCGGATGGAAGAGTATATGTCAATGCACTCTCAGAATATGACTATGATGAGGTGGTGGAAAGTCTCACAAGAGTATTCGGTATTGTAGGAATATGTCCTGTTGTCCAGATTGAGGACAATGGATTTGATGACCTTTCCAAGCAGGTGATTAATTATCTTGACAAGGCATATTCAGATAAGAATTTTACATTTAAGGTTAATGCGAGAAGAACAAGAAAGAATTATCCGATGAATTCTATGGAGATTAACATGGAACTCGGTGGAAGAATTCTTGATGCATTCCCTCAGATGAAGGTAGATGTACATAACCCGGATGTTCTTCTTCAGGTTGAGATACGAGGAGATGTTATAAACATTTATTCAATTGAGATTCCGGGACCTGGCGGAATGCCTATCGGAACAGCAGGAAAAGCCATGCTTCTGTTATCTGGTGGCATTGACAGCCCTGTTGCCGGATACATGGTGGCTAAGAGAGGTGTACAGCTTGAGGCAACATATTTTCATGCGCCACCATATACCAGTGAGAGAGCTAAGCAGAAGGTTGTGGACCTCGCCAGAATTATCTCCAAGTATTCAGGCCCTATTGTTTTAAATGTAGTTAATTTTACTGATATCCAGATGGCTATTTATGAGAAATGCCCACATGATGAGCTTACAATCATTATGAGAAGATATATGATGAAGATAGCAGAGGAGCTTGGCAACGCAGCAGGATGTCAGGGACTTGTAACGGGTGAGAGCATTGGACAGGTGGCAAGCCAGACTATGGCAAGTCTTTACTGTACTAATGAAGTATGTACAATGCCGGTTTTCAGACCTGTTATCGGATTCGACAAGCAGGAGATTATTGATATTTCAGAGAAAATCGGTTCCTACGAGACTTCAATTCAGCCTTTCGAGGACTGCTGTACAATATTTGTGGCAAAGCACCCGGTTACGAAGCCTAATCTCAATGTAATTAAACAGCATGAAAAGAATCTTGAGGGTGTAATAGAAGAGCTTTACAAGACAGCAATAGAGACAACAGAAAAAATTATAATTGAATAAAAAAGACCGCTTTATCCAACATAAGGATAAAGCGGTTTTAAATAATCTGTAGTTTATGATTATTCAACGATGTATGGTTTTAATACGGCAAGGATTGTTTCAACATCAGTATCTGCATGGATGTTCAGGTCAATAGGCTTAGAAAGGTCTAAACTGAATATTCCCATGATAGACTTGGCATCAATAACATATCTGCCAGAAACAAGATCAAAGTCCACATCAAATTTAGTGATATCGTTGACGAAAGATTTTACTTTGTCGATTGAGTTTAATGAAATCTTCACAGTTTTCATCGGAATACCTCCTTAAATGTTTTCTATAAACTATAATATATATTTGTTAAACCTATGTCAATAAAGAAATGTAACAAAAATTAACAGGAAATGGTGGTTAAATTGAAAAAAGTTGCTATTCACAGTTTAGGCTGCAAGGTCAATTCTTATGAAGCAGAATCCATGGAGATTATGCTTAGGGATGCAGGGTATGAGATTGTACCTTTTAAGGATGATGTGCAGGCTGACATATATATAATAAATACATGCTCAGTTACTAATATAGCTGACAGAAAATCAAGGCAGATGCTTCACCGGGCAAAGAAGATGAACCCTGATGCAGTGGTTGTGGCTGCGGGATGTTATGTGCAGGCTGACCCGGAAGGGGTGGAAAGAGATGAATGTGTGGACATTATTCTTGGAAACAATATGAAAATCAGCATTGTTGAGGCTCTTGAAGAATATTTTGCCGATAAAGGGAATTCAACCTTTCTTGTTGATATCAATGACAGGCTGCAGGAATATGAGGAACTTAAGATTAACCAGACAGGTGAACATACGAGGGCATATATTAAGATTCAGGATGGATGCAATCAGTTCTGCTCCTACTGTATTATTCCTTATGTGAGAGGACGTGTTCGAAGCAGAAAGCCGGAGGATATTATATCTGAGGTAAAGACACTGGCATTAACAGGGGTTAAAGAAGTTGTTCTCACAGGAATCCACATTTCCTCATATGGTACTGACCTTGAAAATGTTGGACTTATACAGCTTATTGAGATGATTCATGGAGTAGAGGGCATTCACAGAATCCGTCTGGGTTCTCTTGAACCAAGAATAATTACGGATGAATTTGCAGAGCGTATTTCCAAGCTTTCCAAAATATGTCCGCATTTTCATCTTTCACTCCAGAGCGGCTGCGATAAGACTCTTAAGGCTATGAACAGAAAATATAATACAGAGGAATATTATGAAGGATGTGAACGCCTGAGGAAGTCCTTTGACAATCCGGCAATCACAACCGATGTAATAGTGGGATTTCCGGGGGAATCGGAAGAGGATTTCAGGCAGACTAAGAATTTTCTGGAAAAGGTTTCTTTCTATGAAATGCATATTTTCAAATATTCAAGAAGAAAAGGCACTGTAGCTGACAAGATGACTGACCAGATTTCTGACGAGGTTAAGTCTCAAAGAAGTGCAGAGCTTCTTGAATTGGAAAAACAGCAGTCCTTTGATTACCGAAAGGGGTATATTGGCACTGAAATTGAAGTTCTGATTGAGGAATTGACACAGATAGATGGAAAGTCATATTATACTGGATATACAAAGAATTATATAAGGGTTGCTGTCAATGCAGATGATTTTGATGGTATCAATCCTGTCAATGAATTATATGTATGTCTGGCAGAGGGACTTTCTGAGGATGGAGTAACAATGTATGCGAGGCTGAAGGACAGATAAAGGCTTTGTTAAACAAGGAGGAATGTATTTTGAGAAAGAATACTAAGGGCACGATTCTGGCTATTGATATGGGAAATACTAATATAGTAATCGGATGTGTGAATGATAATGAAGTTATATTTGAGGAGCGTTTAAGTACCGACCTTTCCAAGACTGAGCTTGAGTATGCAATCAGTTTTAAGAATGTTCTTGAAATCTATGATATAGGGTCTGATGATATTAATGGAGCAATTATTTCTTCAGTTGTGCCACAGCTTACCAATGTTATTAAAGCGGCTGTTGGTAAGGTGGTTGATCTTGAACCGTTAGTTGTAGGTCCCGGCGTTAAGACAGGTCTTAATATTCTGATGGACCAGCCAAAGCAGGTGGGAAGTGACCTTATTGTTGATGCTGTAGCAGCTACGCATGATTATGGCGCTCCTGTTATTATTGTGGATATTGGAACTGCTACTACTATAAGCACAGTAGATGAGAATGGAGATTATATTGGTGGTGCAATCTTACCCGGGGCAGGAGTTTCCATGAACTCACTTTCCTCAAGGACTGCACAGCTCCCAAGAATTAGTTTTGAAGCACCTAAAAGTCCTGTCGGTAAGAATACAGTTGACTGTATGAAGAGCGGACTTATATATGGACATGCGGGAAGCATTGATGGAATTATTGACAGAATCAATGAGACATGCGGTTTTGGAAGGAATGGAAAGCCGGCTGCCAGGCTTGTGGCAACAGGCGGATTAAGCAAGGTAATTATTCCTTTCTGCAGGAATGAAATCGTAACAGACCCGGCATTGCTTATAAGAGGTCTTAAATACATTTATGATAAGAATGTGCAGTAGCGCAAGAAAGGAGATTCTATGTTAAAAGGAAAGACGGTTGTTCTCGGGGTCACAGGAAGTATTGCAGCATATAAAATTGCCGGACTCGCCAGCATGCTTGTAAAGAAAAATGCTGATGTGCATGTCATTATGACGCAGAATGCCTGTAATTTTATTAACCCGATTACATTTGAGACTCTGACAGGAAATAAATGTCTTGTTGACACATTTGACAGGAATTTCCAGTTCAATGTGGAGCATGTAAGCCTTGCAAAGCTGGCGGACATATTTCTTGTTGCTCCGGCTTCGGCTGATATAATCGGAAAGATTGCAAATGGTATTGCAGATGATATGCTGACCACAACGATTATGGCATGCAAGTGTCCAAAGCTGATTTCTCCGGCAATGAATACTAATATGTATGAGAATCCTATTGTTCAGGATAATCTGAAAAAACTGGAAAATTATGGGTATGAGATAATACAGCCGGATAGTGGAAGACTTGCATGTGGCGATACGGGAGCTGGAAAGATGCCTTCAGAGGAGGTGCTTATGAATTATATCTTAAGAACAATCGCCAGAAAGAAGGATATGTCCGGAATAAAGCTTTGTGTGTCAGCGGGACCGACAAGAGAAAAGCTGGACCCGGTTAGATTTATTTCTAACAATTCAACAGGAAAGATGGGGTATGCAATTGCAAAGATGGCTATGCTTCGCGGGGCTTACGTTACGCTTGTGTCGGGGAATGTAAGTCTTGAACCGGTGCCATTTGTTAAGATGGCTGATGTGACTTCGGCGCAGGATATGTATGACGCTGTTACAGAGTGTGCTGTTGATTCTGATATTATTATTATGGCCGCAGCAGTTGCAGATTACAGACCGGCAACAGTAAGTGACCAGAAGATAAAGAAAAAAGACACAGATATGTCTATAGCCCTTGATAGAACAAAAGATATTCTTGGAACTCTGGGAAGCAGCAAGCGCGAAGGTCTGTATCTGTGCGGATTTTCTATGGAAACAGAGAATTTGCTTGAGAATTCAAGAGCAAAGCTTGATAAGAAGAATCTTGACCTGATTGTCGCCAATAATGTTAAGGTTGAAGGAGCAGGATTTGGCACAGATACGAATATTGTTACATTAATCTCCAGAGAGGAAACTAAGGAACTTCCTATTATGTCTAAAGAAGAAGTGGCAGACAGTCTGCTTGATTATATAATGGAACATAGAAAATAATAATATAAATGCATTAAAAGGTGGGGAATCATGGAATAATAGCCATGATTCCCCGCCAATGTTTACATATTATCTCCAAGAGCCCTGATTCTTCCATATGTGCTGAGAAGATAAAGGCCGGAAAGACCAACAAGGGCATAGATAATGCGGTCTACCATTACAGAACGGAATATGAAATGGACGAGATTAAAGTCTAAGAATCCAATCAGTCCCCAGTTAAGTGTTCCTATGATGGCAATAGTAAGCGCAATGTAGTCTATAGGTTTAGAATTCATAATACCTCCTTTAAAGGGATTAATCCCTTTTTTGCTGATTTTGAATTTCCTGTCATTAGTATGTGCAGGTTTATAATAAAATAACTGGAAAAAATTAGAAAATAAATAATATCTTTTCTTGGTTTATATATATTTATCAGCGTCGAGTCTTGTATCAATTCAGTTAAAATGATAAAATAACTATGTATGTTAATCAGCACCGCGTGTGTGCAGAAGAATGAGGTTTATCATGGCTGGTAAAAAAGTTGTCAGATACAGAAGAAGACCGAAAGCTGCAGCGATTATTTTTGGAATTGTCCTTGTATACATAATCTGTTTTATATCTATTTATGTGTCAAAGGCAAAAGTTCAGACATATGAAGTGGAAGTGGGTTCTTTGATGAATAATGCATCTTTCACAGCAGTTGCATTAAGACAGGAAGAAGTATATAATTCAGCCTATTCCGGTGATATCAATTATTATCAGCGGGAAGGCACAAGAGTTATGACCAACGAGACTGTATATACAGTGGATGAGACAGGTCGTGTGTCAGAGATACTTGCACAGTATACATCAGGTGAGGGCAATAAGCTCTCAGATGAGAATCTTGCTGTAATAAAGAATACACTTACCAATTATATAACAGAATATGATGACAATGATTTCAGCGCAGTATATGATTTGAAGTCAGATCTTAATGCTACGGTTTTACAGTCTATTAACGAGAATATTATGGCTAATCTTGATTCAATTGTCACAAGTACAGGAAGCCAGGACCTTTTTAAGACTGTTAAGGCTGAAAAGCCTGGTATTGTTGTATATTCTGTTGATGGTTATGAAGGAGTCACAGAGGAGACAATTGGAAATGTTGATTTCAAGAAGGAGTCATATGATAAGCAGAATCTTAAGACAGAGAAGCTCATAGCGGCGAATGATTCTGCCTATAAGCTTATAACAAGTGAGAACTGGACTCTTATGTTTCCAATTACACAGACTGACATTGATAAGTATTCTCTTTCTTCTAAGGATACAATTTCAATTAAGTTTACCAAGGATAACATAACAGGTACATTTCCATTTAATATTGTGAATAATGGTAAGAATTCCTATGGCAGAATAACCTTGTCCAAGTATATGATACGGTACGCGACAGAGAGGTTTCTCGATATTGAGATTATCGTGTCCGGCAAGTCTGGAATTAAAGTTCCTGTATCTGCTGTCACAGAGAATGAGTTCTATAAGATTCCTAAGGATTACCTGATAACGAATGGAGAAAAGGGCAATTACGGATTCTTTGTTGAGAAGAATAATAATGAAGGACAGATGACACAGGTATTTCAGGGTGTTGACATCTATAAGTCCACAGATGACTGCGTATATGTTAAGAAGAGTGAACTCACCGAAGGAACTAGTATAATTAAGATGGATTCTAATGACAGATTTGTTGTTGGACCTGTAGAAAAGCTCAAAGGAGTATATTGTGTCAATACAGGATATACAGTGTTTAAGCTTGTTGAGATAATAGATGGCAACAATGAATATTATATAGTCAAGCAGTCGTTAAGCCACGGGGTTTCAATATATGACAGAATCATCCTGGATGCAGACAAGTACTCTGAGAACGAGATGATTTACTAATACATATGTGCAGAATAAGGAGATGTAATATTAATGCTTAAGGACAACCTTACAAATGTTGAACAGCATATTAAAGAGGCTTGTGAGAGGTCAGGGCGCAGTCTTTCGGAAGTTTGCCTTGTCGCAGTTAGCAAGACAAAGCCTAAGGAAATGCTTATGGAAGTGTATGACTGTGGTATCAGACAGTTTGGAGAGAATTATGTTCAGGAAATGGTGGACAAGGTGGAGTCTCTTCCTAAGGATATAGCATGGCATATGATAGGCCATCTGCAGAGAAATAAAGTAAAATATGTTGTTGGAAGAGCTGCAATGATACATTCAGTGGATTCAGAAAGGCTGGCGGCTGCCATAAGTGAGGAAGCTGTTAAGAAGAATATTGTTCAGGATATTCTTGTTGAAGTAAATGTGGCAGGAGAGGAAAATAAGTTTGGTGTTACCTGTGAGGACGCATCTGCATTTATTGAGAATATTGCACAACTTAAGAATATCAGGATAAGAGGATTAATGACAAGCGCACCATTTGTTGATAATCCGGAGGATAATAGAAAGTATTTTAAGCAATTAAAGCAATTATTGGTTGACATAAATCAGAAAAACATTGATAATGTATGCATGGATGTTTTGTCCATGGGCATGACTAATGATTATACTGTTGCTGTTGAAGAAGGGGCTACTCATGTAAGAGTTGGAACAGCAATATTTGGTGCCAGAGACTATTCACACTGACTTGGTATTTAATGGGGATACTGAAGATGTGGATGATTATAAGATATAGGAGAGTGTTATAATGGGAATGTTTGACGGAATAACTAATATGTTTAAGTTACATGATGACGATGATTTTGATGACGATTACGAAGATTACGATGATGAATTCGATGATGATTCCTTTGAGGATGAGAAGCTTTCCACAAGAAAGAAGCTGTTTTCAGGTGCATCTAAGAAGGATAGTTCCTCAGCAGATGAGGATGTATCTTACACAGCAGAAAAGCCGGTAAGATTCGCTTCAAAGTCTAAGGTTGTACCTATGAAGACTCAGTCACCGAGAGGACTTGAGGTTGTTGTTATCAGACCGGAGTCTATGGAGGATGCCAAGGAAATCACAGATACCCTTCTTACAGGCAAGGCAGTTGTACTTAACCTTGAAGGTATTCATGTTGAGATAGCACAGAGGATTATTGACTATTCAGCAGGTTCTACATACGCAATAAGGGGTAACCTTCAGAAGATAACTAACTATATTTTCCTGGTGACTCCACCTAATGTAGATATTTCAGGAGATATTCCTGAGATAGTTACAGGAGGAATAGATCTTTCATCATTTAACAAGAATGAAAACAGATTTTAGTTTGAATTTACACAGCCACCTATGAAAGTCATGGGTGGCTGTTTGATTAAAGGATATATTTTCAGATAAGGAGATTAATATGTCACAATGTATTAATGTTAAGTATGATGGCAGTCCACTGTACGATATTGTTATAGAAAGTGATTTTTCAAGGCTGGCAGAATCATTTAATAAGCTTGGAATTACAGGGAGAAAGCTCTGTATAGTAACAGATAGTAATGTTGGTCCCCTGTATGCAGATGCGGTGTCAGAAGAACTGCAAAAGACAGGTAATAAGGTATTTAGCTATACATTTGAAGCAGGAGAGAATAATAAGAATCTTAATACTGTTCAGGATGTATATGAGTTTCTTATACAGAATCACTTTGACAGGAATGACTGTCTGGTTGCACTGGGAGGCGGAGTTGTTGGAGATTTGACAGGCTTCACTGCAGCTACATATCTTAGGGGAATTAAGTTTATTCAGGTGCCTACATCACTTCTTGCCCAGGTGGATTCTAGTATCGGTGGCAAGACAGGGGTTGATTTCAGGGCATATAAGAATATGGTGGGAGCATTTCATCAGCCTGAGCTTGTATATATGAATATATCAGTTCTTAAGTCATTAAGCACCAGATTATTCAATTCCGGATTTGGTGAGATAATAAAGCATGGCCTTATCAAGGACAGGGCTTATTATGAATGGCTTAAGGATAATGCAGAAGATATTAAAGCGATGAAACCGGAAGCCCTTGAACATATGATATATGTAAGCTGCAATATTAAGAGAGAGGTTGTCGAGAATGACCCTAAGGAAAAGGGAGAGCGTGCGTTGCTTAATTTCGGACACACACTTGGGCATGCTATTGAGAAAGAAATGAATTTTACGCTTTATCATGGAGAGTGTGTAGTACTTGGCATGATAGCTGCACTTAACATATGCGTTGAACTAGGCACTGTGACAGAGACTGAGGCAGATGAAGTACTTGGTGTATTTAAAATGTATGGATTCCCTGATAGTGTATCAGGTATATCTATAGATGATGTAATAGCTGTTTCTAAGAATGATAAGAAGATGGATGCCGGGAAAGTTAAGTTTATTCTGCTAAGGTCTTTGGGGGATGCCTATATAGACAGGAATATAACAGATGAGCAGATGCATAGAGCATTAGAGAAGGTTATCAGATAACAGGGGGTTGATATGAATAATAAGAAGAAAATATCCAGCCTTTTATTCTATATATTGGGAATAGTTGTTCTTACAGAGCTTGACCAGATAACCAAGGCACTGGCAGAGGCTGCACTTTACAACAAACCGGATTACCACATTATAGGAGATGCTCTTGTATTTTCATACCTTAGAAATTCCGGAGCAGCATGGGGGATGTTAAGTGGAAAGATTAATCTGTTTCTCGTGTTCACAGTTATAGTTGTATTGCTTATAACCTATGTTGTAATTAATATGCCTGCAGTTAAGAGGTACATACCACTTCTAATCACATGTACACTGTTAGTATCAGGAGCCGTTGGCAATTTTATCGACAGGGTAAGATTCGGATATGTAAGAGATTTTATATATTTCAAGCTTATTAATTTTCCGGTATTTAATGTGGCAGACTGTTATGTGACTGTCTCAGTTATATTGTTTATTATTCTGATACTCTTCGTATACAAAGAAGAGGAATTTGATTTTATCAGGCTTTCTAAGAAAAAAGGTGATAATAATGACTGATTCAATACAGGATTCAATCCTTATTCCGGATATAGAGGATAGAGGAGCAAGAATTGATAAATATCTCTCACAGGAACTGGAGGATATATCAAGGTCGCGTATCCAGAAGCTTTTAGATGATGGAAATATTACAGTGGATGGAAGAATTGTCAAATCTAACTATAAGATTAACGGCGGCGAGAATATTAACGTTACAGTTCCGGAACTGATTGTGCCACAGATACTTCCCGAAAATATCCCACTGAATATTATATATGAAGATGATGATATAATACTTATTAACAAGCCTAAAGGGATGGTAGTACATCCGGCGGCAGGACATTATACAGGAACTGTAGTGAATGCTCTTATGTATCACTGCAGGGATAATCTTTCAGGAATAAACGGAGTATTAAGACCGGGAATTGTCCACAGGATTGATATGAATACCACAGGAGTAATAGTTGCCTGCAAGAATGATAAGGCGCATAATGATATTGCTAAGCAGCTTGCAGTACATTCGATTACGAGAAAGTATTATTGTATTGTACATAACAGGTTTTCAGAGGAAGAAGGCACAGTAGATGCACCTATCGGAAGAAATCCGAAGGACAGGAAGCTTATGGCTGTAGACAGGAAGAATGGAAAACATGCTGTAACTCATTACCGTGTTCTTGAGAATTTTGACAAATACAGCTTTCTTGAATGTCAGCTGGAGACAGGAAGGACACACCAGATCAGAGTTCATATGGCGAGCATAGGGCATCCCATACTTGGGGATGATGTATACTGTCATTCCAGAAATGGATTCAGGCTTCAGGGACAAACATTACATGCCGGGGTGCTTGGATTCATACATCCATCAACAGGAGAATATATGGAGTTTCAGGCTCCGTTACCGGAATATTTCGAGAAACTTCTGGATGGATTCCGCAACAATGCATAAGGGTATAACAAGGAGGGCGCATTGAGACGTAAGGAGTTTATAGATATTATTCTGAACAGTATTTCTGATACATTTGACATATACCATAATTACTGGTTTGAGGGAAGAAAGTTTGTTATTTATGCATACAGTTATAACAAGAAGGACAGATTTTCCACAACAGAGGATGCTAAGTTATGGGATTCTAAATGTTATGAACACCTGTTTTTTATTAATTGTGACACGCTTGGTATGCAGCAGCTTGAGGATTTGTATAATTTCGCAGTGGAAAAGATTGAACCACATTTTGTGAGAGGTGACGGAAAGCTGCCTGTTAAGAATCATATGTACACACATATTTCCTTCATAATAATAACGCGTAATCAGATATTACCTGAGGTTGAGAAGGAATTGAGAAATAAGAACTTCAATAAGAATTATATGTTTGGTGCAAGAGGTTTTTCTAATATCAGACTTGTATGTGTGACACCGAGCAGATACAGTGTAATATCTAATAAATCAGGAACTAAGATTGCAGAGTTCCTGACTGAGATACTTCTGCATATTGACCATTTTGAAGAATAGTTGTATTTCTTAAAGTTTTATATAGTTGTAGATTTTAGTACAGAAGTAGGTTATAATCTTTATATAATTATATCGTATACAATTGAAACCAGGAGGTAGGAATTATGGATGAGAGAACAGTTATTACTATCGGACGAGAATTTGGAAGCGGAGGACATGAGATAGGCATGAAACTGGCAGAGAAGCTGGGGATAAAGTGCTATGACAAGGAACTGCTTGAACTTGCAGCTAAGGAGAGTGGACTTTGTGAAGAGCTTTTCGCATCTCAGGATGAGAAGCCTACCAACAGCTTTCTTTATTCTCTTGTTATGGATACATATTCACTAGGATATACTAATTCATATGTGGATATGCCAATCAATCACAAGGTATTTCTTGCACAGTTTGATGCAATCAAGAAACTTGCAGGAAGAGAATCCTGCGTTATTGTAGGAAGATGTGCAGATTATGCATTGGAAGATAATCCATATGCAATCAGTGTTTTCGTTAAAGCAAGCCTTGATGAGAGAGTGCAGAGAATTAAGAGAATATATGAACTTAATGATTCTAAGGCTGCTGACCTTATCCAGAAAACAGATAAGAGAAGAGCAAGCTATTATAATTACTATTCAAGCAAGAAGTGGGGAGAGGCAAAGAGCTATGATCTGTGTATTGACAGTGGGCTTGTTGGCGTAGATGGTGCAATTGATATAATTCTTAAGTTTATTGAACTTAAAGAGAAGAATATAGGCAAAGATATCTAATAATACATGGTTTGGTAGTTATGGATTTTAATAGTTATAAGAGAACGAAGAAATTCGATATTAAGAGATGGTTTAAAGGGTCTAATCCGCTCATATACCTTGTTATTCTTATACTGATGGTAGTTGCACTACTGTTTGTTCTAAAGACTGTTATTAGTATGCATAATAACAACAAGAAAGAAGATTCAGTGAAAGAAGAGAGTTCTTCAGCGGATGAATCGAAGAAGGAAGTTATTACAGAGACAGAAACTGTCGCCAAGAATCAGTCTTATTATATTAAGATAAGCATAGATAAGCATACTTTAGTTGTTTATCAGATGGATTCGGACAGGGAATTCACTATTCCGGTTAAAGCCTTTAAGGTGGCGATTGGTCCCAAGGTAAGTCCTGATAAAACAGCTATTTCTGAGAAGACCATATGGAGAAAGATAACAGATATCTATTATGTGCGTTATTCTTCAAGACTAGATAATGCTGAATATCTGAGTTCTGCAGCATATTACAGCCAGAGCGATTATAATCTTAATCCTAAGTCATATAATGCTATTGGACAGAATGTTACAGAAGGTTCAATACTTATGACTTCTGCCAATGCCAAGTGGATATATGAGAATTGCGGTGCTAAGACAACAGTGGAGATATTGCAGGATTTTGATATTAGCCCTGATATTAAAGTTGAGGAGCCGGTGAGAATCGCAGATAATGCATACAAAGACCCTTCAGATGAGAAATAATTTAATATTTTAGAGATTATAATCCCTTGTTATACTTTTTATTAAGCATAATCTATGTTATAATAGATGCATTCGTGTTTAAGAAAGGATAATAAGGGATTTTTATGTCAAACGCAATTATTTTAACAGCCATTGTGCTTTATCTTGGAATGGTAGTATGTATTGGAATTGTATGTTCCAGAAAGAATAGTAATGTAGGTGATTTCTATCTTGGTGGAAGAAAGTTGGGACCTATTGTAACAGCAATGAGTGCTGAGGCATCAGATATGAGCAGTTATCTGCTTATGGGTGTTCCGGGACTTGCATATCTTACAGGCCTTGCAGATGCAACATGGACAGCCATTGGACTTGCTATTGGTACATATCTTAACTGGCTTATTGTAGCTAAGAAGATACGTTTATATTCTCACGGATATAGGGCAATTACACTTCCAGATTACTTTTCGAAGAGATTTGGGGATGATAAGCATATCATTACATTTATTTCAGCAGCAATTATTGTAGTTTTCTTTATACCGTATACGGCATCCGGATTTGCTGCGTGTGGAAAGCTGTTCAACAGTCTGCTTGGATTTGATTATCATGCGGCAATGATTATCAGTGCAATTGTAATTGTTCTGTATTGTACACTAGGCGGTTTTCTTGCTGCCAGTACTTCCGACCTTGTGCAGAGTATAATCATGACATTTGCACTTGGTGTTGTTGTAGTATTTGGTATTGTGCAGGCTGGAGGACTTGATGTAGTAATTGATAATGCCAAGGCACTTCCGGGATATCTTGACATGTTCCATACTCATATTGCTGAAACAAATGGTTCGGGTGATTATGGATTTTTCAAGATAATATCTACGCTTGCCTGGGGACTTGGATATTTCGGTATGCCACATATTCTTCTTAGATTTATGGCAATTGAGGATGAGAATAAGTTAAAGATTTCAAGAAGAATAGCAACAGTATGGGTATTTATCTCGCTTATTGTGGCAACTTCAATCGGAGTAATCGGTTTTTCTCTTTCTAAGGCCGGGGTTATTGATACACTTGTTGGGAATGATTCAGAGACTGTAATTGTAAAGATAGCACATCTGCTTTCATCCTTTAACCCTGTTGCAGCATTTATTGCAGGAATTATACTTGCAGGAATTCTTGCAGCAACTATGTCAACTGCAGATTCGCAGCTTCTGGCCGCTTCATCAGCTATTTCCCAGAATCTGGCTGTTGAGTGCCTTCATATTAAACTATCAGAGAAGAAAGCAATGCTTGTTGCAAGATTAACAGTAGTTGTAATCTCAATAATTGCTGTTTTCTTCGCGATGGACCCGGGAAGTTCTGTATTTAACATAGTATCTTTTGCATGGGCAGGCTTTGGCGCTGCATTTGGTCCTGTTGTATTATGTTCATTGTTCTGGAGGAGAGCGAACAAATACGGCATTATTTCCGGTATGATTGCCGGAGGAGCCATGATATTCATATGGAAGTTCGGTATAGCCAGGCTTGGTGGCATATTTGCTGTTTATGAGCTATTACCGGCATTTATATTTGCCACAATTGTTATTATTGTGGTAAGCCTTGTTACAGGAAAGCCTTCTAAGGATGTTATAGACAAGTTTGAAGAAGTTAAGAATATGAGCAGATAATTATTGATAAAGGTGTTTTGTATCTATGATGTACAGTATTGCGATATGTGATGATGACAATTTAATAATTGAACAGATTGCAGATTGTTTACATAAAGCCTTTAATCAGCATAATGCCGAGGTAATTATTGATTATTATAATTCAGGTGATAAACTGCTTTTAAGTATTGATAATACTAAATATGATATCATTCTTCTGGATATTAATATGGAACCTATGGACGGATTTGGTGTTGCAGGGCTAATTGCAGTGAAAGACAAGAATGCTAAGATAGTTTTTGTTACATCCCATGAGGAAGTAGTATATGACAGCTTTGATTACAGACCATTTTACTTCATAAGGAAATCATTATATAGCAGTTATGTAGAGCGTATGGTTAATAAATTTTTTAAAATTATTAGTCATGAGACTGATGTTCTGGTGGAGAATCATAACAGCATTATTAAAGTTAACTCATCGGATATTGAATATGCTGAGAGCGAGGACCACTATATTACTATACATACCCATGATGGTGACTTTGTCTTACGAAAGAAACTCTCCGACTTTGAGCAGGAGATGAGTGGCTTCAATATGGCGAGAGCACATAAGAAATATGTAATTAATTATCAATATGTCAGAAAGGTTGACTATGTTTCTGGTGAGGTAATAATGAAAGATGGTAAAAAGCTTAAGCTTGGACGCAGTTATAAGGATACATTCAAGAAAGGACTTGTACAGTATCACCGTACATTGTAGAAAAAATGAATCCATATTATATGATGATAGGAATAGGATATATATTATTGGCTGTTATTGCTGTTATATTCTATAAGAAAATATCATTAATACTAAAGAAAAGAATAGGTGCAATGGCATATCCTGTATCTGTGCTGATAACAGTAGTAATTCCTGGCATTATGTATGCGATTGTGCGATTAAGAACAATAAGGATATCCGCGATAAGTGCAAATGTATTATTATCTATTGTGGTATATATTATATTACTTGTAATCACAGACGCCTTTTCATCTATAAGAAAAGGTAGTTTTTCAAGGTCTGACAAAATATATATTTTATTGTATATTTTTTTCTCGACGATACTTATAATAACCAATATAGCATTATTTAGAACTTTGGGAAAACAATATTCCAGGGTTATTTTCATAATATGTATTCTTCAGTTTTTTTTATTGTATTTTTTCTATACAATCTCAAAGAGACTGTATGAGGAAAATTATAACGAAAAAGAAGCTGACAGACTGAGATATAAGGTTAATTCCAGTGAAGAATATCTCGAAAATGTTATGTTAATGGACAGGCAGATAAAGGTAATAAAACATGATATGAAGAGACAGCTTCAAATACTTACTAACCTTATAACTTTGGAAAAATATGACGAAGCAGCCGTGTTTCTAAGACAGTATGGAATGAGTCTTGAGAAAATACAGGATTATATACATACGGAAAATGCATTTGTTAATACTTTAATTAATAACAAAATAGAATATGCCAGAAATGAGAATATTGTTATTACATCAAGTATTCATAAGAAGATAAAGGAAATTGATAATTATGATTTATGTACTATTCTTGGTAATATTATAGATAATGCTATTGAAGCAGAACTTCGTGAAGAACAGGATAAAAGGGAGATAGAAATATCTTCTTTCTGGGATGACGGTGATTGTGTATTTCGCGTTGGTAATTACATATCACAATCAGTACTTGAAGAAAACAAAGAACTTAAGACAACTAAGACAGACAAGAAAAATCATGGCATTGGAACACAGATTATAAAGAGCCTTACGAAGAAGAATCAATGTAGTTATGATTATTACGAAGAAGGTAGTATGTTCTATTGTGAGATAAGATGGTAATAATTCAAATATTTTATAGGCAGCTATTATGCATTAAAAGTGCATAATAGCTGCTTTTTTGCAACTATACTAAAAAAATATGTCGTTCACGACACCACAGATACCGTTCACGACATTGGTGTTGAAATGGTGGGTTATATGATTTATGCTTGATATATAAAGAATAAGGACATAAACATTACAAATTTAATTCTAAGGAGGTTTTTATGAGATTAAATAGACTGAAAATTGTTTCCAGCTTATTCTTAATTACTGCGTTGTGCGGATGCACAACGCAGTCTGTGAATAATGCTAAAGAAATAGAAGAAAGTAATACATATATATATAAGTATGAATATGAAACAGGCTCAGATGGACAGGTAGAGACACAGTATCATGAAGAAAAACCTTCCTTTGATGACTTTGGGACAGTAAAAGCAGAGACAGTGGAAACATTAAAGAATAAGAATGGAAACTTAAAGTTTGTAAGAATGAATGAAGTGTATAACTGGGGCGGAATGGAATGTTCAGTTACAGAAGCACATATATCAACATATGTAGATTACGCTTATGAAATATTGGATGATGATGTGGTTGAATATGTGCTTAAACAACTTAAAAAACCATTCCCTTCTGGCAGAGTTGAGAAAGAAAAAGGAAAGATAATGTGGGTAAAGGTTCATATAAAAAATCCCGGATTAAAGGATCAGGATTTAAATATGAATTCCAGTAATGTGACAGAAAAAACAGAAGGGGTAATTAGACCGGGGGGAGGTGCCTTGAGTTTAATAGATCAGGAACTGTGGTTAAAGGGAGAGGCGCCACATAGAGGTACAGTAAGAATAAAAGCAAACTGTGAGCAGGATTTATGGTATGTATTTGATTATGGCTCATACAATACTGATTATAAATACTACATGTTAGGCTCATTTGGATATATATTTGACCCAAGTGATTATTCAGGAATATTAATTGAATTAAATGACGTGAAGGATGAAGGATAACTGTATTAAGAAATATAATAACATATAATATGCAACTATGCATAATAGTAACATATATGTTTATGTCAATCAGGAGTAAGTTATGAGATTAAATAGACTGAAAATTGTTTCCAGCTTATTCTTAATTACTGCGTTGTGCGGATGCACAACGCAGTCTGTGAATAATGCTAAAGAAATAGAAGAAAGTAATACATATATATATAAGTATGAATATGAAACAGGCTCAGATGGACAGGTAGAGACACAGTATCATGAAGAAAAACCTTCCTTTGATGACTTTGGGACAGTAAAAGCAGAGACAGTGGAAACATTAAAGAATAAGAATGGAAACTTAAAGTTTGTAAGAATGAATGAAGTGTATAACTGGGGCGGAATGGAATGTTCAGTTACAGAAGCACATATATCAACATATGTAGATTACGCTTATGAAATATTGGATGATGATGTGGTTGAATATGTGCTTAAACAACTTAAAAAACCATTCCCTTCTGGCAGAGTTGAGAAAGAAAAAGGAAAGATAATGTGGGTAAAGGTTCATATAAAAAATCCCGGATTAAAGGATCAGGATTTAAATATGAATTCCAGTAATGTGACAGAAAAAACAGAAGGGGTAATTAGACCGGGGGGAGGTGCCTTGAGTTTAATAGATCAGGAACTGTGGTTAAAGGGAGAGGCGCCACATAGAGGTACAGTAAGAATAAAAGCAAACTGTGAGCAGGATTTATGGTATGTATTTAATTTTAGTTCATATAATACTGATTATAAATACTACATGTTAGGTTCATTTGGATATATATTTGACCCAAGTGATTATTCAGGAATTTTAATTGAATTAAATGACGTGAAGGATGAAGGATAAAATATTTTGCAAGAGAGGGAAAATAAATGCATGATTTAAATATATTGTTAAAGCTTGAATTTAAAAGGGCATTAAAAAGCAGATTGTTATATATTAGTCTGGCAATAGGAATAGCAATAGCAACAGGCTCGTTTATTAACAAGACTGTGCCACATATGGATGTTCTCAATGGATTTACAGGAAATGTTGCCTCTTATCCGTTTTCTGTGTATAACTCATGGATGGGAAATTTTATGGGATATGAACCGTTTGCAACGGCGTATATTTATATATGTATGTTATATTCGGCATTACCGTATTGTGGATTATTTTCAATTGATAATAAGAATCAGTACATATTGCAGTATTACAGCAGGGTATCAAAGAATAAGGTACATGCTGCGAAATTTATTACAACATTTGTTGTTGGGGGATTGTTAGTGTTTATACCAATATTCATTAATCTTGTTGCAACGATGATGTTTATTCCGGCATTATCTCCGGTAGAGAATGGCTTATTTATTGGAACAGGAAAATCTATTATGTCTAATCTGTTTTGTGACCATACTATGATATATGTATTTATATACTTATTGCAGTTTTTTATATATGGAGGGGCTTTTTCTGTAGTTTCATTAGCCGTTTCATTTACATTTAACAATGTTTTCTTAGTCGTTATATCACCATTTGTTGCTTATTATGGAGTTGGTGTTATATCGTCACTATGCAAGAATTATCTTGGGTTAACATCTTTTAATCCAATGGTATATTTAAGCCCGTCATATCTGTTACCTAATGTAGGGTTAGTAGGTTTTATCTTAGAACCTATAATAATTATAATTATATGTATGTTGGTTTTCTTTAGAAAGGGTGCAAATAATGAAGCGTTGTAAAATAATTGGATTAATTATAGCTGGCATAATTGTGACAATATGTATAGCAATGATTGTCAGAATTAATATACTGTTTCCACAAGCAGAAGATGTGAGTTTTACCGTCGATAATCCTGCCAATATTGATGGGATTATTGTGAAACCTGTTAGTTATCAGGTATGTACTATTCAGGAATATTCAAAGCTTTCGTCTAAATATGCTAATATTAGAGAAGATAAAATTGATAGAAGCAGAGTTGTTTTATTTACAATATCAATTGAGAATACAACAGAAGAGGTAGCTGATTATGTTCCAAGCTATATTTTTGTATCGGAAGAACTAAATGCTTTTAATGGTGTGACCCCTATTGATTCTGGTACAAGACATTGTACTCTATTGCCACATGAGACAAAGGAAATTAAATTGCAGGCATATATTGGACCTGCTCAGTTAGATGATAAGAAACTGGATAAATTGGATTCTTCAACAATTACATTGGTATATTCATTTTATCCGTATAGGAAAAAGCTTGTTTTTAGCAGATAGGAATATGCATGAAGAAATTATTAAATAAACCATGGTTTTATGCACTTTATTGTATACCTCAATTTATAATGATTCATTCGGCTTCAACAGCAAGTCAGGATTTTAAAAACGTAAATGCGTGTATATCAGATTATTATCTGTATTTTTATAATTGGTTTAATTATTTTTTCCTTTGTATGTATGAGATAATATTTATAAGTTTTTTTATGGTATTACTCATAAGAAAGGAAATGGATTGTAATAGAGTGATATTATATGATTCGACATTAAAACTATGGAAAAATTGTATTAAAAGCAGTGTTTCATTAACATTTATTGTTCCAATAATTAATAATATTATTATTGGTCTTGTTGCAATTTTAAAACATGCGTCAGTTTCATGTAATTGGAATGAAATTGGGAGTTTTGCTAAGAATATGATGCCGTATTTTGACATTAAAGAATGTAATCTTTGGATAATTATTATCTTATGCATGTTTTTGGATATTCTTCGATTGCAGGTCGCATTATTAATGATATGTATAATACACTGGCTTTTCAGAAAGTCAATTATTGATTTTTTTATTGTGTACATTAATGTTATATTAGTTAATTTACAAGGCTTATTTGGATATTATAATATGAATATAAAATGCGTATATAAGTATATGATCATGTCGCAGAGAAGGGTTTATTTGTATGGTATATCTATAAAAGAAAACATTGTAGTTCCGGTTTTTATATGGAGTTGTTTTTTTGTAGTCAGTATATTGGCATTCAGATTCTACAGAAAGGACATGTTAAACAATCAATGAAATGTTTTTTAAACGTGTTTAAGGCAGATTGGAAAAGATTTTGGAATATTGCATGGAAGCTGTATATTGCTTTGGCTGTTTATTGTATTTTGCAGGCATTATTATTTTGTTCTGACATGATAAAATTTATTGATAAAGGAAGAATAGCAAGTGTGTCATTAGGAGAATGCCTGATGAATTTTTTTAAGGGGGCTAAGGAGTTTTATCCTGAAAGTAAATCTCCGATGGATATACCAGTGTTTGAGATATTTGTTTTACTTTATCTGTTATTTATAATTGCCTATTATGTTAATTCAGATAGAAGCGCCTTGGGAAGAAGCATAATGATTGCTTCTAAATCACCTGTTTATTGGTGGGTAAGCAAATATATCATTATATTATGTGCAGTATTGATGTATATGATAATAATAGTAGTCACACACATGATGTGTGGATTAATTGTTCTAGGAAATAGATTTAAGCTTGGTATAAGCTTTACATCTGAACAAAATATTAAATTATTACTGGGGAACGACAATATAAAATGTGATACCAATGTTGTGTTATTGATTATATTATGTCTGTTATGTTTAATTACTGCATCTGCAATTATTTTATTGATGTCATACATAACGAATTCAATATTTGGTTTTATACTGAACCTTATATTGTTTATAGTCAGTATATGTTATATGAAGTGGTTTTGTTTCTATAATTATATGATGATGTACAGAATTCCTCATGTTTATAATCAATGGTATTTAGGTGCAGGGTTAATGATAATAATTAATGTGGTAATTATGCTGATAGGAATAATATACTCAAAAAGAAAAGATTTCTTATAGGAGGGAATTAGTAGTATGTATATTGAATTAAGGAATGTTAGTAAGAAAATAAAGGGGGTGACGGTTCTTGATAATGTCAGCCTTCGCATGGAATCCGGAAAGATATATGGCTTGAAGGGCAAAAATGGAAGTGGTAAGACAATGCTTATGAGAGCAATTTCAGGTCTTATTAAAGTGACGGGAACAGTAGATATTGATGGTAAAATACTTGGAAGAGACGAGATGTTTCCGCCGAGTGTAGGAATACTTATTGAGAATCCTTCTTTTATAAGTAATTATACGGGATTTGAGAATTTAAAGACTTTGGCATCTATCAGGGAGAGAATTGATGATGACAAGATAAGGCAGACATTAACAGAGGTGGGGTTGGAGCCGGATGATAAGAGAACATTCAGAAAGTATTCTCTTGGTATGAAGCAGCGCCTTGGAATAGCGGCAGCCATTATGGAAGATCCTGATATTATTATTCTGGACGAGCCAATTAATGCACTTGATGATTCGGGAACTGAGCAGGTAAGGGATATTCTGATGAAGCACAAAGAACGCGGAGCATTGATTATAATTGCATGTCATGATGCAGATGAACTTAATTTCCTGTCAGATGAGGTAATTGAAATTGCAGAAGGCAGAATACAAAGAAAGAAAGATGATAACAAGATGGATAATTGAATTAAACCCCTGTATCTGATGTATCAGATACAGGGGTTGTAATTTAATCTTTAGTTATCTTCATCGTTGATATCCTTCTGTGCAACTGCAGCAGCAACAACGGATATTATAACCACAGCGGCTATTATTGCAACGGCGACGCCGATAATCGGACCAATAAATAACATAAAACTCATGATATCACACCTCTTAAAAGATATTTACTATATCTATTATATATCGGTTTTGTAATATGTACAAGCAGTTAAGCATCTTTTTTAGTTTCATTTTCTTCGTTAGCAAGATTCTTGCTTGCTGTAGAGAGCATAAGTTTAATTCTGTTGAGCTGGTTAACTTCAGAAGCACCAGGGTCGTAATCGATAGCTATTATATTAGCTTCAGGATATGCTGCCCGGAGTTCTTTAATTACCCCTTTACCAACGATATGATTTGGAAGACATGCAAATGGCTGGCAGCACACAATGTTTCCAACACCATGGTGTATAAGCTCAATCATTTCTCCTGTAAGAAGCCATCCCTCACCTGTCTGGTTACCAAGTGATACGAAGTCCTTGGCATAATTGGCAGTTTCCTTAATCTTAGAAGGAGCATCAAAGCGTTTGCTTTGTGCAAGGGCTTTGGTTCCAGCTTTTCTGAAGGCTTCAAGAACTTTGATAATTGTTGTTGATACAATAGCACCTTTCTTAGGAGCTTTCAGTAATTCATGCTTATAGTTAGAATTCTGGAAACAATAGAGCAGGAATCCCATTAAATCAGGCATTACAGCTTCGGCACCCTCGGACTCAAGAAGATCAACAATATGGTTGTTAGCTGCAGGCATGAATTTAACTAATATTTCACCTACAACACCAACGCGCGGTTTTTTGATATCCTTGAGAGGAATGTTGTCAAAGTCATTGACGATTGCTCTTAAGTTTTTGTTGAATTCTTTCATATGTACTTTGTCCTTAGTGAGCTGTTCTATGCAGACTTTCTTCCATTTCTCATGGAGTGCATTGACAGAGCCGGGAACAGCTTCGTAAGGTCGTGTTCTGTATACTACATTCATGAATATATCACCGTACTCAACAGCCATCATTGCTTTCATAAGCATAGGCAGATCATATGAGAATCCAGGATTAGTCTCAATTCCCTGTGCACTGAGCGAGATTACCGGAATTTCCGGAAGTCCTGCCTTAATAAGAGCACGTCGGATAAATCCTATATAGTTAGATGCACGGCATCCTCCGCCTGTCTGAGACATAATGACAGCAGTTCTTGAAAGGTCGTATTTGCCTGAGAGAAGTGCATTCATAATCTGTCCGACAACCATAAGAGAAGGATAGCAGGCATCGTTATTAACATATTTCAAGCCTACATCAACAGATGATTTGTTGTCATTGTCAAGAACTTCAATATTATATCCACATGAATTAAGGGCTGGCCCTAACAGGTCAAAATGTATAGGTGACATCTGTGGACAAAGTATTGTGTAGTTCTTTCGCATTTCCTCTGTGAAAAGAACTCTGTTATATGCAGAAGAAACTACATCTCTCTTATAATTCTTCTTTTCCCGTACCTTGAGTGCGGCTATAAGAGAGCGGATTCGGATTCTCGCTGCACCGAGGTTGTTAACCTCATCAATCTTAAGTACGGTATATATCTTTCCAGACTTAGTAAGTATATCGTTGACTGCATCGGTTGTGACGGCATCAAGTCCGCATCCGAATGAATTAAGCTGTATGAGGTCAAGATTATCTACCGTTTTAACATAGTTGGCAGCAGCGTACAGTCTTGAATGGTACATCCACTGATCCATTATTATGAGAGGCCTTTCTACATTGCCAAGGTGAGCAACGCTGTCCTCTGTGAGTACGGCGAGACCATATGAGTTGATAAGCTCAGGGATACCGTGGTTAACCTCAGGGTCAACATGGTAAGGTCTGCCTGCGAGAACAATTCCGCGTTTGCCTGTTTCGTTAAGGTATGCGATAACCTCCTCACCTTTCTTTCTCACATCGGCGCGGCATGCCATCATTTCATTCCAGCCATCTTTAACCGCAGCTTTGACTTCAGAAGCAGGAATAAAAGAGAATTCTTCTACAAGTCGTTTAGAAAGCTTATCTTCGCTTTCAAATGACATGAATGGATTCTTAAACTCTATATCGTTGTCTTTTAATTCCTCAACATTATTCTTAATGTTTTCAGCATATGAAGTGACAATAGGGCAGTTGTAATGGTTGTTGGTACCCTCGTACTCGTTATGTTCATATGGAACACAAGGGTAGAAGATAAATTTAACTCCCTGTTTTATAAGCCACATGATATGTCCATGTGCAAGCTTTGCCGGGTAACACTCTGACTCAGATGGAATTGATTCAATTCCAAGTTCGTAGAGCTTATGGCTTGACTGAGGAGAGAGTATAACCCTGTATCCAAGCTTTGTGAAAAATGTGTACCAGAACGGGTAATTCTCATACATATTGAGAACTCTTGGAATACCAACTGTTCCGCGGGCAGCCTTCTGCTCAGAAAGCGGTTCATAGTCAAAGAGTCTGTGGAACTTGTAATCAAAGAGGTTAGGAAGCTTTTCCTGATTCTTCTCTTTGCCGAGTCCACGCTCACATCTGTTTCCGGTTATGAATTGTCTGCCTCCGGAGAATTTATTAATAGTAAGGTGGCAGTTGTTAGTACATCCTTTACATCTTGTAAGCTTTGTTTCATATGTAAGATTATTAATCTTGTCAATTGTAAGCATTGATGATTCAGATATTCCATCATATCTCTCTCTTGCGATAAGCGCTGCACCAAATGCACCCATAATTCCTGCAATATCAGGTCTTACAGCATCTACGCCGGTTATCTTTTCAAAACTTCTGAGGACGGCATCGTTATAGAAGGTACCTCCCTGTACAACGATGTGCTTTCCTAAATCATCAGGGTCAGAAATCTTGATAACCTTGTACAAAGCATTTTTAATTACAGAATATGCAAGACCGGCTGAGATATCTGAAACTTCAGCGCCTTCCTTCTGAGCCTGCTTAACCTTAGAGTTCATGAACACAGTACAGCGTGTACCGAGGTCAATAGGATGTTTTGCAAAAAGAGCAGCTTTAGCAAAATCCTGAACTGAGAAGTTAAGTCCTTTAGCAAATGTTTCTATAAATGAGCCACATCCGGATGAACATGCCTCATTGAGCTGTACTGAGTCAACAGTCTGGTTCTTTATCTTGATACATTTCATATCCTGGCCGCCGATGTCAATGATACAATCCACATCAGGGTCGAAGAAAGCGGCTGCATAGAAGTGTGAAACTGTCTCAACCTCACCTTCATCAAGCATAAGTGCGGCCTTGATAAGTGCCTCTCCATAGCCTGTTGAGCAGGCATGAACGATTTTGGCTTCAGGTGGAAGCAGATTATATATCTCTTTGATAGATTTAATTGTAGTGGCAAGTGGTGAACCATTGTTACTTGAGTAGAAGGAATACAGAAGATTACCATCCTCGTCTACCAATGCAACTTTGGTTGTTGTTGAACCTGCGTCTATACCGAGATAGCAGTTACCCTTGTATGAAGCGATATCTGCTGTCTTAACATGGTGTGAGTTATGTCTTTTTGTGAAATCATCGTATTCAAGCTGGTTTCTGAATAATGGTTCCATACGTTCAACTTCGAATTCAAGCTTGATTTTACCCTGAAGTCTGCTGATGATATCAGAGACAGGTACACAGGTCTCCTCTTTATAATTCATTGCAGAGCCGACAGCAGCAAAAAGGTGTGAGTGTTCCGGAGCAATAATCTGGTCAGGTCCCAGACTTAATGTGCGGATAAAAGCCTGTCTTAATTCTGATAAGAAATGGAGCGGTCCGCCTAAGAATGCTACATTACCACGTATTGGCTTTCCACATGCAAGTCCACTGATTGTCTGGTTGACTACAGCCTGGAAAATAGATGCAGATAAATCTTCCTTGGTTGCACCCTCATTGATAAGAGGCTGTATATCAGACTTGGCAAATACACCACATCTTGCAGCTATAGGGTATATTGATTTGTAATTCTTTGCATACTCATTAAGCCCCATGGCATCTGTCTGTAAAAGGGTAGCCATCTGGTCAATGAATGAACCTGTTCCGCCGGCGCATATTCCATTCATACGCTGGTCAATACCATTAGTGAAATATATGATTTTAGCATCCTCGCCACCAAGCTCAATGGCAACATCACACTGAGGGGCATAATCCTGAAGGGCAGTTGAAACAGCAACTACCTCCTGGGTAAAAGGAACTTCGAGATGCTTTGCGAGAGTGAGACCGCCAGAACCTGTAATTACAGGATATGCTTCAAACTCACCGATATTATCAACAGCTTTCTCTAAAAGAACCTGAAGAGTTTCCTGAATATTGGCAAAATGTCTCTCATAATCAGAAAACATAATATTATTGTCATTGTCTAAAACAGCGATTTTAACAGTTGTTGAACCTATATCAATTCCTAATCTAAATTTATTCATAACCTAATACAGCAGTGGCTGTCCTCCTTCTGTTTATATATGAAAAATAACCCTTTGCATACAAAATATGGCGAAAATTGGCGTAAATTGTCATTTTATATGCAATCTTTTGCATTATAGTGTAAAAACATTAAAATTTCAATATTAATAAGGAATTAAAAGATATCTTTTATCTTTACATCTTATATTTTTTATTAAAATTTAAGAACTAATATGTCAGTTTAATTGACAAGGAAATGTAGTGTTTATTATAATTTCAATTATGTATTTCAGAATCAATCAGGGTCATAATAATATAGAGTTGAAAGGGTTATTAATTATATGAATTGGTTTGCTAAATTTGAAAAGAAATTTTCTAAATATGCTATAAGAAATCTTATGTTTTACATTATTATCCTGTATGCAGTAGGATTTGTAATGAACACATTTTTTAACGGACTCTATGATGCGTACTTTGCTCTGGATTTTGCCAAGATATTCCAGGGACAGGTGTGGAGGCTGGTCACATTCATTATTCAGCCGCCATCAGACAGCATTTTTTTCGTTGTATTTGTTCTGTATTTTTATTATCTGATTGGCACGGTTCTTGAGAGAATATGGGGCTCATTCAGATTTAATGTTTATTTCTTTACAGGCGTGATTCTCAACATAATTGCCGCTCTTATTATTTACCTTATATGGGGAGTAAGCTTCCACTTAAGCACTAATTATATTAACCTTGCTCTATTTATGGCGTTTGCGCTGGAGCAGCCTGATATGGAAGTACTGCTGTTTTTCATTATTCCTATTAAGATTAAGTGGATGGCTATTCTGGATGCAGTTATATTTGGGATTACAATCGTGTTCGGATATCTTGTGCCGTTCCTGCCTATGAATGTATGGTACAGCCTGTATTATGCCGGATTCCTTGCACCTTCATATACTATGTGTTTTGCAAATGCAACGGCGGCTTTAGTTTCCATGTTAAACTTTATTATTTTCTTCTTCCTGTATAAGAAGGGGCCAGCCAAGACAGGAACCCAGCGCAATTACAATAAGGCTATGAAGACCGCAAAAAAGGCGCAGCAGAATGCAAGAAAGCGCGAGGAGGCAAGACAACATGAGTACCAGCAGATGAATAATGCCCAGCAGATGAATAATCCTCAGCTGTCGAGAGGAAGACTCCCAAAGCATAGATGTGCTGTTTGTGGAAGAACGGAGCTGGATGACGATACACTTACATTCAGGTACTGTTCGAAATGTGCAGGAAATTATGAGTATTGTTCAGAGCATTTATATACTCATATTCATGTGACAGATGAGAAATAATTTGTTAAATAAAAAACTTAATTGATTTGACAGATTTATGTGTTATTATATTGTAGGTATGTGTTTGATAATAATTTAATTATTTATTTGGAGGAGACTGATGAAAAAGACCAAAATTATTTGCACAATGGGTCCTAATACTAACGACAGAGAGCTTATTAAGCAGCTTGCGTTAGCTGGAATGGATATTGCAAGATTTAATTTTTCACACGGAGATCATGAAGAGCAGGCAGGCAGAGTTGCTTTAGTAAAAAGTGTAAGAGAAGAGCTTAATATTCCTATTGCTACACTGCTTGATACTAAGGGACCTGAGATTAGAACGGGTGCTGTTAAGGATGACAAGAAGGTTAAGCTTGTAGAAGGACAGAAATATACATTGACAACAAGAGAAGTACCGGCTGATGATAAGATTAATATGGTGACATATGCAGGACTTCCTGAGGATGTCAGAGAGGGTAATACAATTCTTATCGATGACGGTCTTATTGAGCTTCGTGTAGACAGAGTATATGATGGCACAGAGATTGAGTGTACTGTAATTAACGGTGGTGAGCTTGGCTCTAAGAAGGGCGTTAATGTTCCTAATGTAAGTATAAGACTTCCGGGTATTACACAGAAGGATAAGGAAGATATTATCTTCGGTGTTGAGCAGGGATTTGATTTTATTGCCGCTTCATTTGTAAGAAATGCAGCTTGTATTGATGAGATTAAGCAGCTTCTCTGGGAGCATGGCGCAGATATTCCTGTTATTGCCAAGATTGAGAATGCTGAGGGTATTGCTAATATTGATGAAATTATCAGAGTTGCTGATGGTATCATGGTTGCCCGTGGTGATATGGGTGTTGAGATTCCGGCGGAGGATGTTCCACATGTTCAGAAGGAAATCATCAAGAAGTGTAATGCTCAGTATAAGCCTGTTATAACAGCTACACAGATGCTTGATTCTATGATTAGAAATCCAAGACCTACAAGAGCGGAGGTTACTGATGTTGCCAATGCTATATATGACGGAACTGATGTTGTTATGCTCAGTGGAGAGACAGCTAATGGGAAGTATCCATTGGAGGCTGTTAAGATGATGGTTAAGATTGCAGAGAGAACTGAGGAGGAGATTAAGGGACATTCTGTTCAGTATTCTAATCTTCACAGCAAGAGAAGCATTTCAAGTGCAGTATGCAATGCAGCAGTTCAGACAGCAGATAATCTTAAGGCCAGGGCTATTATCTGTCCTACAATCTCAGGTTTCACAGCGAGACTTACATCTAAGTTGAAGCCGGAAGCTGAGATTATCGGATGCTCACCATATGATAATGTACTTAGAAAGATGCAGATTTACTGGGGCGTAAGACCGGTCAAGACAGCTCCTGAGGTTTCAACAGACAAGATTATTGAACATGCAATTGTTGTTTCAGAACATGCAGGATTTGTTGAAGAGGGTGATACGGTTATTGTGTCAGCAGGTATTGCTACAACATCTGATCCTTCATCTAAGAGAGGACTTACTAATACAATGCGCGTTGTGACAATTTAGTCCTTGATTTTAATTACAACTTATGGTATAAGTTCATTATTAATTAATATATTTAAAGCGTTGATGGAAACAAGTAGGATGTTACCGAACTTACAGAAAGCAGCCGTCTGATGAGAGGAGCAAGGGTAGGAATATCTGAATACATTCCGGAGCAGCAAACTGAAAGAGTATTATTTACTTGATTAGGGGCAGCCGGATTAGCACACGTTATAGTGCATAAGTCCATGATGGTGGACTTAGTGAGGTGGCAGATGTGAGTCTGTCATGAATAAAGGTGGTAACACGTAAGCACAGGCTTTCGTCCTTTTTACTTTGTATTAAGGGCGGAAGCCTTTTTTGCAAGCAGATAATATTAAGAAAAGAGAGGAAATCAAAATGACAATTTACGACGAATTAGTTGCAAGAGGCCTGATTGCCCAGGTGACAGATGAGGCACTTATTAAGGACCTTATTAACAATGGAAAGGCTACATTTTATATTGGATTTGACCCTACTGCAGACAGTCTTCATGTAGGACATTTTATGGCACTCTGTCTTATGAAGAGACTTCAGATGGCAGGAAATAAGCCTATTGCCCTTGTAGGTGGTGGTACTGCAATGATAGGTGATCCTTCAGGAAGAACAGATATGAGACAGATGCTTACACCAGAGCAGATTAATCATAATGTTGAATGCTTCAAGAAGCAGATGGGAAGATTTATTGATTTTTCTGATGGCAAGGCATTACTTGTCAATAATGCTGACTGGCTTTTAAAGCTTAACTATGTTGATTTGTTAAGAGAGGTCGGCGCATGCTTTTCAGTTAATAATATGCTCCGCGCAGAGTGCTACAAGCAGAGAATGGAGAAGGGATTAAGTTTCCTTGAGTTTAACTACATGATTATGCAATCTTACGATTTCTATATGTTATACCAGAAATATGGCTGTAACCTTCAGTTTGGCGGCGATGACCAGTGGAGCAATATGTTAGGTGGTACTGAACTTATCAGAAGAAAGCTCGGTAAGGACGCATCAGCAATGACAATAACACTTCTTCTTAACTCTGAAGGCAAGAAGATGGGTAAGACACAGTCCGGAGCTGTATGGCTTGATCCTGATAAGACATCACCTTATGAGTTCTACCAGTACTGGAGAAATGTCGATGATGCAGATGTCCTCAAATGTATCCGTATGCTTACTTTCCTTCCGCTTGATGAGATTGATGCAATGGAGAGCTGGGAAGGCGCTGAGCTTAATAAAGCAAAGGAAATCCTTGCATATGAGCTTACAAAGCTTGTTCACGGTGAAGAGGAGGCAAAGAAGGCAGAGAGTACAGCAAAGTCTATTTTCACAGGCGGAGATGCAGCTAATATGCCGGCAGCACAGTTAGAAGACGAGAATTTTACTGACGGAGAGATTGATGCCGTTACTCTCGTATATGCAGCAGGTCTTGCAGCTACTAAGTCTGAGGCCAGAAGAACTATTCAGCAGGGTGGAGTTTCTGTTGATGGCGAGAAGGTTTCAGATATTGCGGCTAAATATGCCAGAAGCACATTTGAAGGAGAAGGTGTGGTTGTAAAGAAAGGTAAGAAGTCTTTTGTCAAAGTTTCTGTTAAATAATTGCTTCTTGTCTGGAGAATGTTTATGAAGAAAAATGAAATCGCAATGGTGAGGCTTTTAAGCCTCGCCATACTTATGGGACTGAGTTTTTTTCTCTTGCTGATTCCAATCGGAGGCAATGAATTTAACTCAATAATCAATAAGATGAATACTAATATATATGATATTGCGGGAAGCCAGAGCTCCATATATAATCTGTATTTCTATATGGGACTTGGTGAAGTGTATAAGATTTTATATTCTGTCACCATTCTGTTAACAGCAATGTCTGCTGTAAGTATTATATTAAGAATTGGGAATGCGGGAAGAGTTGCGTCTGCGGGTGCCGTTATGACATTTGTTACAGGAACATTTTTACTTCTTGCAAGAATATGGGAGTCGTCAGTATCCATGCATGCGCTGATTGATTCCTTTTACATGGATGATGTAGTGAAAAGCCAGATTGAAACAACACGTCATCTGGATAAAGTTCCTGTATTATATATTCTTCTGATGTTGATTGGAATACTCTCTGTCTTTATGATTAGAAGTTCAAGAATTCTTCATGTTAAAATATACAGGAAGAAAGAGGATAGTGATGTAGTTGTTATGTTGATTCCGGCACTTTGTATATATGTTTTTGCCGGATTTATGCGCATGAATATTGTGTCTTTTGTTGTAAATGGTGGTGATGTAAACCGCATTACTGCATATGAATATCTGCGTGATTACTATATTGGTAATAAGTTTTTCTTTAACTGGTCATGGATGATTATGCTTTTACTGGTGACAGTTTTGTGTATAATTGTCAACACCAGAGTAAAGGGCAGTGGTGCTCTGAAACCTATTATATGTGTGGGAGTTCCTTCATTGGTAACTATCATTCCTACAGTAATATATGCATTTAACCCGCCTGCTCTTTTTGGGTATCTCACCCTTGATATATCACTGTGTGATATGACGGATAATGCATTTTATGCTTATCTTGCTGCTTATTGTGTGGCAATGATTACGGGTTATATATTAATATATCTTGTAATTAACGGACATTTGAAAATAAAAGCATTTGGTATGATACTGCTGACAGATATTGTTATCAGTATTCTTCTTGCACTGATATCGTCCGGTAAAGATTCTCTGGCAATACAGTATATGCCTTGGATTGCCGGGGATATTATTTCTGTGGTTATGTGTGGAATTGTCATCGCATTTTCCAGACAAAAGCCAGAAAATGCGAGATAGCAACCTTTAGAAGGAAGTCTGCTTATACTTCCCTTATTCCACGTATATCTGTATCGGCTACCATTGAGTAGTTGGTGTAATATACAACGAATCCGGGTTTGGCACCTGCAGGCTTCTTTACTTCTTTCTTTAATACATAATCAACTTCAACTTTGTCCTGACTGCGGCCTTTAGAGTAGTAGGCTGCCAGACTGGCGGCTTCTTCAAAGGTGCGGTCCGGGACATCTTTTCCCTCTGTCTTAAGCAGGACATGAGAGCCCGGCATCTGTTTGGCGTGGAACCACCAGTCGCTGCCGTTTCCTGTCTTAAATGTGAGTTCATCATTCTGAATGTTATTCTTTCCGACATAGATATCAAAACCATCACTTGAGATATAATGCAAAGGCTTATTGGCGGTCTTTTTAGATTTTCCTTTGAGTGTGCGTCTTATATAGCCTGTTTCAATAAGCTCTTCCTTGATGTTGGCAAGGTCAGCCTCTGTTATGGATATTTCGATGGCGTTGATAATTGATTCAAGGTAGCTGATTTCTTCAGTTATTTCTTGAATCAGACGGGTTCCTGCCTCATAAGTTCTTTTTAACTTGTTATATCTTGCAAAATATTTGTTGGCATTCTCTATTGGTGACAGCGATGAATCAAGGGGAATTATTATGGTTGTATTATCGTAATAATTGAGTGCCTCATACTCGCGGGAACCATCTGGAATGCTGTAGGCATAAGTGGTAAGGAGTTCGCCGTATATGCGGTATTTGTCCTTTTTATCTGTGTCTTTTATCTGCTTTTCCTGAATGTCAAGCTTTTTATAAGCTCTTTCTAAGTGAGTTGTAACTATTCGTCTTATATCAACTGACTTCTGGTGAATTCTTGTGGCAATTTCTTTCTGCCTGTAGTAGTCAATTATAAGTCGGCTTACAGAATTGTACGGGATGTGATTGTCATTGTCATACATATTAAGCCGTACTGAAGCGAATTCCACAGGAATATCATTCTCAGTTATCATTTCGGGTTCAAACTGACCTTTTCGGATACATTCAAATATATCGCTGAACACATTGAAAATAGCAGATTTCTGGGCTTCTTCAAGGCAGTTCGCCGGGTGCGAGCCATCAATTCCGGCACGAAAAGCAATCTCTTCTGCGAGGCAGGTGCTTATTCCGGTGTATGATGAGAGAAGTGCCTTGGTTACAGGCACCGGCTTAGTACATACTGTATCATAGAAATGTGACTTGTCAGCCTCTAACGGGTTCAGCTTATTCGCTGTATTAGGGATGAAATATGGCCTTCCGGGAAGAACCTCCCGCACGGAACTTGTCTGTGCAGAAATATGTTTTATACTGTCTAAGATAGTGCTGTTGTCATCACATAATATTATGTTGCTGTGTTTGCCCATGAATTCAGCTATTATGTGCTTTCTGCAAAGGTCTCCAAGTTCATTGAGATGTTCAACTTCTATATCTATAATTCTCTCAAATCCAGGCTGTGTAATTGCAATTATTCTTCCGTTACCCAGATGTTTTCTTAAGAGCATGCAGAAATTGGGCGCAGTGGCAGGAGCAGGCTTGTTCTCCTCTGTAAGATATGCTAACGGCAGAGATGCATTTGCAGAAAGAACAAGACGGTACTGTCCAAGGGATGTTTTGACGGTAAGAAGTATTTCATCTGTTTCCGGCTGGGATATTTTATATATTCTTCCTCCAGTAATTGTATTGTTTAATTCATGAATAATATTAGATATTGTAATTCCATCAAATGCCATATATAAACTCCTTTATGGTTAATACTAATCTCTATTGCAATATATTATCATACTTATTGCTGTAAGTCTTGTTATCTTTTGGAAAAATTGATATACTTTCATAGGCTTAATGCCACTAATGGAGGATAGAATAATGATTAAGAGTATGACAGGCTTTGGCCGTAGTGAAATTGTCAGAGGGAACAGGAAGATATCAGTTGAGATTAAGTCTGTGAATCATAGATATCTCGAAGCTGGAATAAAGATGCCTAAGAAGCTTAATGTGTTCGAGAGCAGAATGCGTGATTTACTTAAGAAATATGCCCAGAGGGGTAAGATAGATATTTTTATCACTTATGAGGATGATTCAGAGAATCAGGTAAATCTTAAGTTTAATGACAAGGTTGCAGATGAGTATATGGGGATATTTGCGACAATGGCTGACAGATATGATTTGAAAAATGATATGACAGTCGGCAGCCTTGCCAGATTTCCTGAAGTTATCACTGCTGATGAGGTTCAGGTTGACGAAGAGGAGTTGTGGCATTTTATAGAAGAGGCAATGAAGGCTGCCTTAGAACAGTTTGTTAATACAAGAATACTTGAGGGAGAGAATTTAAAGAGAGACCTTCTGGATAAGCTTTCGCATATGGAGCAGCTAGTTGCATTTATTGAGAAGAGAAGTCCGGAAATTATGAAGGAGTACAGGAGTAAGCTTGAGAACAAGGTTAAGGAGCTTCTTGGTGATACTACTATTGATGAGAGCAGAATTGCCACAGAAGTAATCATTTATGCAGATAAAATATGTGTGGATGAAGAGACTGTGAGATTGAAAAGTCACATTGAACATGCAAGAAAATGCCTTGAGGAAGATGGTGGAATTGGAAGGAAAATGGACTTTATTGCCCAGGAGATGAACAGGGAGGCTAATACTACACTCTCTAAGGCTAATGATATAGACATATCTAATGCAGCGATTGATCTTAAGACCGAAATAGAGAAAATCAGAGAACAGATTCAGAATATTGAATAATTTTACTTGATTGTTTTAATCTTGTTATGTATAATAATTTGTGCACTTTATGTGCAGAAAAGGAAATAGTATGAATAAAGGATTATTATTAGTTATTTCAGGATTTTCAGGTGCAGGTAAAGGAACTGTTGTGAAACGCCTTTTAGAGCTTCATGACAATTATTCACTCTCTATTTCAGCTACTACGAGATTACCAAGAACCGGAGAGGTTGATGGAAGAGAATATTTCTTTAAGACTGTGGAAGAATTTGAGAAGATGATAGCAGAAGGCGCTCTTATTGAACATGCTAAGTATGTTAACAATTACTATGGAACACCTAAGGCCTATGTTGAAGAACAGATTGATAAGGGGAATAATGTTATCCTTGAAATCGAAATTCAGGGTGCCATGAATATCAAGAAGATGTTCCCGGATGCAGTGCTGATGTTCATTACTCCACCATCTGCCAAGGAGTTGGAGAGAAGACTCCGCGGAAGAGGAACAGAAGATGAGGACACTATAATGGCAAGGCTTGCAAGAGCATCTGAGGAGGCCCGCGGCGTTGAAGATTATGATTACATAGTTCTCAATGACGAGGTTGACGCTTGTGTTCAGAGAATTCATGAGATTGTTTTGTCTGAGAAGATGAAAGCTAAGTCTAATCTTGACAGTATTAATAATATCAGAGAAGAATTAAAGATTTATTCGAAAGGAGAATAATATAATGATACATCCATCGTATTTAGAGTTAATGGCTGTTATTAACAGTGAGGTTGAAGAGGGCGAGCAGCCCTTAGTACAGAGCAGATATTCAATTGTTAAGGCAACTGCTAACAGAGCTAAAGAGATTATTGATGCAAGAGCTGTTGAGGAGAAAATTGCCAAGGCCAGAGTAGAAGCCAGCAACAGAGATAAAGAGAAAGAGAAGGACAAGGATAAGGTTGAAGAGAAGCGTATCTCAAGATATGATGAGAAGAAGCTTAGAATTGGTACACCACTTGTCAACTGCTCAGAGAAGGATAAGCCATTATCAATTGCTGTTAAGGAACTTTATGAAGGAAAAGTTAAGATTCTCAGCAATGGTGATGAGACAAGTGAGCAGTAATTACCTGACATAAGAACATATATGGCAACTGCCTTGGGGTAGTTGCCTTTTTTAGATTGTATAGGACAAGAATTGGGGTATTATGGGAAATACTAATATATATGATGAAAATGAAAAGATTATAAACTGTAGATATGCCGACAAATGCGGAAGCTGTGCCTATGCAGGCATGAAATATGATGATGAGCTTTCTGTCAAGCAGAAATATGTGGAAGAGCTTATGGGGTCATATGTTAAGGTTGATAATATTGTAGGGATGTACCGCCCGGCATATTACAGGAATAAAGTTCATGCTGTTGTTGGAAGTGGTAAGGACGGAAACATTATTGCCGGAACATATGAGGCTAATAGTCATAGAATTGTTGATACACAGGGGTGTCTTATTGAAGATGCACAGTGTTCAGATATTATCAGGGATTTAAAGGATCTTATTGCCTCTTTTAAATATCAGCCTTACAACGAGGATACCGGAAAAGGGTTCATCCGTCATATTTTATTAAGAAAAGGTTTTTCTACCAGAGAAATTATGCTTGTAATTGTGACGGCACAGAAAGAATTTGCATCCAAGAATAACTTTTTAAAGGTGTTAAATGAGCTTCATCCGGAGATAACTACTATTATTCAGAATGTCAATAACAGGAACACCAGCATGGTTCTGGGGAGTACCAGCATTGTTCTAAAAGGAAAAGGTTATATTGAGGATGTGCTGTGCGGATGCCGTTTCAGGATTGGTCCTACATCCTTTTACCAGATTAATCCGCAGCAGACGGAGAAGCTTTATAAGAAGGCTATCCAGCTTGCGGATATAACAAGGAATGATACTGTAATTGATGCGTATTGCGGCATTGGCACTATTGGTATAGTAGCTGCCAAGAAAGCAGGGAAAGTCATCGGAGTTGAACTTAACAGGGAGGCGGTCAATGACGCTAATGTCAACGCCTCGATTAATAATATTAAGAATATTTCTTTTGTAAATGCGGATGCAGGGGATTTTCTTGTTGAGTATGCAAAGAATAACAAGGCAGATGTTGTTATTATGGACCCACCGAGAAGCGGCAGTACGCCTGAATTCCTCGATTCTCTGCTGAAAATCAGGCCTGACAGGATTGTGTACATATCATGCGGCCCCGACACCCAGGCAAGAGATATTAAGAGACTGGTTAAGGACGGATACAGGGTTAAGACCTGCCAGCCATTTGACATGTTCCCACATACGGGGCATGTGGAGACGGTGTGTTTACTCTCTAAGAAATGCCCAGTTTAAGCGGGTTTGAGGGCTGTTTTTGGGAAAACATATCTACAAAATTGCCTTGAAAAAAATGTGCTTGTACTGAAAAAGTAAATACGGGTGTAGTGGAAATAGACCTTTTGGCGTAGTTCATATAGAGTACGCTGAAAGGTTATTTTTATGGGATTATGTACGCGGAGAAGTTAAGCACTGTACGCCGAAAGTTATGCAGGTTTAGATTGATTTTCGGCGTCTCTACGCTTATAATAAAAGGTAGGGTAAAATGTCGTATTTTATAACTTTATCGAGGTAAGAAAATATGGAGTTTATGACTATTAAAGAAGCAGCGGAAAAATGGAATCTATCAGTTAGAAGAGTGCAGACAATCTGTAATGAAGGCATGATAGAGGGGACTATGAAATTTGGTAATACATGGGCCATACCAAAGGATGCTGTGAAACCGGCAGATAAAAGAATTAAGTCAGGGAAGTATATCAAGTCCTGATTTTGGGACACCAGTTGTGAGAAAATTCTATTAAGATAGGAGAACGCTACCCTTATTACATTAGATTACAGGAGGATGGTTATGATACCAGCAGCAGTGAAAAACAAAATTGAACAGATATGGCTTGATGTTATAGCCGGAGGAGTGTCGCAGCCAACAGAAGTTATTGAGCAGTTAACATATCTTATGTTTGCAAAACAGATTGATGAGCGTGAGGCAGACATCGAAACAGCAGAACTGCTTTCAGGTCAGAAACAAACACATATATTTGGAGAATCAAAAGAAGAACAGGCACTTCGTTGGAGAAATTTCAAAGGTATGGAAGCACGTGAACTTCATAAGCATTTTGTAGAGCATGTATTTGTGTTCCTTATAAATTTGAATTCAGATGAGAATTCTGCATTTTCTAGATACTTGAAACATGCAACATTTAAGATTAATGAGCCATTAGCACTTCAGAAGGTAATAACTGGATTAGAGGATTTATTTGAAAATGATATAAAAGATTTGGATATGCAGGGTGACTTATATGAGCATATGCTTGGTAAATTGAACTCTGCTGGCAGACTTGGTGCCTTTAGAACACCAAAGCATATCAGAGATATGATGGTTGAGCTAATGGCTCCTACGCCAGATACAACGATATGTGATCCAGCTTGTGGTACAGCAGGATTCCTTATCTCAAGTGCAGAGTATATTAGAAGTCATTATGGAAGTAAGATGTCTGATGAACAATGGAAAAAGTATGCGACTGAAACATTTACCGGATTTGATACAGATGAAACAATGTGTAGATTATCATGTATGAACCTTATGCTTCATTCAGTAACAAATCCACAGCTTAATAAACAGGATAGTGTGTCTAAAGATTATCAGGTGAAAGATACCTATGACCTTATTCTTGCTAATCCTCCTTTTAAGGGTACATTGAATAAAGAAAATATAAGCGAAACATTATCTGCAATTACAAGTACAACAAAAACGGAATTACTGTTTGTAGCACTATTTACACGTTTACTTCGTGTTGGGGGAAGATGTGCTTGTATCGTTCCGGATGGTGTTTTGTTTGGTTCGTCAAATGCTCATAAGAACCTTCGTAAAGAGCTTATTGAGAATCAATACTTAGAAGGTGTGATTTCTATGCCTTCTGGTGTGTTTAAGCCATATGCCGGAGTATCAACAGCGATTCTTATTTTTACAAAGACAAACGCAGGTGGTACTGATAAGGTTTGGTTTTATGATATGAAGTCTGATGGCCATACGCTTGATGATAAACGCCAGCCAATTGAAGAGAATGACATTCCTGATATTATTGAGAGATTTCATAATAAAGAAAATGAAGTGTCTCGTGATAGAACTGAACAAAGCTTCTTGGTTGATAAGCAGGAAATTGTTGATAATGATTACGACCTTTCAATAAATAAGTATAAGAAAACAGAATATGTAGCAGTTGAATATCCACCTACAGAAGAAATTCTTGATGAAATTGAAAAATTGAATGCTCAGATTGCAGAGGAAACAGCAGCTCTTAGGGCATTACTTGAAAAATAGGAAAGAAAGGGCCTCATAAATTGAGGTTTGTAGGGATGATAGATGGATAAAAAAAGAGTTCCGCTTGGGGAT
>CAMEVC010000009.1 GCA_945939115.1 uncultured Eubacterium sp.
TTACTGTTTAGGTTCGTGTATCTTTCGATACTCGCAAGATTCATTAATGAATCATAAAATTCTCAAAGAATTTCAAGGTTGTCTTTCTATTCAATTATCAAAGAACTACAAGTTAAAGAAAAAGTTAAAACCCAGTATTTATCTGATGTTTTAAGGCTTTTCGCACCGCCGTTTACCGCGGCGACTTGTATATAATATCATTGTAGATACCCATTGTCAACAACTTTTTTCAATAATTTTGAATATTTTTTTCTTTTATTTTTTCGTTATATTTTGATTCAAAAATATCTGCAACATTTATGTATCAAAAGTATCTTTAGCACTATATATGGTATGTTTTGTCCCGCTATGCCAGAACGATTTAATAAAAACAGCTTCACAAAACAACTGTTTTGTGAAGCCACTTCGTCTATTATGTGCTATATATTTATCATTTATATCTTACTCTTTTTATTACAACAATCAAACATTTTCATTTAAAACAATACCGGTACGCTGATATTCTTCCCACTTTCTTTGAAATTTAAATGTATATACTATTGCAAATATTCCTGCCACCACAACAAACCATCCTCCCGGTTTTCCAAGCAGGACAATAGTCATTATCAAATTAATCATTGAATATATACCTGTCACAACAGCACATGCTCTGCTCTGTGCAAGCTGAATACCCAGTCCAAGTCCCACAATAAGAATTACATCTATAATTGCGAAAACATTTCCTCCAAGCACGACACTAACAGCAAATGTAATTGCAGCAGTAGCATACATTAATATAGCAGCGGACATAATTCCTTTTGTTATATTATTCAAATAAGGGTGCTTGCTAAACTGTTTTTTGTTCATTACAGGTCCTGCCGAATACATCCCCTGATACATTGGCATCCCTTGATACATCGGCGTTCCCTGATTCATCAGCATACCCTGATTCATCGGCATACCCTGGTTCATCGGCATACCACCAGGGCTGTAATTAACATAGGGTGTATTTGCATATTGCACCTGTTGCATTGCTGCTCCACACCTTCCACAGAATTTTGCCCCTTCAACATTCTCACTTCCACACGACTGGCATATCATAATAATATCTCTCCTCTTATTTCATCGTATTGAATAACAGCTTTGTAACAGGATTATAGTTGTATATCATTTGTAAAAAGGAATTCCCCTGTATCTGTGCCAAAATATTTGAAGCAGCCTGTGTTGTGCTTATGGCAGTAACTATTGTAAAGAATATCCACACAATTACCAGCCCCTCCACTAAGCCCAATACTGCACCACCTAACTGGTCGGCTTGTTTTATCACAGGCAAATGCTTTATTAAGCCTGTTGCAAATATCACTATTCTCAAAGCTATAAATACAATTAACATTATTACGATATATATTATTGCTGTCAATACCACTTCTGTCATTCTAAAAGCCACAATATGAAGACAGATTTCTTTTACAGAATTCGCACTATATAATTCCATGGCTTTCATAACTTCCTGTCCGGAAATTGTCTGTATTGTATTTGTCAGGCTTTCCGGCAAATGGATTCTATCGCCTATTTGTCCCGCAATTTCAGCAATATTATCAGTAAATGCCTCTACCTGATTAACATCAATATCAATTGGAATATCATAGTCAGAGTCAAAATATTTGTTAACAGATTCATTGTTTAATAGTACATTATATATTGATTCTGACATCTTCTCATCAATATCAGTATTATTCTTAATTGCCGATGTACAAATAGGAGCTAATATTACAGCCGCTATTATTGTAATTACAATTGATGCCAATGAAAGAATTATTCTGATAACTCCCTTTCTCCATCCTAATATTGTAAATATTGCTAAAATTAATATGACGCCCGCTACTAACATATACGCTCTCCTTTTACTTTAGTTTAATTGTCTGGATATACTTTGAATTAACCAGAGTGTATGTTCCCCTTGTGCCTGTCGGCATAACATCTGTAACCGGCATATCAAATTCTATATTGGCAAGCACCTTGCCGCGCATATTCATTAGCACAAATGTAGTCGCATTACTTAATATTACACTCTTTCCATCAAACTTCGCATCCGTATACTGCACACCAAATGTAGTATCAAACACTTCCTTTCCCGATGTGTTATATACTTTAAGTTTGTATGGGTCTCCTGATTCAGAATTATCCAGTATCATTCCTATGTACTGGTCACTATAAAATATTTTCTCTATGTCATTGTCTATCTTGATAGTATGTTCAAGACTTGGGTATTCCTTAATCTTATAAAGGCTAATAACATTCTCTCCAACAGCTACTGCCAGATTGTCATTGATGAATCTCACATCTCCAACTATCACATCATCATAATTGAACCCACCAACTACACGTTCTGTCTCATTTTTTCCCACATCAGAAAAATTATAAAAAACGACATTGTTTTTAATTTCATCACCACTCACCTTTATAAATGAAGCTATGAGTTTCTTGGCATCTGATGATATGCTGATATCCAACGGATAACCATCCCCTGACAGGGTTGTCTTAACGCTGTATATTTTCTCAGCATTTGTATCGTACATATTAATGTAGTTTGCGTTATTATCCTCTAGAACAGCAGCTATCTTGCCATTGGCAGAAACCTCCACCTGCAATATTGGCATTGATGTATCTATCCTGCCAACCTGTCCATTCTCATTAAATGAATATGCCGAACTCCCCTTAATATCTGCAACAGCTATAGAACTTCCACACACTTTAACCTTGGGATTCTGCATCGAATATGTCTGGTTCCATATAACTTTTCCGTCACTTTTATAATATGAAATCCCGTCATTACTATACCTTACATACCCATCTGCAAATGCTACATACTTAGACGACTCTATATCATCTCTGTTAACTGAGCCAGATACTGTATAAGATGAGAACCGGTAATTGTCCATAATTCTTAAAGCAACATATACAGCCACAACAATTACTGCAACTGCCATCACTACAAGTACTGATACTCTTAGCTTATGTCTCCTTATCCTGCGTCTTACTTCCTCTTCGTCTAACACGTCCTCATCTGGTAACTCAGAAGCTGCTGCAGTTTCATTGTTAATGCTGATTATCCTTCTTACAGGAGCATTCTTATTACCATTAAATCTTGATTTCCCAGATATTATATCTGCCATATGTTATCCCCTTTTCAATTGCATCCTCTGCCATAGATAATTATACAATATTGGGGAATTTAATCAAGGAAGTTTTATCTGCTGTCCGACATATAGTAGATTTTCGTCTTTTATATTATTAAATGCGATAACTTCACTACATTTTGATGTATCTCCATAATATCTTTTACATATACCCATTATTGTATCTCCGGCCTTAACGGTGTAAATCTTTGGTTCGCTGACCGATGCCGCCGCTGTCTGAGCCTCTGTCGCTGGAGCAGTAGTTACCTTAACACTCTCTGTTGCTGTTGCGCTAATGGTTGCCTCCTGTGTTTCTGTCTGTGCCTCTGTCGGATATACTCCTCCCTCAAGCTTGTTTACCGGCACAACATTTTCTCCATCATCCGAATCATTTCCCGACATTTGTACCATCAGACTGCTGATTGACTTGTCGAATTTTTTCATTTTCTGATAATTATTCATAAGATTTATGCTTATAACCAATATAACGACCACCATAAATCCACTTACTGCATACATGAATCTTGTACTCTTTTTTTGTTCTCTGAGCTCTTCTTTTTCTCTGATTATGTTCCGTATAGACTTCATAACCTTATCCTGTCCATCTTCACTGGAGCTTCTCTCCCTTCGCTCAAGCATATATTCCTGCATCTCATAGTTACGCTCATAGAAACATACGTATCCCTTTTGTTTTTTTAATTCTCCATTCTCATAGAGATAGAAATTTTCTTCCTTCTCTACAGTATCTATCAGATAAAATGTTTTCATAGCACCTGCAAAATTATCCAAATGTATCTTCTTGAGTTTTAACATTCTCTCTGTCGTAACTTCAGGAATTGCGGCAAACCAGCCCACTACTGAAAGATCCGGAAAATATTTTTCCACGTCAGAATATATACCATTCCACACATTTTCATTAAAATAGACTCCTTTTTCTTCCACTTCTGTGCCTAATTTAGCCCTGATAACTCCCTTTATAAAAACACATTTTTCATCTCCGTCAACCTGGCTTTCTCCTAATAGTACCCCAGCCTGCGAATCTGAAGGATTATTATAAGCAATTGAGTTTATATATGTAAACGCATAATCCTCGATATATATCTTCTTGTCAGAACTCACTTCGCCTATCTGCTTAATATTCTTCGGTCTTCTTATGGCCGCACCTCTTGTAACCTGCTTTGATTTATCCGTACTCTCCTCATTACATATTATTTCAATCATGGTGCCTCCTTCAGCTATTATTAACCTGAATAATATCACTCACTTTGAAAAAAATTTATCATATTTTGTCAGCAATTAAAAAAATATTGAAGACAATTTTTGTAATATTAGTTTCCCCCATGACGTAAGAATATTTAAGGGGCTTATCTGCCCACTTTGTCCAATCTGGAGGAGCAAATGCTTTATTATTTCGATTCTAAAAATCCTTTATCTGCAGTTAAAATGGGTAAACTGCTTAATACCATTGCATGTGAAAAAATTCTTCCTCATCAGGAAATTATAATTCTGTGTATTGGAAGTGACCGTTCTACCGGGGATAGTCTTGGGCCATTAATAGGGCACAAGCTCAAGAAATATATCTCATCTGATATATATGTGTTTGGAGATCTTAACCAACCTGTACATGCCGCAAATCTTTCTTACTGCATTAAGACCATATATAAAACCTTTGATAATCCATTCATCATAGCAATAGATGCGTCCTTAGGAAAAGACGAGCATATCGGTTACATAACACTGGGGACAGGCCCATTAAAGCCCGGTCTCGGCGTAAAAAAAAGATTGCCTGAAGTTGGAGACATTCATATCACAGGGATAGTCAATTCTTCCCGCAACATGGAATTCTCCACACTTCAGACAACCCGTCTGTCAATTATATTTCAGATAGCTGATGCAATCGTACTTGCGCTCAGAACTTTCAATGACGATTATTATACACAGAAAGTGCCTGAGCAATCGTATCTGCTGAACCAGCTTTCATAATAGAATTAAGTTCTGTAAGCTTGTCTACATTCATAAATTCTTTGCCAAGATACGCTTCATAGTTAGATGAAATATAAATTCTCTGTTTCTTAACCAGATTATCTAACTCATCCAATTCCGTCTGTTTCTTGTCAAGTTCAGACTCCATATTGGTTATCTTATCCTGATACCGCTCATCTATCTCTGAAATAATATCAGCCTTGGTGTTCTTTTCAAATTCGTCCAGGGCTGAACGTTTTTCATCATCAATTCTTGCAATATCATCATGAAGCGTATTGATATTAGAATCAAATTCTTCCAATCCATACATATCTTCGTTCTTGTCTTTATGAATATTGCGCTCAATTTTTCTGATACGCTTTTTATTGTCAATTATCTGCATTCTAGTCTTCTGAGCAGCAATTATTGTATCCATATGCGGCAAAATCACCCCTCGGTATACACACTTTACTGTGATTAAAGACAACAGCGACACTAACACACAATAAACAAGCAGTATCCACTTAGAAATCATAGGCAGAAAGAACAGAACAACCGGAACCGCAATTAAAAGTATGGAAATTACAACAAAATCAATAATATAATCAATCACTCTCTTCGGATTAAATACAGAGATAAATAGCCGGCTATTACATATCTTAGAGATATTCTCATGTATAAATGCCTCGCTAATCTGTTCTGCCAGATCTGAATTCTCTGCCCGTAGGGATGCTGTCTCAGCACTGATTCTCTCTTTGACTCCAGCCATCTTAGCTCTGTCTCTCTCAGCCATAACAGTTTTTATCTTATCCTTGTCAGCTTCAATTGACTTATCATAACCCTCACATATTGCTGCGATACTTGCCTTTATCTTGGAATCTGTTTCATTTTGCTTTTCTTTCTTAGCAGTCTCTAATTCCTTAGTAATATCCTTAACACTGGCATTCAGCTTCTCCAGCCTGTCCTTCTTGGCATTATGCTCTTTAATATCACTAAGAATCTGCTCAAGCTTTTCCTGATTTCCATTAAGTATATTCTGTTCTGCCATCTACCCACCAACTTCCGTATAAACACTTTTAGTAACTTATTATCTATTCTCTTTATAATAGTTAATAAGACAGCCATCTAAGATAATCTGCCTCTCATCATCTGTAAGCTCGTCAAGTTTAAGTTCAAATTCCTTCATATCCTTATTAGCAACATATGCCTTAAGAACTGATACTTTATTCTTAATTGCGTCCTGAATACCAGGTATGAAGATATAATCTCCATTCTCAAACGGAAGCTCTCCCTTGTCTATAATAAATGGAAGCATTCCCCAGTTAATAAGGTTAGAACGATATCTCTTGGTTGCATATTCATTAGCTATATTAGCCCAGCCTCCGAGAACCTTCTGGCATGAAGCAGCCTGCTCTCTTGCTGAACCGTCTCCCGGCTTAACAGCAAATATTGTACTTCCTACTCCGACATTAGTCTTATTAACATCATATGTCTCTTTAATCTTATGCATAATAGGAGCAAGTTCTGGCAGTGCCTCGCCCATACACTGTCCTGCTTCTCTTGCCTTCTCAGCCTTCTGGACTTCCTTAGCACGTCCAACATATGCTGGATCTTTCCTTGAAAGTGCGAATTCAGCAAGACCCAATGGGTTGGATCTGAATGATGATGTCTCTCCGGAAGGAATGAGCTCATCTGTTGTAGTTACAGGGTCATGTATTTCTGATACAACCTTAATTATAAGATTCTCTGGAAGCGCAACCATCTCCGGCCAGTCCTTAATATTAGGTCCAAACTGGATTTCCTGCTCCGGGTCAGCTACTCCCTTGCTGTCAAATACTCTGTTAGCATATATTGAACTGTCGAAATGATATGCTGGACCTGTATATTCAACATCCATATCTGTAGCGGCTGTAAGATAACCCTTATTAGCTGCTGTTGCAGCAATAGAACGTGCATCCATAAGCGCAACAGATGAAATCTGTCCATTCTGAAGCTTTGAACCCTCTCTGTTAGGGAAGTTTCTTGTAGAATGTCTGATTGAAAATGCATTATTAGCAGGAGTATCTCCTGCACCAAAACATGGTCCACAGAATGCAGTCTTAACAATTGCTCCTGTCTGCATAAGGTCAGCCAGTCTTCCATTTCTTGCAAGTTCTACATATATAGGCGTACTTGCCGGATAAACACTGAGTGTAAACTCATCTGCTCCGATAGACTTACCCTTGAGAATGTCTGCAGCAGCACATATATTCTCAAAACCACCGCCGGCACATCCTGCTATGATACCCTGATCCACATAGAGTCTGCCATTCTTAATCTTATCAGTAAGCTTATAATCAACCTGTCCATCCAGACTGACAAGAGCTTTTTTCTCTACATCATGAAGTATGTCCTCAAGGTTAGCATTCAGCTCCTCAATAGTATAAGTATTGCTTGGATGGAACGGCATTGCTATCATCGGCTTAATTGAACTTAAATCGACATAAACAACTCCGTCATAATATGCTACACTTCCAGGGTTGAGTTCCTTATAGCACTCACTTCTTCCGTGAATATCATAGAATTCCTTCACCTTGTCATCTGTTCTCCAGATTGATGAAAGACATGTTGTCTCTGTTGTCATAACATCAACACCAATTCTGAAATCTGCACTGAGCGAAGACACACCTGGTCCTACGAACTCCATTACTTTATTCTTAACATATCCATTGCCGAATACTGCACCGATTATAGCAAGTGCTACATCCTGTGGTCCTACTCCCTTAGCCGGCTCTCCTGTCATATATATTGCAACAACACCAGGTCTGTTAATATCATATGTCTTATTAAGAAGCTGCTTAACAAGCTCTGGTCCTCCCTCGCCCATAGCCATGGTTCCAAGTGCTCCGTAACGAGTATGACTGTCTGAACCAAGAATCATCTTGCCACCTTCAGCCAGCATCTCTCTTGCAAACTGGTGAATTACAGCCTGATGAGGTGGTACATACATTCCACCGTATTTCTTAGCGCATGTAAGTCCAAACATATGATCATCCTCATTAATTGTTCCACCTACAGCGCATAAGCTGTTATGGCAGTTAGTAAGAACATATGGTATCGGAAACTTCTCTAATCCTGATGCTCTGGCAGTCTGTATAATTCCAACAAATGTTATATCATGGGAAGTCATCTTATCAAACTTAATCTTCAACTTCTCCATATTGCCTGATGTGTTATGGCTCTCAAGAATTCCATAGGCAATAGTATTCTTTACAGCCTCTTCCTTAGTTATCGAACTTCCTGTTTTAGCTGCAACTTCACTTGTAGCTGAAGCACTATCTTCAATAACATCTACTCCGTTAATAAGATATGCTCCTCCATCACTTAATTTAATCATGTGCTCTCCTCTTTCTTAAATATGATTACGGTTTCCCGCATATATTATTAATATATTCAAATAAATTTCTTACAAATATGGTGTAACTTTCTCTTTTATTAATGAGATATCATCATTATCTGCTGTTCCCGGAACCCAGCCCACATTGACTGTATCGCCTTTAATTCTCGGAATAATATGCATATGAAAATGAAATACTGTCTGTCCGGCAGCTTCTCCATTATTCTGGACAATGTTAAGTCCATCAAAATCCAAAGCCTTTCTGTATGCCTTAGAAATCTTTAATGCAACCTTGAATACATGCGCTGCTGTCTCATCATCCATTCCATATATATCGTCGAAATGTTCCTTCGGCAATATAAGTACATGACCTTTAGCGGCAGGGTTGGCATCAAATATAACTTTCACAATGTCATCCTCGTAAAGGGCATTAGTTGGAATCTCGCCGTTTGCCAGCTTGCAGAAAATACAATCATCCTTTTTCATTCTTTTTCCTCACTTTACGCGAAATTTGTCGAAACACTTTTGTTTACATGTGTTTCAAGTACGTATATACTTTAATATCATAGCTTAAAGAAGGTTTGATTACAACCTTGTTAAGAAAAACTTATTAAATTAATGTGCGAAAGGATAAATATTTAGATATGTTAACATCGGATGAATATAATATTCTAAAGGGTTATATAGATAACACCCCAGAATTAGCTGATATTATGGAAAAGCTCTCTTTCTATTCCCCATCAGAATTATCAACCGATTCCCATAATATAAAAAATTATATTGCTTTTCTTAAAACGAGCTTTCAGCTTCTTAAAAAGAAACACCCCGAACTAAGCTGTGATTCGGGAATGGACAGGATAGAAACCGTACTCAACGAACTAATAAGTCACATGGATAGAACCACTCTGTACAGATACAGCATGAAGAAATATGAGTCTACACCTATCAATATTAATGACATTCTCTATGAAATTCCGGATTACATAGATGAAAAACTTGATAACAACTGTGAATATTCCTTCGACCTTGAAAACCTCCCCATGATAAATATTAATCCTGAGCAGCTAATTCTCCTTCTCACCGAGGCTGTAACAAACGCATGTGAAGCCTCAGACTGCACCGGAGAAATATCTATTTGCTCCCGTATAGAGGAGCGTTATATCCTGATAAGGATAACGAACCATACCCGTAATAATACACCTAAGCAATATGACTACAACCAGTTAGCCCAGCCCTTCTACACAACAAAATCAGGTCATACCGGTGTCGGACTGTCTATTATCCATCAAATATGCCTTGCATATAACGGCTTCGCACAATTATATGGTAAAGCTTCCTCAACAGTATTGGAAATACACTTACCCATTAATTACTAAGACAGTATTATTTCTGGAATCTGAAAATCTCATCTAACATTCTCAGGGTTTTCAGATTTCCTCTGGCGGTCATTGCTCCTGTCATAAATGCTCTATGGAATGTAATTCTTCCCTCAACTATCTCGTCAAATGTTTCTTTTGTAAGCTTACCTATTACATCTGCATTCTTATTTTCCCCAAATTCAACCTTAGCCTCTGGTCCGTCGACATATATACTGATTAACTTTTCTTTGTCGCTGACAGATAACATATAAGTGCTTCTATATCCTGTTGTAGGATTGAAATTATCCTTAAAAGAATTAATGTAATAATCGTCTCCGCCGTGTTCCTGATCATTGAGAAGTTCTTTATATATACTTGCCAGTGACTCAATATCCTGTTTCTGTGTCTTTACAAATGTATCGTCTGACGCATACTTAGAGAGTTGCTCACTTTCCTGTGGCGTAAGCTTTATTGTGTCTTTAAGCATATTATTCTTTAAAGTCTGGCTGCTTGATGGAAGCTGCTTAATATTCTGAGAAATAGTCCTGTATATATTTTCAGCATATTTCTCTATTATCTCCTTATACTCGGAATTAAATTCAAATTCCGTAGTATCATCAATATAAGCACTTAAGGATGGGCCAATCCTACCACCAATAATCTCCCATGAATTATTAAGCGCCTGGGTAATCTCCCTCTCCCCATAAGTTCTTGCCATAACAACCGGGAACATATACTTGTCCGGTATCTTGGTTTTATCTGAATACAGCCAGCATGAGTCCAGAAATGTCTGCATATATCCGCCCATTCCTACCCATTCAACTGTTGTCGCCAGAACTATACCATCCGCCTCCGTAACAGTCTGGGATAAAGTCGTTATTGTATTCTTCATCTCATAAAGATTATATCTTTTCACATTAACATTTAATTCGCCCAGTACTTCCTGAATCTTGTTAATAACAAATATAGTCGGGTCATCAACCAACCCTCTTCCACCATAATATATATTGATATTCATATGATAAATCCCCGCAAAATACAGATTATATATACCACTCTTACGCGATATTATTATCAGTGTGAATATAGCATAAAAACTAGCTTATTTCAACCTTGAAGGCTATAACCGCAAGTTTTAGAATATCTCCATCCTTAAGTATTCTTCTCTCATGGTTTTCCAGTCTTTCACCGTTAACATATGTTCCATTAGTTGCATTGAGATCCTCTACCATATAAACATCTTCTGGAAACGATTCATGATATATGCAGCAATGCATCCTGCTTATAACCTGGGCTTTGATTATTACATCAGCCATCTTTTCGAGACTCCCTATAACATATGGATTTTTTTCCATGCAGATTGTGTTAATATCTTCCGAAGACTCCTTCGTGCAAATATGTACATCACCGATAAGGTTATCATTCAGAATAATAAGTTTTAGTGTTTTCTTCTTATCCGCATTATAATCAGACAAAAGCATTGTTTCGTTACATACATCATCAAAAGAAATCCTTCTTTTCTCCTCAGGTTGTTCTTCTTTAACTATTGCCTCTGCCTTTTCAGAATCATTATGAGGCTTCCCTTTAATTGTGTATGGAATTGCCTGACTTTCCACCTTAACCACAGTGTCTTTTGTTTTCTTTTTTATAGAAAAATAAATTAAACCTGCCCCAATGCAAATACATACCACTGACCACAATGCAGGCAATTTAGCAGGTACAAGGTCAGGAACAAGAAGACATAATATACCATAAATCATTACTACCGCTGCAAATGCTGTTGTTACAGACGGGGCTTTACCAGAACTTATTTTTTCTTCCGTATCTATTAACATCTGCTCTGCAATTACAGTTGGTATTTCCCTTTTTGTTTCTTTATGCAGATTTCCCCTTAACCTCTCTTTTTCATCCTCAACATCTGCGATTTCTGTCTCCGGTTCATCTACTGTATCTTTGTTAGATTCCCATCCACTGTGAATTAATTTCTGTTCCTCCTTTTTTATCATTCCAAACATCCGCATAAGATTATATGGATCATAATCCCCTACAAGCACCTTCTGATAAACCTCATATAACTTAACAATACTTTCCTTATCAAGACTGTGATCAAAATGCTCCAGAATAAATTCAAACAATATCTTCAAACCCTCATTAAAGGTAATATTATTAATCCTTGTGTGATAGATAAAATGCAGCCTTTTAGTTCCGACATCCATATATATGTACTTGGGTTCTATCTTAACGTGATCAATATCAAGCATATAGTCATCGGCTATTCTTGCCATCTCAGAAATATTAAAACATATTGACTTAACATCCTCCATTGTCATCTTTCCATATTCATAAAACTTGCTCAATTGCTGGCGCGATGTTATATCATAATATATTCCATATTTTCCATTCACCGAATACATCGAAAATTTCAGGAAATGTTCCGGCTTGTTTCTTTTAAGCATCTTATATTCATAGTCTTCATACTGCTCAGCATCCTCAATAACAAGATAATTGCTGTTATTCTGATGTTCATATCTGATATTTATATTATCATTTGCCAATTCTTCTCCTCCATGTTAATTAATCGCCTCAATAATTGCCCTCATTATCCTTATAGTTTTTTCAGGTTCACTTACTTTTATTGAAGAAGCTCCTATATCTATATTGTCTTCGTCTAACAAAATAGTTCTCACGTCTAAATACTTCTTAGCTCTTTCCTCCAGCATATACTTTTTCCCCGAATCCATATTCTCTAATTCACTCTGTACTGCAACCTGACTCTGTATATTTTCAACCATTATCTCATCATGAATATTAAAGCACACAGTCATTATCGTTATTACAATTATTGTAAACATCGGAATTATTACAGAATTCTCAACTGTATACGATGCCCTCAGCCACATAACACAACCCCCACAAAAGAAAAAAACATGAACGGCAAGAAGGGTATTGTATCCTTCAATTTGACTTTTCTTAACGCCAGCAACACCCCTGACATAACACTGATGAATATAAGAGCCAGCAAAAACGTTGCAACCGCTCTCCTTATGCCAATTATCCATGACATAATTCCCACAACAATTGAATCGGCAACACCCAGCATATGCCCCCGTAATCCTATAATTATTAAAACAGCTGCAATACCTATTCCTGCCACAATTTCATATATACTAATCCCCCGTCTAATAAGAATATATTCTGCAATTCTTGACACAATTGCGATTGTCCCCATTGCTATAAGCATCCACAGTTGAATCGCTTTTTTCTTCCAATCCACAATTCCTAATACCAGCAAATATGCCATTGTAATAATTGTACTCATATCTCCCCCTTATGTTCTTTATATTTACTTTCTGCTTTTTTCTGCACATTTTGAACAAAGGGACATCCCCTTAATTCTGTCCTTTTTCACGGCAATTACATTTCTCTGTAAATCACTGCAGTTGATTGAATTGTGATATTTTTCTCCGTATATAGTGTAATAAACAACAACTGCATCTCCCGCGCATTTCCCACATTCATAATATCTGCTGCCGGATGCATTCCTCAAATCATACAAATCTTCAATGTCTGCTGTTTTAATATCCCTTGTTATATATGAACAATCCGGATCTGTGTGGTATACTTCGCCTGACTCTGTAATATAGACATATTCGTCATCTTCTACTTCTTCAGATGGTGTAAACCTGTCGTATCTTTCTCCAAGCCATGCATCCGCTACCATTTTCTCTTGCATAGTTATTTTAGTTAAACCAAATATATCAAAAGGATTCTTAATGGAATATCTTAGTGTAATACATATAGACGAATTCTCTTTTAGTATCTGCGAACCACTGAAATCCCACCCCGCATTACCTCCGGAAATATAATGGCTCTTTGCAAAATCACTTCCCAGCTCACTTATAAAAACTCCTGCAAACTCTGCAATTGTTAATCCGTTTCTACAAATTCCTAAGTTATCATCCTCTTTTTCAAGACTTGTAAGTGCATTTGTTTTGTCTGTATCAGACATATCTTTCAAAGCCTCTCTAACATATGCATATCTGCTGAATCTCCTTATTGAATTATACACAGCATTACTTACCTGTATCTTAACTGCAACAACCTGAAGCATGAATATTATTGCCGCCGCTGCATATACAACTAAAGGTATAACTAATGCTCCTTCAACAGTTGCAGATGCAGGTATTTCTTGTTTATAAATATTATGGTTAAAGGTTTTCATATTAATCTGACTGCCTCTCCTTTCCCTTATAATGTTCCTGCACCCATAACTGTGTTTTAAAAGCACATAGCTTCTAAACCATACTTAAACATACGAATAGCTGAATATCTGCTTATAGCTCTCATTTTGTCCTTTGCATTTAAAAAATGCCGTTCCATCCGCTGAAACAATATAGTTTTTCATTCTGAAATCCTTATGCCCCATACTTATCATCTTAAGTTCCATCGCTCCCATAGTTCTGTAATTCTTATGCGCTGAATTCTCCATAAACAACAGCATTCTTATGTACCCTTCATAATCGATTCCTGTCTTACTCTCTTCTTTATCACCATCAAACTTCATCATCAGAAGCCCCTCCAGCGAAAGATTCCAGTTATCCTTTGTTTTTACCAAATCCACCTTTTTCCCAGCACATAAAGCTTTGATATCTATTACAGCCTCTCCATATGCCCATACCGAAAGAACAAGATATTGTCCTGCCTTTACAACTGCCATATTACCTGTAAATCCCAATGCACTGCTGGCAAGTGTGAAGGCTTCAGCTTTCTTTGTACGGTCAGTAAGAAGATATGCCAGATTCATACCTGTCCTTATACCTGAAAGTTCCAGAATTGTCTGTTCCATGTTTTCTTTGTCGCTATTATTGCCACATAAAATGTATTCCAGGGTATAATCAAGCAAATCATTCCCATCATTTCCCATATCAATGCAATCTGTAAAACTGTTAAATTTGGTCATCAGATACTCGTCCATAAGCAGTGTATCTGCAGTCTTTTTTATAACGGTGTCTGTTGAATCATAATTCTCTGTCAAAAATGTTGATAAATCCTTGAAATCAATTGTTTTCGCAGATATATTTTCAGTATCTGTTACTAATGCAAGCATTCCGTCCGTAATTAACTGTTTTATTTTCTTTATAACCGACAACCCTATAGATTCCGAAGAGAAATCTACTCCCGAATAATCAAAGCCGATATCTCTGTTTGAAAGTCCCAGCAGTGAGGATTGAAACAATACTATTTTCTGCCGTGTTTCTTTACAATTACTTTGAAGCAGATTAATATCCAGTTGCTCCAATAATCCATATACTCCATCAAGAATAATCTTATTTCTGTCAAGAGCCTGTGATATTGTCTGTATATTACACAGTTCTCTTTTTTTCGAAATACTTTCACTCTTAATATCTTTCAGGTCTTCCATTAAGCCTGAGTACAGCTCTTCACCCAGAGTATCTCTTCCTTCCTCAACTTTAGATATACAATTTTCAATTTTCTTATCTGCCTCTGCCTTTGAGGCATGATATCCGGAAATTACATCTAACGCTTCTATTGTTTTGTTTCTGGCACCCGATATTGCTTCCCTTAGCATCTCATAATTTCTTCTATAAATCTGCGCATATGAATTATTTCCTGACGCTTCGCTTTCCTTATCACCAATCTCATATAAACCATCTATGTCTTCCAGCATATCCCTCAATATTGCAGACACATCTGAATATCCCGGAGTACCTTGTGAAACCGTATCATAAACCATGCTGTTATCTACATTAACAGAATCTGGGGTTATGTCTCCATTCACGGCACATTTTGCAAAACTCCCTGAAACCGGCACAGGTTTTCCTTTTCTGATAACAATCCCCGTTTCTTCTGTATCAATACCTTCCACCAGTTTTATCAGCTCCAGAACTTTTTCATCCATTACAAATAGTTCCTCTTCACAAGCTGCTATATCAGAAGTAATTTCGTTTATTTTTTCAGCCTTTTTTACCTGCTGTTCCGACTGCATAAATGCTTCTGCCACCTCCGAATACACCCCGTACTTCATATATGACACGATTTCTTTTCGCAGCTTATCTCCTCCGTCAGATGTAATATAAACAGGGTTATCCACTATAAGGCTCATTAGTTCCACATCTTTTCCACATACTCCAATATTCTTTTCAACATAGTCCTTTATACGCCCATCAATATAATCCGTTTTCTCAAGCAGAAGTATGTCATATTCATCCACCATATCATTATGATAAGCTGAAAATGCGCTCTCCATTGCAAGCATGCATGCCTCTTTAATCCGAGTATTATATGTAACATCTGATACTGACTTAAAGCAGACTAATATCAATGAAAGCATCAAGGTCATAGATAGTGCAGCGGCAATCGTTATATTGGCCTTAATCGTATTTCTTAACAACTTATCTTTCATCCAGCAATTCTCTCCTTATCATCATATTTTCTCAGCCTGACTTGACATCTTAGAAAGAATTGTATTAACAAGGGATGTTATCTGCTTCTTAAAAATCACTACCAGTCCCACTAAGACAATTGTGATAAGAACAACTTCCACAACTCCCATTCCATCCTCATTTTCCCAAAATTCTCTAATCATTCCTCTCATTTTCTGCTCCTTTCGTCCACTTAACATATTGCTACTCACTTACATATTGCTACTCACTTACATATTAAAAGAGGTTACAGCCGGAACCATAATTACTGCCATTACAATGACAAGCATTAACAACATTGGCATCAACAGTCTGGTTGTTGCCTCTTCCCCTTTTATCTTCGCCATATTCTTCCTCTTTTCAAATGCGTCATAGGCTTCATTCTCCAGCAACCTTCTCAACTCCCTGGTTCCTTTTTTTATATTTGTCTGTAATAATGATGCCAGTTTCATATACTCTCTTGTGTTACATCTCTTCCCAAACTGCTCATATGCCATTGCTTCTGATATACCTGCCTGCATATTACAATCTGTTTCGCACATTTCCTCATATACACATCTTTTCTTTACAGCACCTTCCTGTCTCTTTATGTTGTAGTCATCAGATATCTTGTGCCACGCCATCCTGGTTGTCATGCCTGCACCTAAAAGAAGCGTGAGCTTTGAAATCACCTCTGAATAATCATATGTAAGTTCCCTTTGTCTTGTAATAAGCCTCTTCTTTTCCTTATCTCGTTCTATAAACACTAATAAGAATATTATTACTGCACCCATACATATAATTATAAATGGAGATATATTGTCATTATCTTCCTCATAACTTACTTTGTTTCCTCCTATTATCATAGGAAGATTAATGTCAGAAAGTTCTCCACTGCTATCTATTGCTGAATTCACTTCATTCTGTGCCTGGATTCTTGTCCATGTACCGGAATCATAATCCGGCGCAAGCACTGTGATAAGAATCTCACACTCCCTTCTATAATCTCCATACTCCAGCACAGGCATTATGGTTACTTCTCTGCTTTCATCTCTTTCAAATCCCCGGTTATTTACCGTTCCATCATAATTAACCAACTGATAATCGCTTGTATACCAGTCCAGAGAGATTATTCCATTCTGCGCCATATCCGGAAACACCAGATTTTCTCTTACACATTCCAACCCTTTATTATTTCCACACATTACTTTAATTATTTCATCATAGGCTCTGTCAAAATATTCAAATACCTCTGTTTCTGTAAGTGTTCTGGGTTTAATGGTGAGATCCATTGTTGTTATTACTTTCCCACTACTGTCCAAGACATTAATCTGTGTACTTAAGTCTTCTTCTCCCGGCTCTGGTCTTTTCATCTGTCCGTTGATTATACTGTTTTGCGATTGCTGAAATAAACACACTAAAGTCAACAAAATACAACATATCAGCACAGCTATAATTTTGTATTTGATATTACTATTCAGTTTTATTAATTTCATAAACTTAAACATCTATATTCACTATCCTCTTTGCCCATCTGTCTGCAATAACATACACAATAAGACATACCGTCATAACAGACATCCCCAGTATATTTCCATATAGTGGAGCAATAAACTCTCTCGCTGTTAATTTAAGGTATAGTATGATTCCAAAAGGCATAATACTCATAACCTTCTGCTCCATTCTTTTTCCACTTATGACAGTCTCCACTTCAGCCGCTGTTTCAAGCTTTCCCTGAATAATACCTGCAGTATTTCTTATAATAGATATAATGTCTCCTCCGCTGCGTTTGGCATATCTGAACACCTCTGCAAAATACGCTATATCTTCAACACCGCTCTCCTTTGCAAAATCCATAAGAATATCTTCCAGATTCTCGTTCTGATTAAGCCTTGTAACTATTCCCCTGAATCTACCCACGATATCAGAGTTTGCTCCATAGAGAAGAATTAACTCATTCACAGCTTCCGCAAAGGAATTCTCAATAGAATATCCAACATTAAGAGCAAAAGAAACTGCCATAATGCCATCCTTAAATTCCTGTGCCATTGCTGTCTTTCTCCTATTCTCTGCAATCTTACGACATTCTTTAGCATGCATAGCAATGTACGGGATAAGTAGCACTGCCATAAATAAATTCTCATAAAATATATATGCCGCAATTAAAATATGAAGTATGCCCTCTGATACATATCTGATGTCACCACTCTTTAATTCCGGCAGTTTCAAGTTTATGAGTCCTTTTAAGCACGGTATCCTGTCTGATAAGCCTTCCCAGTACTTTTCCATCCGGGCTTTCACCCTCCTCAACAAACTTGAATAATGGTGTAAGCTTGATTTCACCATCTCTGCAATCTCCAACCTCTGCAATCTGCACCACCTTTCTGCTCCTGTCTCTTATCCTCCCGAGATGTACAATAATATCTACTGCTGATGATATCTGCTGCCTGACAGCCTCTATAGGAATCTCCATTCCCATAAGAACCATTGTCTCAATTCGTGAAAGCATATCCCTTGGGCTATTACTGTGTCCTGTCGACAAACTTCCATCATGCCCTGTATTCATTGCCTGCAGCATATCAACTGCCTCTACACCTCTGACTTCTCCTACGATAAGTGCGGAGTTTTTTAGAAGGGGTTAGTAGTGATAGCACTGATAGAGTTAACCAGCGTATCTCGGTATAAGGTGTATAGGGTTAGTGATGGTTAGAGATGATACAGCCCTTTGTTTATCAAGGTTTGAAGGCATTTTTTTGCATAGAAAAAGTCATGTAATCATAGCGACTACATGACCTTTTCACTTTCATTTATACCTAATGTTTTGCTATATACAGTTTGAAATCTTCTTGTCAAATCTTTATTTTTACTAAAGTCAAAAGCATATTTATTAACAAGTTTATTTATCGCCATAAAGCATTTTTCCAAAAGCTGCATACTTCTGTTTTTATTAGCTTTAATATTTGTCGTAGTATTATTTACATCATCTGTATAATTGTCATTCACATATGCCCATATCATCATCTGCACAGTAATAATTTTTTCATCAAGACATAATGCCCAGATAATTTCAGGAAAATCATCAAATAATTTTCTAAAGTAATTTTGAAAAGCCCTACTTTGATAAGGCTCACGATCTTCATTTTCATAGCCTTCAATAGCTATTATCACTTTCTGATAACAATCAAGCAAATCATCCTTATTAGACATAAATTCCATGCTCATTGCTTTCAATTTAGAAAAGTCATCATTTTCAATTTCTTCTTTCGTCAATGTCAAAATCTGAAATCTGTCATCTTTCTTTTTTGTCCTTTTCTCTAAAAAATTATCTCTCAAAACCCTATTTGTAGTCCAAGAATCTAAAAAGAACTTGTCATCCCTCTTTAACCATACTTTTCCATTGTTAGACAATTCAACTGCATTTTTATATTGTTTTTCCATTTCTGTTCTTATTTTTGATAATTCATCGTCATTTTCTTTATCAGAGACTACTATAAAGAACGCAAATGAGTTTATGATAATGCATCTGCTAGCACAATAATAAGTTGAATGTTCTGTTAATCTAAATGGTCCTATTCGAAACCAATCAATTTCAAATTCCCTTTCATTTTTCAAATGATAACAATGTTCAGCCATTTCTTTGCTTAAACATCCACTTCCCATATATATTGCAAAAACTGTTATATTGGATTCAGCACACCCCCTATTCATAATATAATCTACATTTTTTTCATATAGTTTAATATCAAATTCAGCATCATTCGCTCTTGCCGAATTATAACAGATCTTTAAAAGCCACCTAACCAACATATTATAATTATATTTAAAATAAATCTTCTTTGTTGATATAGATAAGCATTCATTATATTTCAATATTAAATTCAAAGCATAGTCATCTAACTGCGACAATTCTCTATTATTGCAGTCTGCACATACATCTTTTACAGTTAATTCACCCTTAATAAGTCTAACAGGCGCTTTGTCTGACCATACAGACTGTTCTTCTACATTCATATGATCAATAAAACCTTTCGGAATTATATGTTCTCTTGACATTTTCCCTGTATATTCACAATATGCACACTTCATAAGTACCCATCGCCTTCCCCAAGTAATATTATCAACCAGATATTTATTTCCAACAACAAATAAGACCATAGACGTTACTTTTATGGTCTTATTTATTATTGTTCTATTTGCTATTTTAGACGTTCAATCTATGCAATTTCCAAATGCCATTCTTAATTTTTTCATTTCATTATCTTTAAGCAAACAATGTTTCGGAAGCCCACACTCCAATTTTACCAATTCATCATCTTCTAAATGATATATGTACTTAAAAATGAGAAACAAAAATTCTTTAGGATAGAGAAAACATTGCAATGGCATCCTCACACTTTCCTTAAACACGCCAATATGCAAGTGTACTAAAGCATGATAATAATCTTGTCTTCCTAATTCTCCGTAATCAATTCTTATATAATTACTTAATCTCCTACTGAATTCTTTAGGACTAATGTCAGCATCTTCTTGCATTTCTTCTTCATCTTCCAAAATATTTTGCCTGTAATTTGGCAAAAAAGACAATGTATGTTGCAATAGTTTTCCATTATCATCAAAAATATATTGCATAGTAATTATGGAATCATCAATCAATAAAATTGTGTACTTATCATCCCTTAAAAGTTTATCAAATATCTCTTGATAAGAGTCATATTTAATATGATCAGTTGTCTCTCCAATTTCATTTTTACTACAATGATATTTATTAACTATATTAACAATACCAATATCATTGTCTAATGCTTGAAATTCCAAGAATTGCTGTTGAATCACATCAAAATCAGTAAGTTCAATTTTTTGTCTTTTACTCATCTGAATATTTTTTCAACTTTCTTATTAAATCTTCTATTGAAGTAGCTCCTACTTGTTCTTTGAGGACTTCAATTGTAACGTCTGTATTAGTTCCTACCTTCTTGTAAACATCTTCAATTGTATCCATTTTCTCAGATTCCACTTTTGCAATACTTTGCATTTCTTTCAGAACGTCAAGAGTTGGATAATCAAAATCAAGTGTATAATTTTTTTCCTTTACTTCTTCATATTCTGAACATAATGTTTCCATTACATCACCAGCAGTTCCATAAACATACGTTTTGAATTTAGCTCGTGTCATAGCTGTAAACAATCTATTCCTAGAATAAGTAAGCATACTACTCATCTTATGAGCATTGATTACAAATACTATATTAGCCTCATTGCCCTTGGCTCTAAAGATAGTCGTAAATGTTATACTGCCTTTTCTTTTAAACTTAATTGCATTATCTTTGTTTACCAAATGTACCTTATAATCATTTTGCCCTGCAGCTCTTTTGGCTTCGTTGAAAGCATCCTTAAATTCAGAAAAATCATCTTGCAAACTCATAGAGGATAAATCAATAATTAATATGTCTTCTAATAAAACGTCTTCCTCTTCTACCAATCTAAAAATTTCTTTTGTTATTTCTTTATATTGTTCATCCGTATCAGAAACAGGATTTATTTCTACACATTCTTCTGGTTTAAACTCAATTTCCTCATTTCTTTCTAACACTACATGTTTTCCATAGCCAAGAACCCCTTCTTTTTCTTTGTAACCGACAGCTTTCCAAATAGAATAATCTTCCATCATATTTACAAGGTCAGGCGTTCCATCTTTTTTCTTTTTATATATTCCTAACCCAAGAGCATGTGCTGTTACTAGAATTTCTTTCGGTGTTCTATAACAAACACTCAAATCAATGTCTTCACAAGTTTCCTGTCCGAAAATATCTCCCTTTAATGGCATAGGATTAGTGTTATTCAGCGATTGCAATTCATCATACGCATATATTAGTTTACCTGTGTACTTTAATGTTCTTAATGCCAATTTAAAAAAATTTAATTTAAAGTCTTGTGCTTCGTCTACAAAAATATAGTTATATGTTTTCTTTATATTTTCTCCAGATTTTTCTAAAAGTTCTCTACATACAGCATCATATTTATCTGTTCCGCGAAGATTCATAGCTGAACGGTATGAATGAAAATTTAAGTTATTATCCGTACAAACTTTTGAATAAAAACCTTCCATCTCACTTCCTCCCCATGAATGAAGGATGTGAATTTTACTCATATCAGGCTCTTTATACTTTTCAAAATCTTTATAATAAAGTTTAAACAATTCTTCAACATACTGTTTTAGTGATTTGGTGTAAAAAACATATGCCAAGTCCAGATCACGATATTTAAAATGTGTATACGCCATTTTCTTAACCAGTAAAATGGTTTTTCCACTTCCTGCTAGTCCTCTTATACGCATATGATTACTAGTCTTGTTATATATACCTTTAAACTGTTCCTGATCCAACATATTCATTGAATTATTTCGCTTCTTGATTATAGCCCCCAAAGAATTCGCCTTATCTATTTCTCTGTCATCCGTATTATTCATTCCATATACATTCTGAATTATACCATTGACCTGTTTATATTCTTCTCGCGATAATAAATCATTTCCATTTAAAAATTCAAGTATTGCTGCTATATCTTTTAAGCAAATACATTCTAAAACTTTTTGCCCAGCAAAATACAAGTCACTAAGATTTGGACTAGACATAACAACTTGCGTAAAATGCCTTGTATATATAATTTTTTCAGCCTCTATCTCATACAAAGCAATAATCCCTTTGCGGGATACAATACACCCTTTCATAACACTTTCTTGTCTATCTAATTCTATTAAGGGATAACCATAGTATATTGAAATGTCTTCTATTTGAAGCTTTTCTATTTCTCCTATTATTTTTTCAATACACCCAACAACCTCTGTTGATAAATCGCAATATTCTCCAAATTTACGCATATTTGTCACCTCTGTAATTATTAGAATTATATCTTTAATAATGCATAATCAAATAACCCAAAATGTATTTATAGTATATCATATAATTTAAACATTTCCGATTACTTCACCCAAACTCTTAAATTTCGTTATTTATTACAATTCATAAGCCAGCCCATAACAATATCTCTCTTTGGATATGTTATGGATTAATTCAATCATATCCAATTTGGATCTTTTAACTTGCTCTGCTCTTTTAAGTGCCTCTTCATATACAAAATCATCTCCATCATTAACAACTAGTGGTCTTATAATCTCATGCCAATGATCGTTGTCATAATCAAAAAACATAGAAATAGCATCCAACGTACATTCAGCTAATTCTTCTTTTTTACATACATCGACAGCATTTCCATTTTTCTTTGTCAGTAATTTTGAAAATCATCACCAATGCCAAAGGAAATAAATTTATATTTTCCATTAACGAGATTTTTTGTTGTAAAAACCCTTCCCCTTCTAACAGAAAATCCATCCTGCATATTAAAATATTTCTCTATATCTCCGTGTAATAATGCATTATATTCCTCTAACCTTCTTCTGTACCTTTCGCTTTTGGTTTCTTCATACTTCTTTTTTGCCATGAGAACCATAAATTCAGGTGGTTTCGCTGCATTAAACATTTTTACAATATGCTCGTCAGTTATTTTTCCATATTCTTTTTCTGGAATTTCCGCACCAAAACAATATTGCTGCATAATCTGTAGAACTTTTTCTTTTTTATACTTCTTATTACTTACAAACAACAAAGTTCCATACATGAAATTCCACCACCTTTTCATTCGATTATTTATTATTAATTTTACGGTGTAGACACTAAAATGTCTACTGATTTTTGTACCCTTGTGATATACTATCAATATCGAAACAGAGAGGATGATTCGTTATGGGTGATGGACGCATTAATCTTGATAGAATTGCAAAAGAAGCTGAAGAACAGAAATTGCGAGAAGCTTGGAGTAAAATGACCTATGAACAGCAGCAGGCGTACTTGGCAGAACTTGAAGAAGAACAGCAAGAATCAAATAGAATGTCTGGCATTGAGAAGGAAAATGAAAAATCCGCCGCTGATGCACTACTAAAAGCTCAATTAGGAATAGAATTCTTAAAATTAAATCACTTCCCTGTTAATCCGACAACACTTAGCCAACATGCGGGAATCAGTCGCAGTTACATATATAAGAATAAAAAAATCAAAAGAATGATTGATAAGTGTAAGGATTATAATGCTGAGTTAAAGCGTTTGGAAACAGAAGCCAAAAAAGCAGGATTATATTCTCCGACAAATTCTAAAGATAATTCTGCTCTAAACTATCACCTACACGTAAAACTGATTGAAAGTTATGTTCATGAATATCAGACACTTAAAGCACTAAATAGATTTATGGAAGATAAAATTGCTGATGTAAAGAAACAAATTGAAGAAAAAAATAACAAGTAATATGACAGACTGGCTTCTTGCTAGTCTGTTTTTATTTTCACTACTCTTTCTCCCTCACCTGTGTCATGTAGGGAGAAAGATAGATTTGCTTAGTGCTGGTCTTTTCAGCACTTAGGAAATCTTGATTGAGGGTAGATGTATAAGAAAAAGAAAATAGATATTTAGGTATTATTTATTTAATATCTAATGTTGCAAAATTCCACTATTTATGATACTATTATTATAGAACAAATGTTTGTCCAAGGGAGGGCTTGACTATGAGTATTTTTATTGAAGATGACCCTAATTTTTATAGACGGAACTCTATTTTCGAGGAAGATTGCCTTGATAACGAAGAATATGACGATAATAATGAAATCGAACCTCTCTGGTGGAAAGAGCCGCCAAAGGACGAGGAAGAGCGTATAAGAGCCTATGAGGAGCATAGAATTAAATCCGAGCAAGAAGACGAAGAATATCGGGAATATTGTGAGACAATGAACCGTCTGGATGCTGTTTTCTATGGAGAGGAAGATTATATGTAATCTTGTAATCACTTTAGCGCATCACCGTGTAAAAGGAAACAGTTTTCATAACTGCTTCCTTTTACATTATTCATTAATCATAAACAAAATATTCTTTTGCCAATATCTCAAAAGCTTTTGCACTTGTATAAGATGCATAATCATGATAATCATCATTTTTTCCTTGATTGGCAAAGTCACTAACAGACTTAATCGCTATAAATTTAGGTTTTGGATTTAGACCACAATATGCAGCATAATACATACCATAGATTTCCATTTCTATCCCTAAAACATCCCTGTCTTGATTATTGATAATATCTTCTACTATTTCTGGATCTGTCACTACTGAAGCTCCTGATGCGATTGGTCCAATTAAAAGTTTCAATTTTGTCTCTGGTTTTTTCCCATGAGTAAAGCTGTCCTGAATTGAAGCCAGAGCACTAGCATCACTTTGCAGCCTTCTGCAATACCCTAATAGCGTTGCATCAATTGATTTCTGGTCAATGGAATTCATATGTAAATGTTCTTCTTCCTTTTTAACATCTTTTCCTGCTCTATAATCCCATGCTCTTGATGCAACGATTATGTCACCGTAATTCATCTTATCTGGTTTTGCTCCACCTGTGATACCTGTCATTACGATATATTTAGGTATAAAATTATTAATCATTTTTGTTGCTAACGAGGTTGCTGCAACCATTCCCATTTGACTTGCATTTGAAAATACTACACGTATTTTTTGTCCATCTTTTTCAAAATATCCTGTACTATAAATATCGTCGTCGTACTCAACATTGATTTCTTTAACACCTTGCAACCCCTCAGCAATAACGTCTATTTCTTCTTTTAAAGCACATATTACTGCAATATCATAATCGTAAGCTCTACGAATTGTAGTATTTGAAACGATTGTAATAGCCGCCTCAATCCTTGTTTTAAGTTCTTCTTCCCAATCAGTATTAGATGGATCATAATCTATTGCCGTGTGAATAGCTCCTTCTGAACTTGAAAAAATTTCAGTACTATCTTTATGCCCTGATACAGAAATAACATATCTTGGATAAAAGAAAGACATGGTTCTTGATTCTTTTATTTCTTTTAATAATTTCATTCCACCATCAGTAAGAGTCGCACTGCATTCCGTTTGAGGAAGGTGGATATCCAAAATCATAATATCATAATTCTTTTCTCTTAACTTTCGCTTTGCCTCATTAATGTTCCCCGCAGCGGCAACTGATACTTCATCTGATATATAAGGTGTTAATACCCTATATATTTCCTGTCTCTTACTTTGTTCATCATCTACAATAAGTATATTTACCATGATTCCTCCTATAAATCTAACGTGTCCAAAAGCGTCTCAAAATTAGCAGCCCATTCATCATCTCCATAATATATTGTACCTTTCCATATTTGGCTAAACGAAGCTTCAAATTCTTTATTTAATGATTCCAAAGATATTTTATCATCATCAAATGTTTCAAACTGGGTAATTACTACAACTGGAGAAAATATTTTTTTATTTAACATCCGTTTCATTATGTTTTTCCCAGCTACAGGTTTTTTATCCCCTCCACTCTCTGTACTTGTGATGTTATAAGTTGGCAATGACATATCTAAAACTACTAAATCCCAATTATCTTCAAGAACTTTTTTCATGCCATTATTAAAAGCATATGTTTCATCCACTATGCAATCAGGATATTTATTTTCTAGCAAGTCTCGTATTTGCTTGAGTTTATTTAAATTATCCTCTATTATCAATACTCGCATGTTGCCCTCCTAGAACTTAATTTCCATATAAAATTTATTTTCTTCTTGTTTATAACCAAAATCAATAAATGGATGTTTCCATAAGTCATACTTTATAATTTTGCATATCTTAGGAATTCCAGTACCACCTTCTCCTTTTGCTTTTTCTGCATATTTTTCAGTTTCATAAATTTCTTTAGCAATCTCTACTCGACGAATATCATCTGAAATATCTTTTGTACAATCAAAGTCATTCTCTATGTATATTCTCATCTTTCCTTCGGAATTCTTCAACGCATATCTAATATAGAATGTATTATTTCGTGGCGTTGCTTTCTTATAAATATTATCAAAAAGATTATAAAATATACCATCAAAACTTTTTATAAATTGTCCAGGAATTTTGTCGCTAATAGTATCTTCAATTTCTTCAACAACAAATCTTGCTTCAGGGTGCATATTAGTTATTGTCTTTAATCCCAAGTCAAAAGCAAATTGAAGGTCAAAATCACTATGTTTACTTTCGTTACTTCTTTGGAACCAGTGACAAATATGCTCAAGAACATTTTGCATATCAGTTTCAGCTTCACTAATCTTTTGTTGAAGTTCCCTAATAATAGGCTTATTATTCAAAGCTGAAATTGCATTTCTTAAATTGGTAAATGCAGTCATATAATCCTGCTTAATTTCATTCCTAATAACATACTTTATATTTTCTAGGTTGATTTCTGTTTTTCCCCAAAGATATGTGATTACCATATCAAAAAATTCTTCAAACGTTTTAATTTCATCTGCATAATATGCTATATCTCCATAGTCAACATCAGTCAATCTATAATCAAATATGCCTTTTTCACCTTTTAATTCTGTCCTTATTTGAATATAATCTGATTTCAGCTTTGCCAAAATTTCCTCTGTTTCAGAATGAAATTTACCAAATGCGCTACACAGAATTTCCTTGTCTTCAGGACCAACAAATTGAATCCAACGAGCAGGAACTATATATGTTTTATTGGCATTATCTTTTTTTGCGTATAGCATAGCTCTTTGCAGGGGGCTTCTTAATTCATCTTCCAATGTATTGTGCCTTATATTAAGGCTTAAATATCCATTTAATCCATATTCTCCACTAGAAACAAAAGCATCTCTTATTTTTTGTACTAATTCTTTTAATAAGCGATATGCTGTTTCATTGGATTCTCTAAATTTATTTTCTTCTTCTCCCTCCAATAGTCGGAACCATTGTTTTACTCTATCATCTTGATAAAACATGTAACGTTGGAAATCATTTTTTAAGTTATTATCGAATCTATTCGTAGAGCCTTCTGCACTGATAAGCTTTTCTTTGATTCCCTCTACATTTACGTGAATTCTACTCTCATCTATAATCTTCAACTCTTTATTAATCATAAGCTTTTGTGTAAGCTCTCTGATTTCATTTTCATATTCTTTTTCATTTTCCGAATCAAGGAACGTTAATAGGTTACATATTTCGACTCTTTCTTGATCTCTTTCCTGCGGATTTTCAAATATGTATACTGCATCATCCATAGTTTTTGCTATACATACATTTTTCAAGAAATATACTAGCATCTTCTTATCATATCTATCCGCAAACACTTTCATTTGAGATGGACGCTCTATATCTTCTAAATCAAAGAAGTTACTAACTACTATTCCCAAATCATCCTTTTTGTCTCTTTCGATATAATATGCAAACACATAGTATAATATTGGTGTGCATATATTTTTTCTTATTTCTGTAGGCCCATTATCTATATATGAAATAATTTTTCCCCACGGAATAAATAGAGATGTATAAATATTATCAATTACTAAATTTGCCGCTATATTAAAAACTATTTCCCAATCTTGTTCAAGATTTACCGAAGAAAGAAATCTTTTCATTGCGTCAATACTTATAGAAGAATTATTTCCGTCAATAGGATGTAAATGCGCTATTTTATCTGATGTACTTGTATTGCTATCGCACACAAATAAATAATCCTTAATTTCTTCTATTCCACATATATCCGACGCCAACTGATATTCTTTACATAACAGTGCTTTTCTAAATTGAACATAAGGATCTTTTTCATCCAACTTATCTGCAATGAAATCCTTACATTCTTCTTTATCTAAGCTACACACAAGAGTTTCTATATCAAGATGTTGAAGATTACCCAATATTCTATGATGTACATAATCAAATCCATTACTATCATAACATCTTGATAATATATCGCTTATAATACTTTTCGCCCATGTAGATTGGCTACATGTAAGTGCAAATTTACTTATTGCTTCCATCGCATCATCTCTTTGGGCATTTAATTTGTATACAGATGATAAATGCTCAAGTAAAGTCCCTAAATTAGTATCTTTAAATTGGCTTTCTCCGTCATTGATTAATATATTAGTTTCCACGAGTAAGCTCATTGCTTCTGTATTATTAGGGAATAATTTAAGCAATTCTACTGCTTCTTCTCTTGCTTCTTTAAGTTTTCCTAAAATGAATTTGGTTTTAGCCCCATCTAAGCGGCTTTTTAGTGTATAATTCTCTTTTCTGTGTTCCTTCGTATCAAGTATAAATCTTATTGCATTTAGATGATCGTCATTAATTTCATGCAAAAACACAATATATGCCTGCATACATTGATAAAAATAGTTTGTCTTAGGTTGATTCATTAGTTCATTACACACATTGATTACAAATAAATATCTATCAATTAAAGAACAGTGCTGTATAACTCCAATCGTAAGCATTATTTTTTCAGGCTCGGCAATATAAGCATTTCCAGCAATGGAATAATTGAAAAATTCAATTGCTTGATCTGCATTTTGAAGGTACTTTTTTGCACCTGTTATTTCCTTTTCGGCAATGTAATAATATTCGTCACTGGTTACACTTTCTCTATTCTTTAGTTCATAAAAATTTAAAACAGAGCCAAATACTGTAGGAACAGCATTTTCTACCAATTCTGTTACACTTTTTCCTAATTTACTATATAAAAAGAATCTACATTCTGTTGACCAATAAGATACACCATACTGCGCTTCAACATACTCAATAACTTGGAGTGCTTCTTCATACTTATTAAGCAGTACGAAATTATCGTATTTTTCTCTTTGAACAACAAATTCATCAATGACATCTTTTCGATATAAAATGCAAGCAATCATCCAACGTATTTCATATTTAAAATCATTGGAGAACCCAAAAATATTACCAAATTCTGCGTAATTCGCCATGCTTTCTGGAAAAAAATTACTTGAAATATATGGTTCTGCTGCCTGTGACGCAATAATCTTAGCGAAATCATCAAAAAAGACTTCGTCATCTTCTTGAGTTAGGACCTCATTAAATCTATTCCCTAACTCTTTGAGAAGTTGCACTTCTGTTTTTCTATTTTTTCGACCACGCCTATTCATTTCTAAACGAACAATCGTGTTTTTTATCAAATCTACCGTATTCCCCATATGTCTTTTCTCCAATCTGTACATCTTGCTATATTCTAAAATTTTGCCAAACCACTTTTACATATATTTCACTAGCACAAATAGCCCTGCCAATATGACAGAGCTATCCTATTAATTTTTAAACCCTACTTGTCCATTCATCAACAATGGCAATAAGAAATCACGCAATGAAGCAAGTTCTTGATTTTCACGGAAAATATTTTGCATATATTTTCTTCTTTCTAATGCAGATTCTTCAAATAATTTAACTATTTCATCATCTGGAATAACAATAAGCATATTTTCTAAATTTGCCCTTGTAATTTGCGGTTGAGCAGAACCAGTAATAAAAGGCGAAATTATTTCATAAGAAAGACCATAATATATATATTCTTTTCCATATTGTTCTTTTGGAGCCACTACCATTGCATTTCCTGTTATCCATGAATACGGCTGCGTCATTAAAAATCGACCACAACTTGCTCCTCTACAGCATATTGCAATTTCATTATTCACATGATTATATTTATTGTATTTTCCCACAATACCATTTGCACCATATACATTATAAGCTCCGTCTGAAACGAAATCTTTTTCACCAATCGTTTGGGGCTGATATAATTCTGCGACATCGCCTATTTTTTTTACTTCCCATCCTTCTGGAATTTCTCTTTTCAACTCCTCATTCCATACCATCTTACCACCAGAGGACTTGTAAGGCTTTCCGTTTTCATCTGGAAAATCAAATTGAAGGAACCAATAATCATAGATGGTCTTTGCCATTGATTCAAGTTCGGCGTTAATTAACTTATTGTTTGTGATTTTTTTACTAAGCATAGTTGCAAAACTAGATACCTCTTCTTGATTATCTATTATAGGTATTGAAAGTTCGCCTAAATCACTAATATTAAAATTGCTTACTATTGAACCTCTTCTAGACACCTGTTCTATTTGCTTTTTAACATAATCCGAAAGTAACACTGTTAATAAATATTCTGGTGAACATATGTCTTTATTTACCCTCAACAAAACTAATCGTTGTCCTAAGCAACATTTAAATCCATGTGGAATAATTGCGCAATTACCAATAGGTGCTTCTCTTGAAAAAATAATGTCTCCTTCACCCGGAACAGCTCTTCGTATTCTTTTCTTATAGGTTTCTTCATCAACATAATAATCATCTGATAAATCTATCTGTCCATCTACCAAATTGAAATTTCTAATTACTGGAATTCCCTCTTTTAACCATTCTGGCGATTCGTGAGGACAATCAACAATATTAGTACATACTTCAGAAAGTGTCATAAACTTAATCATTGATCGTATCCTCCTTCAATTTTTTATAGTATTTTTTCCATCTAGCTGATGGAGATTTGCAAATATGGTCTTCACTAGTAAATGCACAAATATTATCAACATAACAATTTTTACAAATATCAGGATTATTTGCCCTACAACCATAAGTTTGTTTTTCTGTGTCTCCAACATTAAGTTTATCATTTAATGAAAACCTAAATTCTTTTTCATTCATACTTCAATTCCCCCAATCTTTCTTTAATGGATTGTTCAAGGGACTTTCCTTCAGAAAATAGTTTGTCCAAATTAGCTGTATAAGTAGCCATCTTATTATTAAACTCTTCAGATGATAACTCTACAAATTCAATCTTAACTTCAAAATACTGTCCTGCGGAGAAAGAATAATTCTTTTCTGTAATCTGCTCATAAGAAACCTTTACTGAAAAGTCATCTACTACATCCTGATTAATGAATGTATCTTCAATTAATTTCACTTCTGTATCGCTAAGAACAGTTTTTTGATTTTTACCATCCTTAACCTTTTTGCCAAGTTTGGATGCGTCAACAAGCATGATGTCGCCGTCAGTATTAGATTTATCAATAAATAATACTGATACGTTGGTTCCTGTATTAGCAAAAATATTTGAAGGCATAGAAACAACACCTTTGAGCCATTTCTTCTCAACGATTGTTTGTCTGATAGTCTTTTCAATTCCTGACTGGGCTGTAATGAATCCTGTAGGCACAACAATGGCAGCCTTTCCATCATCCTTTAAAGACCAAAGGATGTGCTGGATAAAACATAAGTAAATTCCCATAGAATCTTTCTTTGCATTTGGAATCTTAGGAATACCCGCAAAGAATCTTCTGATACCATTTCTTTCCTCTGATTCAGCCCATTTTTGCTCAATACCATCTCTTGTAGAAGAGAAGTCCATTTTGAACGGAGGATTTGAAGTAATATAATCAAATCTCTTTACACCAGAACTAGGATCATGCGGTGTATTGTAATGAGCAGGTGTATCAAGAGTGTCTCCTTCAATAATGTTATCTAATGAATTTGTTAAACCATTAAGCAGCATATTGATACGTAAAAATCTTGAAGACTTACCTGAAATATCCTGTGTATAAACCTGTGCCTTGTCTCCGAAAGAACCTTTCCCAAGTGCATTTGCTAAATGTAACACAAGAGAACCAGAACCAGCGGATGGGTCATAAATCTCATATAATTTGTCTTCTACAGGAGACATATTAACAAGAATCTTTGCAATAATCGCACTAATAGCCTGTGGAGTAAAGTATTCTGCATATACACCGCTTGCTACATTATAATCTTTAATCAAGTATTCAAAGATAGTTGAGTAAAAATCAAAGTTACCCTTAAATGCATCACCAAAATCAAATTTCTCCTGGCTGATAATACCAAAGATATTTTTAGCAAAGTTGTTTCTCTTTGAAGCTTCTACATTTTCAGTAATTCTTGTAAATAAAGGCTTTCTGTTACCATCTGCTGTCTCTACAGAGAAAGCTTCATTCTTTGTATCGTTAGAAATCTTTTCTAATGCGTCATCAAATAATTTGTAGAATTCATTATAAGAAACCTTATTGATTAAGTATTCAATGGTTTCGTCATAGGTGAAAGCAACGTCCTGCGCGTATGTATCATAAAAAGCGTCCATTTCTGCATTTTCATTTTTCAGGACTTCTTCATAAGACATGCCAATTTCTTCCGCAAAGTCTTTCAAGTTTGCCATGAATTTATCATTCAAAAATTTATACAAGAACACAGAAGTAATAACCACTTCTTCGCTTGCTTGATTTGCCAAACCGTTAGTCTGGCAAAGTCCTTTTAGTTCATCAATAATTTGTTTGATTTTATTTTCCAAAGTAAAAATATCTGGCATAATTATCATTCTCCTTTATTTGAATAATTGTAAGTTGGTGTACAGTTCATTAAGTATCTGATCATAAAAGCCTTTGACTTTTACATATATCTTGTCCTTTAACAGTAGCTTTGTAACATCGTGCTTAATCGAATCTGCAAAGTTCTTCCTGCCCTGTACAATCAAAGTATCAGCTTCTAAAACTTCTTTGATGTCCTCATAAATGTGAACCATCATTTTTTCAATTTCAGACTTGTCGGCGTCATATTTTTCAATAGCGTCCTGATAGGTTTTTACAAATGCATAGTTACCACCATAAATCTGTGCCAATCTGTCATTTTCGTAATTGATATCTCTTGCCTGCTTTAATGCTTCCAGCAATTCATCCGTAATAGCATCTAGATCTGACAAATCAGAAATTGATAGCTTATTAAAGATTTCCTGTAATAACTGATCCAGCTTAACGATTTTAATATCGCCTTTATTTTTGTTGTTTTTAATTTCATGCTGAATTTCTCTCACAGTCTTTTCAAATCTCTGATATGTAGGGTTGTCTGGTGTAAACTGTCCTAAATCCAAAATCAGAACTTTTGTCTTAATAAATTCATACAGAATTTCCACTACTTCATCATTTGAAATAACGCTCATCATATCCACTGTCTTTGTAGATAAATTGATAAAATCAATTCTTTCCTGAACAGAACGAAGTAACTTTCTATTTTTGTCTGCATCAATCTGTTTTGCATATTCAATAGCTCTGGAAAGAATAAATTCTGTCTCACACTCTTTGATACCATTTAATAGTCTTCTGATTTTAAGCAATGTTTCTTTATTATAGAACGTAAGCTGCTTTGAAAATCTTTCCAGATTATCTGTTGATATAATGCTTTCCAGTTCGTCGGCATACTTATGGTATTTTTTATTAATATCCTCTTTATCAATAACAAGACCTGCTAAGGAACCTTCATTTTCACCATTTTCGTTAAGGTCAGCTTCCAATTCCTTAATATAGGCTTCGATTGTGTTATCGTATTCCTGTTCAATATCTACGAAATCCACAATGTATCCGTATTTGTAAACCTTTCCAGAAGGCGATTTGTAAGGTCTATTTACTCTGGAAATTGTCTGTAATAATGACTGTGCCTGTGGTCCTCTGAGCAGATACATCTTTTTCAGACGCTTAACATCATAACCAGTGGTAAGCATGAAATTTACAACCAAAATGTCAGGCGCTAATGTATCTCTGAAATCAATTTGATTGTTTTTATTAATCTGTGCCTGCGTCGGATCATTCTGGTCTGTGATAACAAGCCCAGTAGTGATTGTTGAATTATGTTTGAACCATTCATGCACTTTTCTTGCCTGCGGATTTGTTCTACAAACAATCATTCCACCAATGGTTTTGTCAGAGTTCTGTAATCTGAAATTAACAAAATCCTTTTCAATGAATGAACCCAAAGCACTTACATATGCGTCTGATTCAAATACGTCTTTATCATTCAAACGGCTATCTTCAACATCCAAGTTCTTTTTAATCTCTGACTTTGCGATGGTATCAATATTCTCTTTCTTGATACGCAAAGTATATCCGTCGGCAATAGACTTATCATAAAAATACTTATGTATGTAATCGCCAAATTTCAAATTGGAACGCTCTTTCTTGGATAATAGCGGTGTTCCTGTAAGAGCAATATATACTGCATCCACATCACAAGTCATAAGGTTCTTTAAATATTCACCTGTAGAGCAATAACTTCTGTGTGCTTCATCAATGAAGAAAACTCTTTGAATATTAGCATTATAATCATTTCTTGCTTCTTCCAACTGACTTTCCAATTTCTGAATGTTAGCAACACAAATCTCACCAATAGATTTAACATCAATATTGGTAGACAATGGCTTATTTATCTCTTTTGTAAATTCCTCTTTGTTCTTACAGTTAATTACATTCAATCCACGATTCTTAAATTCCACGCTTGACTGTCTGAGCAAATCAATTCTGTCTACGATAAAGAAGAATCTGGCATTGATATTTTTCTTTGCATAATAATCTCTGATGACGCGATTAGAGAAAGCAGCCAATCCTGTTTTACCACTTCCTTGTGTATGCCAGATAATCCCACCTTTTCCGCCATTTTCAAGTCTTTCAATAATCTTCCTTGTAGCAAAAAACTGTGGGTAACGCATAATATGTTTTTCAGGAATCTTTCCATTAACAAACATAATTCCATAATGCAGGAAGTATAAGAAACGTTCCATATCAAAAACAGATGTAATAAAACTATTACAAGGTGTATTCACCTGTAGGTTTTCCGCAAATTCTGGTGTATCTGCTTCTGCTGGATTGTAACCACAGTCACTCATTACATATTTGATGGTATCCATGGAAATCTCTTTATATGGATAATTCACATGATACATTTCGTCATCTTCTCTAAAGAATGAAAAACTTGTATTTTGGCCATTAGGCGTAGTGTAGAAAGACCCTGCTTTTACATCTTCTGCGTCGTCAGCGTCTTCGTACTCCATGTTATTACTGAAAGAAACCAATTGTAGCATATTAAAGAATTTCTTATACTCTGGATTCTGCAATCTCTGGTTAATCATTCTTTCAAACTCTTTTTGGATTCCACCGTCATTATTAGGTTTCTTAACTTCTAAGAATGACAACGGCATACCATTAATCAAGATATTTACATCTGGTCTGAATGAGCCTACTTCTGTGCCCTCTATGATACAATATGGTAATTCATCAACAACCGCAAAATCATTGTTGGTTATATCTTCAAAATCAATCAGCTTTACTTTATCCAACGGGTTAATAAGCCAATTATAGAATTCTTTTCCCAAATCATTATTTTTGATGACATTATTAATATCCATAAGGATTTCTTTTATCTCATCGTAAGTAAATTCTCTCTTATTAATTTTCTCCAATGCAGGCTTAAACCTATTGATAAATACTTTGGTCTGGAAATCTATATCTGCGTCCTTTAATGACTGATAGTTGTAACCCAATCTAAGGAACTGTATGGTTGCAGGGATTTTTACTCTTGTATCTTCATTAAAAACTGCCATCTCTAATCCTCCTGTATATTCGTAGTTTAAATTATTTGCTGTCCGTTAATCTGGACTTGCGTCGTTATTTTCTATTTAATATCATCAATTTTCTCAATATATTTAACGATTTTTTCTGCTTTTTCAGTTAAGGTATATTTTCCTCTTGCCTCCTGCTTGATTAATTCTTGTTCCTGCAATTTCACAAAAATAGCATTTGTCTTCATTTTACTAAAGCCAAGCGTATTGGCTATTTCAATCTGCCGCAGCGGAACAACTTTTTCTCCTAATATTACTGTCTGATTGTCATATAATAATTTCAGTAATTTGTAGTTATCATTTACAAATAATTCAAGCATTTTCTTCCCTCCCTGTGCATGTAATTCTAATTAAAATTATACTACTCTCAGCATCTTTTTACAACATTAAATATCATTTTTTTAATATCTAAGCCTTACTATTTATAATACACGTCAGCTCCTTTATTTACAACAAATCATAAAAAAAGCAGCCAGCAAATTGCCGACTGCCTGATGGGTTGTTATTTTTTGAAAAAGCAATTAATTTGTTTTATATAAATTATTCTTTCCAACGGATGTTTTATAACCATCATGTTCTTTTGCGTCTAAAGTAATTGTCATTGTTCCTGCACTATTTGTATTTGTTGAATTAATCACCAAATAATATGTCCCATTTTCTTCTTTGATAGACATATTAGAAGCATTGGTTAATTTAATATCATTTAATTCAAAAGTTGAACTAAATACATCTATTTCATATTTTCCAGAAGGAATATTACTAAGGGATATTCCTCCTGTTTTTAATATAGTACTGTATATTATTCCGTTGTAACTTGCAGAATAAGATATATTTCCGCCAATAACAAACTCATCTGCATAATATAAAAATCAACACAACAACAAATCCACACAACACAGCCACTGCATAATGAAATCCATGCATTCTGCAGCCCAATCGTCCTCTCTCTACCGGAACTGTTTTCTTAACACACAACTCAACAACCCCAGTCACTACTCCCATAATTAAGGAAGTCCCCATAAGCATCACAATATATTCTGTCCCAAGCAGCATTCCAAGCACCAGAAAAAGCTTTACATCCCCTGCTCCAACCGCACCGATAATATGTAAAACCATCATCCCACCAAAGCCAGCTAAAGCTCCGATAAAATACCGGTTCACACTGTTTCCAGCCAGAACATTAATTAACAGGAACACACATCCCGTTATTATTCCTGCCACTATCAGCCTGTTAGAAATTCTATATGACCTCAGGTCTTCTATTGCGGCCCATATTATAAGGACAAATACTGACAAAACCGACACTATCTCCAGGCTATCCACCTCCTTTGAAAAATAAATGAATAGAATTACCATTTAATACCTATACTTCTAATACAAGGCATGCAATGCCCATAAGAATAATATTAAGGAGTAAATCTATTGAAAAAGTTTGGTAAAAAAAAGAATCCCGTTACATATGATGAAAAATATCTGTTACAGGAACTGATGATGACTAAGCAGGCTATGTACACCGCCTACGCTAATCTTGATTACGTTACTGATCCGGACCTTATTGACTGCTATATCTATCAGCTCAACTCCGAACAGAAACGATATAAATACCTTCTGCAGAAGGCAAAAGAATCTCAGTTATCATCTTAAAAATACTGAGTTGCTGTGTTGTATCGATAGTATATATTTTATTCTTTAAATTGTCAATACTTTTTATATATTTTTATTTATTAAATTATAGATTTTTTGTTTGACTTTTTATATATACTAATATACCATTAATTTAGAAATAAGATTTTGTGTTATTTATCACAGAAATGAGGAACCTATGAACGATAAGAAACCAGTCAATATATTTGCAATAACAACTATATTATTATTAATAAGCACCATAATACTGGGACTTATTCTGGGTAAGCTTATTATCACAAGAAATAATGAGGCCGAACCCGCAGTCGCAGAAACTCCGACTATAAGCGAAGAAGACATCAGGAGCCTGAAAGCCGAAGAACGCGAAGACATTTTATCAGACATGAAGCTAAGACTTGTGAATGGAGAGGGTTCACTCTCTATATTCAAGAGCTATTTTCCTGACAACATAATATATGTTAATAATAAGAACAATTATGTATTCGCCGATATTATACCTGGTCTTGCCAAGAATACTTATAAAGACGAGAACTTCCACCAGGATGATAATGGCATCATTACTTACAGTGAAGACGGCAAGGTTATAACACACATGGGAATTGATGCATCAAGATTTCAGGGATCGATTGATTTTAAGAAACTTAAAGACCAGGGTGTTGAATTTGCCATACTCCGCTGTGGCTTCAGAAGCTACGGAAGCGGTGTACTCAACACGGATTCTTCTTTTGATACATTTGCTAAGAATGCCATTAAGAACGATATTAAGATAGGGGCATATTTCTTCTCCTCTGCCATAACAACACAAGAGGCTTTGGAAGAAGCAAACTATGTCCTCGATATTATCAAACCTTACAAGATAACATATCCTGTTGTTATCGATTTTGAGGAAATTGCAGGGGATACATACAGACAGGAGAATCTGTCTGAGAAAGAGCTTACGGATATAATAATAACATTCTGTGATACTATTGAGAAAGCCGGATACAAGCCGATGATATATTCCAACCTCAAGGGATTTGTTGGAAGGCTTGACCTTACCCGCTTAGAAAAATATGAGAAGTGGTTTGCCTATTACTCAGACACGCCTTACTTCCCATATGAATTCTCTATATGGCAGTACACTGAATCCGGCAAGCTGGACGGAGTCAGTGGTAATACCATAGATCTTAATATCAGTTTTAAAGATTACGAATAATTATTGCTTACATGCTCACTGCGGAATTTCTCAATCATTTCCCTTGTGAGGCTTATATTGTCATCACTAACTTCAATATCGTCAGCCCTGACCCAGGTTCCGACAGATAATTCATCTTCCTGAAGAGTTATTGTGTCATCACCATCAAGTTCACAGAAGTAGCCAAGAAGCTGTGAACCGCTAAGGCCCCAGGGCTGGCTTTTATAATATGTGATGTTCTTAACCTTTACGCCAACCTCTTCCATCACTTCTCTTCTGACGGTTTCTTCCATTGTCTCTCCAATTTCAGTAAATCCGGCAATCAAGGCATAATTCCTATAGGTTCTGCCAACATATTTGGTAAGAAGAATTCTGTCATTGTCAGTCACGGCGACAATAACAGCCGGACTTATCTTTGGAAAGACTATATTCTGACAACTGTCACACCGCATCATACGCTGTTTATCATCATGTCTCATAGGCTTACCACATCTTCCGCAGAAACAGTTATCCCTGTACCATCCATACAGATGAAACGCTGTTATTGCAGCAAAGGCATGTTCTCTCGGCATAGCCTTTCTGAACGAATTCACTCCGATAAATTCATATCCTTCAACAAAGGAGTGCATTTCATTATGAACTGCAGAATCAGCTAACTCTCCAAGGTATACTCCCCGTTCGGGATTGCCTTTATATTTTGCGAGAAAAAAATGCTCATCATCTACTGACAGAAGATAGATAAATTGAAAATTATCCACAGCCTGTCGGCCATAAGCCGCATTTATCCCCTGAATAAACTCATCATACCGTGGATAAATAAGTGTATTCTCCTCAGTTGGTTCAACGCTCTCGTTAACAGGCTTTGCAAGAAGCGAAGAAGCCTGAAAATAAAACACTGTGTCATCATCCTGCGGCAATTTGTTCCTGTACTGGTTATCCAAATGCTTTGGCCAAATATCCTGAATCATACTAGAAATATACCATCTCTTCCCTCGGGGCTCCGGTTTTCTCTATGCTTTCAACATAAAGAACCGGTCCTTTCTTCTTATATGCCATCTGGAATTCATACTTAATAGTAGCTGTAACCCATATCCATTCTCTGTTCTCCAAGGCTGCTATATTATTATAGAAACTAATATATCCTATAAACTGTGTATCTGCAGCACAGCATGTCATAACCTTTCTTCCGGGCACGAAATTCTTGTCTTTGAAGTATTTGTTCTTAAGAACCTGTCCCTTGAACCTTACCTTCCTGCCCTCGTAAGCCTCCGGTCGTTCTGCGACATCCATGTACCAGATACCATAGTCCTCATCCTCCACCTGGATAACACCTGCATTAATGTCATAAGGAAGCTGCTCTGATATAGCTACCTGATCTCCCTTCTCATCCTCAAATATAACCTGGAGTGCCGGATTCAGCGCTCTCATGCTTCTTCTATAACTACCAAGGTCCATTCCTGACTTACATCTGTTGAATATAACCATGTCTGCATATTTGACCGATTCAGCCACAATCGACTTCATGTTAGCCCACTGTAATGCAAATGAATTGGCATCCACAAGTGTTATTGACTGATATACCTGCCATCCTCTCGGCTTTTCACTTCCAAGAATAAGTGCCGGGTCCCACATGCCGTTATATTCCATAATAACAATCCATGGGTCATATTTCTTATCCAATTCATTAAGAGTTTCAGTATTAAAATCTTCCTTTTCGACAACAACCATATCAACGCCGTTATCCCTCAGAAGTTTCTCGCTGTACTCTTCCTCTCCTTCCTCACATACGATAAGGAGCTTGTTCTTTGCATCGGCGAACTGCCCCATAGCTATTGTGTCGGAAATAAATCTCGTCTTACCGCTGTCAAGCTGACCATTGATTAAGAAAATCGGAATCTGATATTCCTCTTCTGCCATGTTAATCCTCATTTCTGCGCCTGTGGCGCCTGTAGTATTTAATAAAAGAGAAAATGCTAATTACACCTCAAATAATTCTTTTAATGCATCTTCCTTAAGTTCTGAACCAATAACACATATTCTTCCTGTGAAATCAGCGCTTCCCTCACGAATCTCATATTCTTCCGGAACAAGATCAAAATACATCCATGTTCCATCTGTGCAAGGAAGCATACCCTTTGAACGAAGAACCTTACCATAGTCTTCACTCTCACTGAGCTTCTTTAAGATGCTATCCAGTTCTTCCCTGTCATATTTCTTAGGAGTTTCTGTTCCCCAGCTTGTAAATATATCATCTGCATGGTGATGATGCTCATGGTCATGACCATGCTCGTGGTGGCATTCATGCTCATGATCGTGGTCATGGTGGCACTCATGCTCATGGTCGTGGTCATGGTGACACTCATGCTCATGGTTATGGTCATGGTGACACTCATGCTCATGGTCGTGGTCATGGTGGCACTCATGCTCATGATCGTGGTCATGATGACATTCATGTCCATGATGTTCATGTTCATCATCATCCTCGCCGTGATGATGTCCTCCGCAACAGCAGCATCCATGTTCATCCTCATGATGATGATGGTGGTGATGCTCCTCCTCATGCTTTTCATACGCCTTCTGTGCAGCCTCTGCCAACATCTCCAGTTCAAGGTTGGTAACATTCTCCATTGCGCCAAGAATCTTTGTACCATCAATATCATCCCATGGAGTTGTAATAATATGCGCATTAGGGTTAACGCTCTTAATAAGCTCAATAGCTGTCTTTAACTTTTCCTCTGAAACATTCTGTGTTCTGCTTAAAATAACAGTTCCCGCATGCTCAATCTGATTATTGAAAAACTCACCAAAGTTCTTCATGTATACTTTAACCTTAGAGGCATCTGCAACTGTAGATGCACTGTTAAGAACAATCTCATTCTCGATATGAAGATCTTTAACAGCCTTGATAACATCTGAAAGCTTTCCTACTCCTGATGGCTCAATAATAATTCTGTCCGGATGATACTTATCAACAACCTCCTTAAGAGAAGTCCCGAAATCTCCTACAAGCGAACAGCAGATACAGCCTGAATTCATCTCTCGTATCTCAACGCCTGAATCCTTAAGAAATCCTCCATCAATACCAATCTCTCCAAATTCATTCTCAATAAGAACTACCTGCTCTCCCTTTAATGCCTCCTTTAAAAGCTTACTAATAAGTGTTGTCTTTCCAGCTCCAAGAAAGCCTGATATTATATCTACTTTAGTCATTTCATTCAACCTTTCTGCAGTATCAATACTGCTTTTTCTCTCATAATCTCAATTATACACTGATTGTCAATCCCCGTCGGAAAACAATTTGTTAAAATTTAATAAAAAAAATTTAATTACATTTCACACCATAGCTTTCTCTCAGTTCGTCCGCCTTCTCGCCAATCTTTCTCAATCTGTGGTTAACTCCGGATTTACCCACAGGCGGGTCTAACAATTCTCCCAAATCCTTCAGATTCATATCCGGATTCTCCAGCCTGAGAAGCGCAACCTGCATAAGACCGTCACTTAAACTGTCAAGTCCCACAGTATCTCTGATATATTCGATATCTTTTATCTGTTTTACTGCCGCCTCAATCGTCTTATTAAGATTAGCTGTCTCGCAGTTTACTTTTCTGTTTACATCATTGCTTATTCCTTTAAGAATCATGACATTGTACAGATTCATCTGGGATACAACTGCTCCCATCAGATTCAGCGTATCTGTAATATTATTGCCCTCTTTCATATATACAATGAAACTGTTCTTTCTTGCTATCACTTTGGCATCCATACCAAAAAACATCAGCATTCCCTTGAGAACTTCCGCATCCTCTTCGTACTTACATACTATTTCATAGTGGTAGAATTTGTTCGGATCACTTATTGAGCCCCGCTCCATAAACGCTCCTCGTATAAATGCTTTCTTACAGCAATCCATCCTGACTATCCTTGGGTCTGCAAAAACCGGCTCAATCTGTGTAAACTGGTCATCACACCATTTCAACGTCATAAGAATCTTCGCAACATCTTCCTGCGCGATTATTCTTATAATCGTCTCTTTGCCGCTTCTTAGCTGTATATTAGTATCAGAATCTTCCTTTATGCCAAAAATCTTAAATAGAAGCTCATAAAACTTCTCCACTGTAAGTTCATTCTCCGTAACGAACTCAATACACACTCTTGCGTCGTCCGTTTCGCTCACATTGCCCGACATTCCCATAAACGCAGCAAATTCCGCTATCTGGCAATGCCTGGCGGAATCTGTTTTCTTAACTAATTCTTCTTTTACTTCTGATGAAAATGACATACCTAACCTTTTCTCTTTGAATCCTTCTCTATATCTCTGTGTTCCACTTTACAACCATATTCTGTTTTGTTCAAAAGCTCATATATCTCATTTGCTAATGTGACAGACCTATGTTTTCCGCCTGTACAGCCAATAGCTATAACCAGACTGTTCTTTCCCTCCTTAACATAATTAGGCAGAAGAAACCTTAACAGATCATCAATCTTATTCAGAAATTCCAATGCTTCCGGTGCTTTTTTCACATAGTCCTGAACAGGTTTATCATTACCCGTCAGATACTTTAACTCCTCAATGTAATACGGATTAGGAAGAAATCTCACATCAAACACAAGGTCTGCATCCGCCGGGATTCCATACTTAAATCCGAAAGAGAGAACAGTGACAAAAAGATTCTTGAAATTCTTATCATTAAAAAATATATTTTCAAGCTCAGTTTTCAGCTCTCTTGTAAGCATCTGGCTTGTGTCAATTATGACATCTGCTCTATTCTTAAGAAACTTCAGTTCTTCTCTCTCAAGCCTTATAACATTATCAATCCTGTCATGGTCATCCTTAGCTAAAGGGTGTGTTCTTCTGGTCTCCTTGTACCTCTTAACAAGAACATCATCTCTTGATTCCAGGAACAAAATTGTATAATTATAATGTTCAGCTTTCATATCATCCAGAACAGCATCCAGCTCTATAAGAGCATGTCCGCTTCTTATGTCTACTCCAATAGCTATGTTGCTGTATCCGTCTTCACCTGCATTTGCCAGTTCCGCAAACTTAGGAATAAGGGAAATAGGCATATTATCTACACAATAATACCCCTCATCCTCCAGTACATTAAGCGCCGTGGACTTTCCCGCACCAGACATTCCTGTAACAATAATCATCTTCATCTTAGCATCTTCTCTTTCTTTAAAGAATCCTGAAACCCGACCTTGACTATCTCAAGTTCAAGTTCGACATCATACTTTTCCTTAACTTCCTTCTTAATGTGTTCTGTCAGCCTGCATACATCTTCGGCAGTGGCACCATCCTTATTGATGACAAATCCGGCATGCTTATCTGAGACCTGAGCCCCTCCGATACTGTACCCTTTAAGACCTGCATCCTCAATAAGCTTTGCCGCAAAATAGCCCTCCGGTCTCTTAAATGTGCTTCCTGCGCTTGGGTATTCCAGAGGCTGCTTCTGTCTGCGCTTCCTAGCAAGCTCCTTTATTCTCCCTCTGATCTCTTCAGGATTGCCCATTAAAAGCTTTAGCCTGGCTTCCAGCACAATCATATCCTGTCTTGCAACAATACTTGTTCTGTAAGCATATTTGAGCTCTGACGCTGAAAGTTCCCTTATTAGGCCATCCTTATCTATCACTCTGACACTTACGACAATATCGCTGAATTCTCCTCCGTATGCACCGGCATTCATCCTGACTGCACCACCTATACATCCCGGAATTCCCGTTGCGAATTCAAAGCCTCCAATTCCCTTTGAAGCCAGCTCATTGCCGAGACGGGTAAGTTTCATCCCCGCCTTTGCAGTAACAAGGACAGCCCCGGAGCCTTCCATATTCACAATCTCATATCCGCTGAATAAATCGCCAAGTTCCACAATGACACCTCTGAATCCTGCGTCATTGACAAGGAGATTGCTTCCATTACCCACAATCATATATAATATGTCCGTTTTTTTCAAAAACGTCACTACATCCAATATCTGTTCCTCTGTCCGAGGTGTGATGAAAAAATCAGCTTCTCCGCCTATTCTGAATGTTGTATGTACATTCATCGGCTCATCACGTCTTACATTATCCTCTCCCAGAATAGATATCAGATTCTCTGCTATTCTATCATTATCCATATATTCTTACTGACCTCAACCAAGAATCAATTTAGCTGCTCCATACATTCCGGCATCATTGCCAAGGGATGCCTTAACTATCTTAGTATCTCTGCTTGCATGAAACGCATACTCTTTATAATATTTTTCAATGAGATTAATGAAATATTCACCTGCAGCGCTGACTCCACCTCCGATTACAAACACTTCCGGGTCAACCATTGCGGCAGCACAGGCAAGACCTTTTCCGAGATACCTGCACACATACTCCGTCACCTGTATGGCCAGTGCATCCCCGGTTTTCGCCTCATCAAATATAACCTTGGCAGAAATATATGGCACAGCCCTGAGTGATGATGGCATATCACTCTCTGTAAGCATTCTGTTAGCTGTTCTGACAATTCCTGTCGCAGAGGCTACCTGCTCAAGACATCCCTTCTTGCCGCAGTTGCAACGCTCTGTCTCTCCATCCACCAGCGGCATATGTCCGATTTCGGCAGCCGCACCATAATAACCGTACAGCGGCTTTCCATCAATAATAACTCCGCCACCTACACCTGTTCCGATAGTTACCATGACCATACTGTTATACTCCAAGCCGCCTCCGACCCAGAACTCTCCAAGCGCTGCCATGTTAGCGTCGTTACCAATCTTAACAGGAATTCCTGTCAGCTCACTAAGTACATTGGCGGCATTAAAAACACCCCATCCGAGATTGATACATTTGTTGACAGTTCCATCTTCCAGACAGGCGCCCGGAACGCCCATTCCTATTCCTGTAACATCATCTTTTGTGAGATTCATATCAGATAAAACCCCATTAATATAATCTCTGATATCCGGAAGAATAAGACTTCCTCCCTCATCCTTCCTTGTAGGAATCTCATCTTTTCTTAAGAGTCTGCCATCTTCCGAAAATGTACCACATTTGCATGTTGTCCCACCAACATCTATTCCAAATACTACCTTACTCATCGTCATCCTCTCCACCTCTCATGAGGTTCTCCTGCACTCTTCTGTACAATTCCTTCGCTGCATTATATCCCATTTTCTTCTGTCTGTGGTTGACTGCTGCCGACTCAACGATTACTGCTAAATTACGTCCCGGTCTGATTGGAAGGGTATGGCATACCACCTTATTTCCGAGGTATTCAATATACTCCTCCTCAAGTCCCAGTCTGTCGTACTCTCTATCCTTATTCCAGTCTTCAAGCTTGATTACCATGTCAATTTCCTGCGTTTCCTTGACACTCTCCACACCGAATAATGTCTTGACATCAATAATTCCAATTCCTCGAAGCTCTATGAAATACTTAGTGACACCCGGCGCACTTCCCACAAGTGTCTCATCGCTGACCTTCCTTATCTCCACAGCATCGTCCGTTACCAGACGGTGACCTCTCTTAATAAGCTCAAGAGCCGCCTCGCTCTTTCCAATACCAGACTCTCCTGTAATAAGAACTCCAACACCGTAAACATCTACAAGAACACCGTGAATAACTATACATGGTGCAAGCTGTACCTTTAACCAGCGTATTACCTCAGCAGTAAATGAAGATGTTGCCTGGTCTGTCATAAGAAGAGGTATCTGATATTTCACAGCCAGTTCAATAACCTTCTGCTCAGGCTTCAGATTCCTACAAAATATAAGGCATGGAATATTACTTGATAAAAGCTGCATATATCTCTCATACCTTTCCTGCTCAGTAAGGCTTGCAAGATAAGCATACTCCACATTACCTATAATCTGCAGACGATCATTATCGAACTGGTCATAAAATCCTGTAAGCTGCAAAGCCGGTCTGTTCACATCCGGAAGATTGAGCCATATTCCCGATGCATCAATCTCTGGCGTAAGATTAATAAGATTCATTTTCTGAATGACTTTGGATAATTTAACCCTCTCTTTACCATTACTCATATATAAATGCCTCCATACCAATGTTTACGAATTAATATGATTTAAGTTTATCACAGACAACCTCTAAAATCTATTCTCAATGGAAGAAATTATATATATTCTGCGCTATATTTTCTGTAATTCCTTCCACTGCTGCAAGCTCGTCCACTGAAGCCTCTCTTATCTTACCGATATCCTGAAAATGTTTCATCAGCGCCTTACGCCTTACAGGGCCGATACCCTCAATAGAATCCAGCACGGATGACACCTGTCCCTTATCTCTTAAGCTTCTGTGGTAGGTTATCGCAAACCTGTGCGCTTCATCCTGAATTCTGGTTATAAGCTTAAATCCTTCACTGTGCTTATCTATAGGTATCTCCACATTATTATAGTACAATCCACGGGTGCTGTGAGTATCATCCTTTACCATTCCACATACAGGAATGTTAATTCCCAGTTCCTCAAGTACACTGAGCGCAATATTGACCTGTCCTCTTCCACCATCCATCATAATCAAATCCGGATAACGGGAAAATCCGTGACTCTCCTCAAGCCCCTCCCGCTCTCGCATACCTCTTGTAAACCTTCTTGTCAGCACCTCTCTCATGCTCTTGTAATCATCCGGCCCTTTGACTGTCCTTATCTTAAATTTTCTGTAATCATTCTTCTTAGGTTTACCATCCTCGAAAACAACCATTGAGCCAACACTTTCAACTCCATTGGTATTAGAGATATCATAGGCTTCTGCCCGCTTTATAGTTCCAAGTCCCAACAGTCCGGCAATCTCTCTCATTGCCCCGGTAGTACGGTTCTCCTCCCGCTTTATCTTCTCCTTATCCTGAGTAAGCACAAGCTGGGCGTTCTTATAGGCAAGCTCCACCATCTTTTCCTTATCACCCTTCTTAGGTGTCACCAGCTTTACCTTCCTGTTCTTCCTGCTGCCAAGCCACTCTGATATGGTGTCTGAATCCTGGATTTCTTCCTGTATCATTATTATGTTAGGTATAAATGGGGTACCTCCGTAATATTGTTTCATAAACTCTGAAATAATATCACTTCTGGTATCTCCCTCTGCAACCTGCATATGAAAATGGTCTCTTCCAAGAAGTTTGCCCTGTCTGATAAAGAATACCTGCACAACGGCATCCTGTCCATCACTTGCACAGGCAATGACATCCCGGTCATTCACATCATCCGCAGTAATCTTCTGTTTCTGCGCTATCTGTCTAACACTTACAAGCAAATCCCTGTACTTTGCCGCTTCTTCAAATTCCATTTTCTCAGAAGCTTCCTCCATCTGTGCTGTAAGTTTATCCATAATAGCAGAATAATTTCCATTGAGAAAACTTATGACCTCATCAATTCTATGCTGGTATTCCACGGCGCTTATATATCCCTGACACGGTGCGTCACACTGCCCAATATGATAATTAAGACATGGCCGGTCTTTCCCTTCATCTTTAGGAAGGTTTCTGTTGCAGGTTCTGACCTTATAGAGCTTACACAACAGCTCAATCGTGTCCTTCACTGCCCCTGCTGATGTGTATGGTCCAAAATACTTTCCTGCCCCATGCTTTAATTTGCGCGCAAAAAGCACCCTCGGATATTCCTCTCCGACGGTTATCTTAATAAAAGGGTAGCTCTTATCGTCCTTTAACATCGTGTTGTACTTTGGTCTGTGCTCCTTAATTAAATTGCACTCCAGCACCAGCGCTTCAAGCTCAGAATCCGTGATAATATATTCAAAATACTGAATATGTGACACCATCTGGACTATCTTGGCAGACTTATTCCTGCTGCTTTGAAAATACTGTCTCACACGGTTTTTTAAAACTTTCGCCTTACCTATATATATTATGTTGTCCCATTTATCATGCATAATATAAACTCCCGGTTTATCCGGGAGTTTTTTAAGTTCTTCTTCTAAATCAAACATACTATAAGTTTCCCAGGTCCTTTTGCTTTACTAAGTGCGTAGGCACGCACCTGCCTTATAGTATTAATTATCCCAGTTATATCCGCTTTGTCAACACATTTTGTATTGCCAAATCTGACCTTTAAAATAACATCAACAGCCCTTTCAAGTCCCATGCCGGCAAGTTCGCTGTCTACGGCAATTACAGACTGAATATACAATTCATAATCACAGTCCGCATCACGCCTGTACCCCAGTTTTGTAAGAAGTTTCTCAAGATATTCATATAGCTGTGGAATCTTGGACTCATCTGCTATATCATTACGCAAAAGTCTTATTCTTGAAATAATTCTTATAACACAAGATACAATTACCACCAGAACAACTATTATTATTACAAATATAATAACCATCTTGACGCTGATTCTGCTGAATATACCAAATCCTCCAATAGAGAATCCTGATTCTCTGTCATCGTTCTGTGTGAAAGAGTCCTGTGTTGTCACCTCATTTTCACCGGAGGAACTGTTCTGGGAATCTCTCTCAGACTCATCCGCACCCGTTAAAGCCTCATCGGACGGATTATTGGCAGTCGGCTCCTCACTTTCCCCACTATCTCCATAACCCGGGGTCGGATCAATTATAACCCATCCATACCCATCAATAAATATCTCAACCCATGCATGAGCTGAATTATCATATACAGGGCTTGTCAGATATGTATCCCCTGCATATCCTCTCTCTCCTGAATTCCCCTCATATGTCGTATCAACGGCATATCCTGCACAGTATCTGGCAGGAATCCCCGCACATCTGAATATGAGGGTAGCACTTGTGGCAAAATATGTACAATAGCCCTTCTTTGTGTCTGTCAGGAAATACTCCAGCACATTGCGTCCCTCAGGAACTTTTCCCGGCCTCATGGTATATTTGTAGTTGGTCTTAAGATATTTTACAACCTCATTGACATATGCAACCTTCTGCTCCATTGTATCCGGCTGTCGCTTTCCGAACACCTGCTCAACCACAGCTCTGTCCGCACTGCTAACATCCATATACTGCTGCCCTGCATATATCTCATAAGAATTAATTGTTGGAGAACCCCGGTATTTTTTCATAAGTTCCCCCATAGATACATACGATAACAAATCTCCTCCGGATATCCTGTACTTCAGACCTGAATCGTAGGAAATCCCATTCATATCCCTGAAAGACTGCTCATAAACTATGAACTTTTTTACAATCTCCTTTTCATTCTCTTCAAATTCATATGTATTTCTTCTGGTAAGATTCAACACGAGATCGTACACGGCCGTAGTATATACACCCTGACTCTCTCTCGTATCCACCCATTTCGTCCAGTTATTCTGTTCAAACTGTCTTCCTGTAAAAATCTTTACATAGCCTATGCCATTATCTGCCCTTGTCGTCAGTGTACCTACCTGTTTATCATCATAGTACAGCTTATCCACCTGTCCTACTCTTCCATTTCCAATACCTACTGCCGCATTGATTTGCTCCTCTTCGCTTTCTTCCTCATTCCTGTCGCCGTCAAGGTCAATGCCCAGTTTCTCATATACAATATCAGAAATCATTGCTCTTGCATCATCAAGAAAAGGACTTCTCGTATAATTACATTCTGGTATGATAAATACAATAAGCAAAGTCACAACCGCTGATATTACCAGCATCGGGCATGTACTTCTCTTATTTTCTGAAGGTTTTCCTAACGCCATTGTATCAAACACAAACAGCACGCAGAATACAATTGTCATAAGGTCTGGAACAAATCCCCACCCAATAACAAATCCTAACAAAGGCATTATTACCAGCAGTGCCGTAAACATCCCTGTAAATCTGAACTCCACCAGTGCTGTCAGAAATGCGCTTATCATTATAATCAGGACAAATATGCACTTGATATATGCACTTGCAGCTTCCCACGAATTACTTTCGTGCATCCCCCCGAATAGGGTTCCCAGATTAACCCTGTAGCAGAAATAATCCGCCAGGCACATAAAGCCGCTTATAATCTTAGGTATATTTAACACTGCGTATACAACAGGAACAATAATTCCGGCAATTCTTACCGGAAGTTGAAATTGCCCATTATACGCCAATACAAATGCATAGAACACACTAAATAATACAGCCCATACAATAACAAAACCTAACCCGACATAATAATCTGCGACAGATTGCAGGACTCCTGCTATTCCCAGTGTCCCAACTGCCGCAACAACCATACGCGATATTAGATTACTTACTGAAATGTTCTGCAACTTCTTCATGAATGCCCCTCAATTATATGTTACTTTTCACTCTCTGTGATGATAACCGGATCAGATGACAACTCCAGTGTTGAGTCCTTGTACAATGCCTGACACGCCTTTCCAAGTGCATCCTTACTGCATCTTACTTCCATAACCGCTATAAGCGCCTGTACACAGGAAATCTCATCATAGAACCTTTTACGTCTTATATTATCCTTACTACTATCCCATATCACATATTCACCAATCATCCCGTTCTGAACACAGGCCAATCCCTGTGAAAATGCTTTCTCGTATATTCTGCTCATCCTCTCCAGATTGTTCACATCTTCCACCGTATTAGTATCTATAACATAAATTATAGTCCTGTAAACATCCAGATCGTACTCTTTAATTACAAACCCGTCATCCGGCAGCACACTGCTCCTCTTCCAGTGAATATTCCTCGGGCTGTCTCCATCCCTGTATTCTCTGAGTTCCGTAATCTCGTCACCGGCCCCTTTAATGCGAAGGTCATTCTCATCCATCTTAGATAATGCCCCTTCATTGGGGATGTAATCACTTGGTATGTTCTTAGGCATAATGCACACTCTGGTCATGCCCGTGAATTTCTTCCTCTTATTGAAAAACCCAAGATAATCCTGCATGTCTATCATATCAACACCAATATATACAATGCCGCAAAAAGAGGCAGGTATATCCACCCTGCCCGCATATTTGTCATATCCAGACACAACAGGAACTGTCTTACTAAACTCATCTCTCGTGTTATGGTACATATACCTGATATTAATATCTGCATTAACAAACGCCAGATTCATCCTCCTCTTCTTGGCCACACGTACCTTAATTTTTCCGCCCTCGACAACCACATTCTGACTGACCTGAAGACTCAGCCCCATATTAACATTCGAGATAATATACAAGAGCCATGAAACAAGGGGAACAGCTATCATCAGCGCAAGAAGAATAAATATCTGATATTCAACATAGAATATATTAACGGCAAAAACTACCACAAGACAGATAAGATATAATATCTTTCTTCTCTTCATATTGTCATCCTTACATTATTATTCACCAATCTGCGGTACAGGTACAGTTCTCAAGATATCTTTGATTTCCTTCTTAGCCATCTCATTCCCCGCAGCACCTGCAACATTAGTAACAACCCTGTGCGCAAATGTCTCTATGACTATATTCTTGATATCTGACGGAAGCACATATTCATTGCCACGTAAGAATGCCTCTGCCTTGGCCATGGCAATAAGTGCTATACTTCCTCTCGGGGAAACTCCCTGAATTATATTCTCTCTCACTCTTGTCTTAGCAACAATCTTAGCAACATACTCATATATTGAATCATCAACATATATACTGGCGACTTTATCTTTAATCTCCTTGATATCTCCCTCATTCAATACACATTCAACCTGAATATCCCGTTTATCTGGTTCAAGCCTGTTCTTCATAATAGATATTTCATCTTCCATCTTAGGATATCCCATAGAAAGCCTTATCATAAATCTGTCCATCTGGGATTCCGGAAGCTTCTGTGTTCCTATCGAACCAATTGGATTCTGGGTTGCAATAACAATAAACGGCTCCGGGAGGTCATATGTATTGCCATCGACAGTAACCCTTGACTCCTCCATTATCTGGAGAAGTGCTGACTGAGTCTTTGGTGATGTCCTGTTTATCTCGTCAGCAAGGAGCATATTACACATTGCAGCCCCCTGTTTGAATTCAAACTTTCCGGTCTGTCTGTTATACATAGAAAATCCCGTAATATCTGACGGCATTACATCCGGGGTAAACTGAATTCTGTTGTATTCAAGCCCTAATGCATTTGCAAATGCATGCGCCATTGTAGTCTTGCCGACACCCGGAATATCATCAAGCAGCACATGTCCTCCTGCGATTATCGCCATATACACCTTGCATATAATATCATCCTTGCCAATTACTGCCTTTCTGACTTCCCTCAGAACAGCTTTAGATTTCTTTAAGTAATAATTATTATCGTTCATTTATTCCCCCCAAAAACTTAGTTTATCAATCTAAATAGTGCGACGCCGAAGTGTACAAAGCACCATTAACATTGATATTAAAAGAACCATCTTCTATTTCATATCCAAATGTAATATTCTTAGAACTATCATAATTAGAGTAAGCCTTTTTAGTCAGGTACGAATCAATCGTTTTTCCTATGAGAGACCATAACTTCTCCTGTAATTCTGTATCAATTCTGCCGCTTTCATCTGTGATATTCACAGGAACCTCAACAGTAAGAACTCTTCCGTCAGCCATTGAAACAGTATCTATTCTCAAATTCATAAAATACTTATCTGACGACTCACCTGGCCAGTATTTACTTGTGATATTATTCTTATCAATACCATCAATACCATCATAAATACACGTCAGGCTCTCTGCGTAAAATTCCTTGCTCTGCGTAATCCCACTATCTTCTGAAACCTCACTGCTTGCTGTGGCAAGAGGAACATGATTAACATTAGCATCTGATTCCTTGTCAACCCCCTTATAATTCTTTACTGCTGTGACAAATACAACAACAGCAGCCACTGCTAATGCAACCTGTGCAATCCGTTTAACAGGAATCCCTTCTTTTACTGGCTTTAATTCTACTATTTTATTACTTAATTGTATAGTCTTATCTTCTGAATTTTGGAATAGTTCTGACTTATCGAGAATTTCGTCGATTTCCTTTCTTATTACATCCTTACCCGGATACTTTACTTTACTCAAAATTATCCCACTCCTTTCTGACTCTCTTAACCATAGCATAATATCTGCTCTTCACGGTACTTAGTTCCACTCCCTGTCTTGCACTTATCTCGCCAAATGTATACCCCTCATACACTTTCAATCTGAACGTCTCCCATTCCTTATTCTGATGATGCCCATACATTTTCTCCATCTCCTCATATGAAAGCTTTCCAATCACACTGGTTTCCGTTCCCTCTCTCTCATCCGCCTTATCCTCTGTGACATCATCCATTATCTGCGTCACAATACTCTCATGATACTGCCTGCTCCTGAAATAATCAGTAATCTTATTATCCGCAATTCTTGACAGCCATGTACCAAATGAAGCTTTACCTGCATCAAAGGTCCCCAACCCCTTCAATGCTGCAATAAATGTTTCCTGGGTCAAATCCATGCTGAGTTCCTCATCCTTCAGCTTAATGTAAATATGTTTATAAATATTCTTATAATACTGACTGACGAGTTCATCTGCTGCATCTCTGTCACTGCTGTTAAGAATCCTGTCAATCAGCTTTAGTTCCCTGCCCTTTGACAGTAAAACCATCTACTCACCCCCGGTCAATATGTATTAATGAACATCATCTCACTCACACATGTACAAATCCGTTCATATGTATATACGAAATAAAATCCAAATTAGTTTAAAAAAAATAAAAATCCTTTATGTAAAGATTCTCACATACCGGAATCTTACATAAAGGATTATATCACATAATACTTACACCCGGCTTACAAAAACTAAGCCATTCCATTAACAGTTTTGTATTTATAGAGCATTTCTGCATGATTCTGCTCTTCAATCTGGATATCAGCCAATATTTTTCTTATTGCAGTGTCTGCAAATACAAAAACATTGGAATTATACTCACCTGATACCATCTTCTCCGAACCGATACTGTCTGTAGCAAGAAATGCATCACACTTCTTGTCCTCTGAATTGCTCATGACATCATAAGTGGCTTTAGGATTATAATCTTTACCCTTTGAATCATTGCAGTCACACTCAGGAACCTTTCCGGAAAGAATCTGAGTTAATGTATCTAAATGTTCCTGCTCATTCTTCTCCAAATCTGAGAATAAGTCCTTTAATACCGGATCCTTGGCATCCGCTGCATACTTCTTATACTTCTGCACGCATACCTGCTCCTGAGTCTGAAGATCCTTAATTGTTGTCTTTTCTTTTTCATTCAATGCCATAAAAAACTGCCTCCTGATTAATTAATACAAATGTATTATTATCAGAAGGCAGGAAAATTATTCATTATATGTATTTAATTAGAAATCAACTTCTGTGTCATAATAGCAGCATGTAAGAAGCTTCTCCATCTCTTCCTGACTAGGCTGACGAGGATTAGAACCTGTACATGCATCAAGAAGCGCATTTGCAGCGATATCATGAAGCTTTGACTTGAATTCTTCCTCTGATACAAAGCCAGCTTCTGCCGGAAGTCCGCCCTCCCCGTAGTTCTTAATGCAGTGAGGAATATTAAGGTCATCATTAAGCTTTCTTAACATTGCGATGAGGTTGTCAATCTTCTCATCCTGTGTATTGCCACCAAGATGCAGGAAATCAGCAATATATGCATATCTCTTAGCTGCTGTTTCATCCTTGGAATTAAACTTAATTACCTTAGGAAGATACATTGCATTGGCTGCGCCGTGAATAATATGTCCGCCTTCAAATGCAGCACCAGTCTTGTGTGCCATTGAGTGAACAATACCAAGCAGTGCATTAGAGAATGCCATACCTGCAAGACACTGTGCATTGTGCATTGAATCTCTCGCAGCCATATCTCCATTGTATGATTTAACAAGATTATCCTGAATCATCTCCATAGCATGTAATGCCAAAGGATCTGTATAATCGCAGTTGGCAGTTGATACATATGCCTCAACTGCATGTGTCATTGCATCCATACCTGTATGCGCAACAAGCTTAGCCGGCATAGTCTCTGCAAGCTCAGGGTCTACAATAGCAACATCCGGAGTAATCTCGAAATCTGCTATCGGATACTTGATACCCTTCTCATAATCAGTAATAATTGAGAATGCTGTTACCTCGGTAGCTGTTCCTGATGTAGAAGAAACTGCACAGAAATGTGCCTTTGTACGGAGTTTTGGAAGACCAAATACCTTACACATATCCTCAAAAGTTGTCTCAGGATACTCATACTTAATCCACATAGCCTTAGCTGCATCAATAGGTGAACCACCACCAATAGCAACAATCCAGTCAGGCTCAAACTCGCTCATGACTGCGGCCCCCTTCATAACTGTCTCTACAGAAGGATCTGACTCAATTCCCTCAAAAAGCTTAACTTCCATTCCCGCTTCTTTAAGATAATCCTCTGCCTTCTGAAGAAATCCGTTACGCTTCATTGAACCACCACCAACACAGATGATAGCCTTCTTACCTTTAAGTGTCTTAAGAGCCTCCAAAGAACCCTTTCCATGATACAAATCTCTTGGTAAAGTAAATCGAACCATAATAATACCTCCATACATGAATTATTTGATTGTTAAAAAATAAACAATTTCTATGCTTTTATTATAGTCCTCCCTATATACATTTTCAAGTAAATTTTATTTGTTTTTTTGTAAATATTCCATGAACGCTTATATCTATTTTTGTCGATTCACTAATCCTTTTTCCTTATATTTATCCCATAACTGTCTCTACAGAAGGATCTGACTCAATTCCCTCAAAAAGCTTAACTTCCAACTCCGCAATTCAATACAACCGCAGCAATAACAGATGCTATAATAATAAACACCAATGATATCCTGCCCCGTATCCCTGATAAACCTCCACATATTACATATGTAGTTGCAAATACAACTGACATCAATGCAAATCTTATCATCAGGCGAAGCATAATATAAGTTCCAATACTAATCTGTAAACCGCAATCCCTCATAAACATAAGACTCATGAGTGGTGCATCCATATATGGCATACCATAGTATTTATACATACATAACATATCAATTCCATATACAATTACAAATAGAAAAATAACAAGTAAAGCTGAAGCTATTAATCTTTTAACTTTAATTATATTTCTTCCATATGATGCATTAGTAATATACTTAGTCCCTGTGCGTGTCTCAATTTCAATATTTTCAGAAACAATCAGTACTACAGATACAAGTAATGCTATCAGAATCACTGTTTCCCTAGCAGTTCCATATTCCCCAAAAATCTCTTCATATCCTCTGTCAGAAATCATATACCCATCAACACCGGTTTCTTCTTTCAGACTTAACAAATATCGATATTTCTCTTCAAATTCTCTAAGCGCAGCATAACGGGATGCATATACTGTTACCTGGGAATTTATCCTTGTAACCTCTTCTAACTCAATCTGACCGTTTTCATAAAGTTCATAACTTTCTCTGGCCTTTTCTGATATTTCAATATATTCATTCTTTCGTTCATTAATCATTGTAACTATTTCAGAATAATCAGCACCACCCTTTTCACGATATATTTTATCCCTCTCTCTGGCACTGTCTGAAAATGTCATTTTTCCATAACCTACAAAATACCAGACAACAATCATCATAACTAATATAACAGTAATCCCTCTGCCTGTTATTATAAGTTTATGCAACTCCTTCATTGTAACCGAAACATTTGCAAGAAAATGCTGATACAACATATATATCTGTTCAAGAATCTTCGACAAGAATGACTGGTGCTTTAGAGGGCGCATCACTATTGTTCCTGCAAAGCATATAACTGATGAAACACACAGCATTACCAGCAACACTGCACCAATAATAGCCGATTCAGATATAACAAATGTACCTTTTCCCCTGTTTGCATATGTACTAATAATCTCATTGACTTTCATCAGACGAACAATATTTATCTGCTTAAATACAGCATATACACTGTGATTCTGTATTTTATAGTATAAAAGCACTTCCAATCCTATAAATATGCCGGTAAATATCAGTGCATGATTCCTTTTCCTGTTAATTACGAACACCATCCATAAAAGAATGCTAATCACTAATACAGCCAGTGCACTATATATATAATTATAAAAAACATATGATATCTGGCTCATAGGAATTGAGAACCTTGAGAATGATGGAATAGTCTGAACTGGTGCGTTCAGGGAACTTAAACCTCCGTACATCCATAATGATGCAATATATGTGGTAAAATACAATCCTGCTGTCACTGCTATTGAGGCAACTGTTATTATCATAAACCTGTGAAATGCCAACTGTAGTCTGCCATTTTTTGCTGTATGCACAATTGACCACATCTCATTGTCTCTTTCCCCTGATAGCCTGTATATTATAAAAACCATCATAAGAAGTGAGAAATAAAATATGTAATAATAATCCACAAAATATTCTGTTGCTTTATTATTAACGAGGTACATAGCTTCATCTTTGACTCTTTCAAAATCTTTTCCTGTTTTGACAATATTATTGTATGTAAAACTGTCCTTGTCAGCAAATATAGAGAAAGTCATTAGCTCCTGTGCATTAGTCTTAATCTGCTTCATATCCTCAGGATATTGTCTGATATATTCCAGTTGTGTTTTTATCTCTTTTATGATTGAGAAAAACATATTCTGATTATGAGCTGTCATTGCCTTATACCTTGATACGACTTCAGATGTATTATCATATAGTACCACGGCTGAATTATCATCACCCTGATTTCTGTAACTTTGAATATCACTTATGTCCGACTGTATAACTTCAACAGCTTCATCTATATGATAATGTCCATAATATTCAACAAGCCATTCCCTCTGATTCGTCTTAAATCTCAGATTATTAATGCTTTCTCCTTTTACCTGCTGATACACATATAAAAATGTATTTAACAGAATCAACATAATGAAACATAACAGAATTTTTCTGTTTATCAACCTTTTAAACTCATTCATCTTATACTCTATTCCACAGAGATCGGTTTAACATTACCAAGAATATCTTTTTTATCAATATATACAAGATTATCTGAATATTGGAAAAACAGATAGTTTTCATCTCCAAAATACATATTTCTGAGTATATTATTATCCAGTTCTATTGTATTAACTACTGTCCCATCCGGTTCAAGGACAAATATCTTCGCACCGATTTTCTCTCTAAGTTTTGTTACACTGCCTATTCCGCCATTGTACATGTATATGTATTTACCATCATATGACAATGTACCCATTATCATCGTTTCATCAGCTTTAAATAACAATTTAGACTCGCTTTCATTTAATTTTCTTGAATATAAGCCTTTTCCTATTACAAAATAGTATAAAATACCATTCTCTGTATCCACATAATAATCTGAAATATTCTTATCCGATACTTTTTCAGTCTCCCCTGTTCCGTAATCATAACAGTTTAACTGGTAATTAATATTTGCTTCAACAGTCGCCTTATCTATTGAACAATTGAATATCTGGAAAAACAGCTTATCTCCAAAGCTTCTCGCACCATAAATTGCATTATATGCCCCCTGATATGAAAAAACTTCGCTGGTCTTTCCTGTTGACAAATCAACTTTTACAATCACTTCTTTATCATTTTTATCACTTTCCACTGCGCCAGTATGCCCTATATGGTCATATGCATATGCACAATCATCATGGAAGACAAGAGAAACTGATGTCGTTCCATCATTAGCAAATAATTGAGCAACTTCTTCTCTGTTAGTTCCATTCTTTGAAATTCTTATAAGCTTTGCCATTCCGCTATCTACTCTTACCACATATATGTACCCTTTATAATAGTGAATCTGTGATGACAGATAATCCCTTTCCAACACTGCATCGCAGGTTGATGCGTTATGCATACACTCTGCCTTTGCACATACAGGTATTGTCTTGTGTGTACCATTATCAAAGTATTTCAATACTGTAGTCATTTTATCATTGTCAGTTTCCAGAAAATAGTATCCCTCTTCTGCTTTGGCTACACCATGTGAATCGGTTCTCCAATAACTTTGTTCCTCTAATTCATCCCCAGCTTTTCCTATATTAATAGTTTTATCTTGCTCTCCCTTTTTCATTACCAGAATTACTACCAATACAATGACTGCAATGAAAACTACAGCAGATACACCTATAATTATCTTATTCTTTTTTGACATATAATTACCTTCTTTCTTAGTATTTGACACATCTGCGTAATATAAAAAACATCATGCTCATTATTACGAAACCATTGCAATAATCTACTTAATTCCAATTTATCACATACGTCTTATTTTTCAATAGGTTCTGCACAAGATGTCGTTTTTCGTGCACAAGATGCACTTTTTTGCCTTTTTCCTTTATGTTGACTATTTTATTAGACACATTTAAAAGTACTATTACTCCATTTATAAACTCAATGAGGTGGTTTCACAAAACAATGCAATAAATTGTTGTAGATTTTGCAGAATATGGGAAATAAAATATAAAAATATCAAAGAAGTGTCAAAAAGAATTAGGAATTATGAAATATTCATATGATGATAGAGAACGCTGTTTTAAATATATAATCATAATCCAGCACACCTCTGTTAATCAATAGATTTGGCGCAAATGGTTGAAAAACGGCATGAACTGCATATTCTATATAATAAAAACAGAGACTCCAATTAAATAAATCAACCGAAATCTCTGTTTATCATTATATTATTCTTTTATAACTCACAATCTCTTAGAAAAGACTCTTAACTGTATCAACAACATTCTCTACAGTAAATCCAAAATGCTCGAACAACTGGTTTGCCGGACCTGATGCGCCGAATCCTTTCATGGCAATGACCTTTCCATCAAGTCCTACATATCTGTACCATCCGAAGTCTGAAAGAGCCTCAACTGCAACTCTCTTTCTCACACTCTTAGGGAGAACTGATTCCTTATACTCATCCGACTGCTTCTCGAATACATCCATAGACGGCATACTTACTACTCGGACATCAATTCCTGCATTTTTAAGTTCAGCCTTAGCTGACACAGCAAGATTAACTTCTGAACCACTTGCAATAATGATAGCATCTGCCTCTTGCTTATCAGAGTCCGCAATAACATAACCACCCTTAAGAGCATCTTTAGATGAACCCTCCATCTGTGGAAGATTCTGTCTTGTGAGAACTAAAGCTGTTGGCTCGTCCTTAGATTCAATAGCATACTCCCATGCAAGGGCAGTCTCTGTTCTGTCGCATGGTCTGAACACTGCAAATCCCGGAATAGAACGGAATGCAGCAAGCTGCTCAATCGGTTCATGTGTCGGACCGTCCTCACCAACTCCGATACTGTCATGTGTAAATATATATATCAATGGCAGCTTCATAAGAGAAGTAAGCCTTGCCATTGGCTTAGTGTAATCACTAAATACGAAGAATGTTGCTACGAATGGTCTTAATCCACCATGAAGCGCAAGTCCGTTGCCTATAGCAGCCATTGCCTGCTCTCTTACACCAAAATGAAGGTTAGTTCCTGCGTAATTGTCCTTAGAGAACTCTCCGGCATCCTTCATATTAGTCTTATTAGAAGGCGCAAGGTCTGCTGAACCTCCGATAAGGTTAGCCATATTCTTCTTAATCATATTAAGAATTGTTCCGCTTGAACTTCTTGTTGCCTCCGGCTTCTCCGGCTTTGCAAGATATTCTTCTGAATTGAATAAATCGGACATATCATATCCGTTATAATACTTATCCCACAGTTCCTTCATCTCCGGGAACTTAGCACAGTAATCTGCAAAGAGCTCATTCCATTCTTCTTCTGGCTTTGCCATATTAGCTGCTATCTCTTTATAGTGGTCATAGACCTCCTGTGGAACCTCAAAATCATCTTTACATGGCCAGTTAAGATTCTCCTTGAGAGCTGCAACGTTATCTGTTCCAAGCGGCTCACCGTGGGCACTTGCCTTGCCCTGTTTTGCAGGACAGCCATATCCGATAAGAGTGTTTACCTTGATAAGTGAAGGTCTGTTCTTATCAGCTTTTGCCTCCTCAATTGCTTTGCCGATTGCGTCGATATCATTGCCATCGGACACCTCTATTGTCTGGAAACCAAATGCTTCAAATCTTTTCATGACATCTTCAGTAAAGGCAATATCTGTGCTTCCCTCAATTGATATATTATTAGAGTCATAGAAGACTATCAGCTTTGAAAGTCCTAATGTTCCTGCCAGTGAAAAGCATTCTGACGAAATACCTTCCATCATACAGCCATCTCCACCAAGCACATATGTGTAATGGTCAACTACATTATATCCGTCCTTATTAAATACTGATGCAAGGTGTGCCTCTGCCATAGCCATTCCCACAGCCATAGCCATTCCCTGTCCTAAAGGGCCTGTTGTAGCTTCAACCCCGGCTGTATGTCCATATTCCGGATGCCCTGGTGTCTTAGAACCAAGCTGTCTGAAATTCTTTACATCATCCAATGAAAGACTGCCAATTCCAAGTAAGTGAAATAAAGAGTAAAGAAGCATTGAACCATGTCCGCCTGAAAGAATGAATCTGTCCCTGTTCTCCCACTTTGGATTAGCCGGATTATAATTCATATGCTTTGTCCATAATTCATAAGCCATCGGTGCAGTCCCAAGCGGAAGACCCGGATGTCCCGAATTAGCTTTCTGAATTGCATCTGCTGACAATACTCTGATTGCATTAATTGACATTTCATCGATGTTAGTCATAATTTCCTCCCTGTGTAAGCACATTTGTGCAAAAAATCTAGTTATCTGTCCTTAAAATCTGCCTCAGTCAAGAATATAACATCACCATTCTCGCCTCTCTTCTTCTTAAGACCACCAAAGAAACGCCTTGATGCCCTCTTCTCTGAATTAAGAATAGCCCTGTTAATTACTTCCTTGATATCATCAAGTTTAATATTATCATTTACATTGTGTAATTTGTCAATCTTTAAGTACAGCTCAAGTAATGCGCTGTCATCGACCTCATATTGTCTCTTTCTTGCGAATCTCTTAGCCATCTCAACCAGCTCGTTGACAGTATACTGCTTAAGAACAATTCTGTGGTTAAATGTATTCGTAAGTTCAGGATTGAAGTTGATAAGTACATTCATATCCGTATCAGAATCTTCAAATATAACAATCATTCTTCCCGTATCCTGCTCAAGACAATTTAGAAGTTCATTGATTCTCTTTGGCTGGATAGTTCCTGCCCCCTCAACGATAAGAGCAGTTCCTTTAAGCCTTCCCATAGCTTTGGCAATGCCTCTCTGGTTAATACTCTCTCCTGATGTCTTAGCTATCTTCTTAGGATTCTCCGGATAGATAGTGTTAATTCCCCTAATGATTGCCCTTGCAAGGTCTGTCTTATCTGAGCTTGAATTACCGGAAATAAGTATATTTCCAACGGCAGAAGTATTAATCTTCATCTCCTCATCGATAGAGTCAAAGAAATCGACAAGCTGCTCTTCAAGTCCAGGCATATCCCTGTACTTTCTGAATATCTTGGCAAGTTCACCTGTAAGCTTCTTCTCTGTCTGTTCTGTCTCTATATTATCATTCTCATCTTCCATATCCTGTGGCTGTCTTTCCTGTAAAGCAAATGGATCTGTATCTTCCGGTTCAATACCTGCAGCTGCTTCTTCCTCGGCAACAGCCTTCTCACCTTCTTCGTTATTAATCTTTTCTTGATTCATAATTGAATTAATATCTGAAATCATCGACTCAGAAACAGTTGGAATCTGGGCTGTAACCAATGGAATCTCTACGCTTGGTCCTACAGCCTGCGCTATATTTTTAGCAGACTGCTCAAGTCTTGCAGCTGCCTTTCCTGTTCTAATCGCAAGATCCATTCTCACAGAATCTAATGCCATCTGGGCAAGTGCGGCACGCTCAGCCTCACCGTTATCCATCTTCTTTCCATTCGCCAGAGCTTCTGCTTTCTTCTGCTCAACCATCTTCTCATATGCAGCGCTCTTCTCGTCCTTTTCGTCAAGATAACGCTCAAGCTCAGACTTAGAGAATTCCTTAGTATCCTGCTTTCCGTACTTCTCTTCCTTTACAGACTGCATCCATTCTGTTATATCCATCTGGCCTTCAATCTGGTCATCCCCCGAGGTTGTCTCTTCTGAAGTTTCCTCATACGCCTCTGCCGCTGTAACGATTGGCTTCTTTATCTCATTTGTGTCTCCCATTTTCTTTGATGATGGCACAAATGTCTTGACATCTTCATCTTCCTCATCATCAGTGAACAGATCACTCATATTGGCAGCCAGTTCCTCCTGAAGATTACGTGTGTCATAGAGACTGTAATCCGGAACAGGTACATTAATGTCAATATTCTTAGCCTGCTCGTCAATGCGTGCCTCCGCTTCTTTTCTCTGCTCAGCCTCATCTTCCTTATGAATCTTATCATAATTACTCTCAAGCTTCTGCTTAGCATTGGCTATAAGCTCCTTAAGAGAGAGATTAGCTTTATTAATCTCGTTAGAGAAATCCTTCTCCCCCGCTTCGCTTACCTGTACATCAACACCCGTTTTCACAACCTCCGTCATGTCAGGCTCAGCTTCATCGGACGGAGCTTCTTCATTAGTATTATCTGCTACTTCCTTATCCTTATTCAAAGCTTTCATGATGAATTCCTTGATATCATCATTCTGGTCATTCTGCACAAGTTCAATAGAAAGAGGTCCTTCGTCTGCCTCTCCTGCATTGATACCCTCCGTATCAACATCCGCTCTATTGACATCTGCGGTATTAACATCCTCTTTATTGAAAATTATTGTATCGCCAGAATGCTTTCTCTCATCCTCAAGAAATACATCTGCAACCTCATCCATCTTAAGACTGGCAAGTTCCTTCTGCTTTGCAAAAAGTTCTTCCTTAGTCGCCTCGATATCTTCCTTTCTCTTCTTGACATCATCCAATATAGCTTTCTGGGTCTTCGTAAGGGCAACCCCTAACTTCTCCTTCAGCTCAATAGCTTTCTCAACATATGTTCCATCCTGGAACCAAAGCACAATATTATCGCAGGTCTTGACGCACTCTTCCTTCCTGCCGGTCTTATAATACAGTCTGGCAAGCTCATACATATACTTCTCGTCAATCTCATAATCCCTGTATTCCTCAAGAATTCCAACAAGCTCATTATTAGAAGCATTCTGTGCCTTTCTTAAATCATAATACAGTATGAATCTGCTCACATCATGCTGGGAATCTCTGCTGTATTCCTCATAAAGAGCATTTGCATTGTCAAAATCGCCAACCTTGATAAAAAATTCTGTGAGCTTGTAAACAAGCTTTCTTCCTCCAAGATTTCTGTTATATGCAAGAATAGCCATATCTCTGGCTTCCTCGTAATCTCCCACAGCTTCCTGTACATTAATTGCAGTTGCAAGCGACTGCCAGTCTTTTACTTTAGACCAGTTAAGCTCCTTTGCAATAGCTGCTGCCTCTGCATATTCTTTTTTTGCTGCCAGTTTCTTAATCTGGTCAATCTTAATTCCAAATTCGTATTTATTCATATAATATATTCCTCATTCCCATGCTTACTTTGAAATGAATTAAAGTCCATATTTAAACCTCATTAAAGTTTAGCACAGCGCATGTTTGTTGTAAACCAAGTTCACAGAATTGTTACAAAAATGTTACAGAAAATCAAATGTTGCCTGCTCGTAATCCATCCTTGTATACTCAAGCTCAGATTCCTTTGTGCTGCTGTAGTAATCCACAACAACTGTCTGCTGCCTTGAATCCACCAGCTTCTGCCCAAGAATATAATTGACATCGAATCGTCCTGTAATTGCCGGAGTTGCTCCACGCGCCGGGACAATAAGCTGCACATGATTAGTTGCAAGGAGCTTAAATATCGGCTCCCAGATATATATATCCTTAGCAGCTCCAAACGGATTGTCTATGAATATAGTCTTACCTTCAACACCCTCATTACCTGATGAATTCATGTTAGAAATGTAGTTGATGATAGCTATAAGGAACTGGATGTAAATTCCCTGTGACTGACCTGTTGAGCCAACCGCCTCCTCATATCTTAAATACCTGCTCTGATCCTTAATACGCTCTCTCTTATACAGATTAATCCTGATTGAGTTCATGTCTGTGACAATAACCGAAAACAATCTCTTCCATGACAGCCGGTTTCTTATATACTTAAGCCTCTCCCCGGAGTCCTTAAAACTCTCCGCCATAAATACAGTCTCATCAATGTATTCAGACATTTTCTCCTTGTAAAGTTCCTCCTTGATATAAGGAATCTGCAGACTTATAATCGCAATCTGCTCACCGTCAAGGTTAATGTTGGATAATTGAGGCAGACGGTCAAGCTCTGTCTTGATATTGCTACAGGTCTGGATACAGCGGTTCTCGAAATTATCCTTAATCATCTCCATATCCTCAATACCCTTTGCAACCCTGTCCTTCTCAAGCTGTATAAATGTATTCGTCTCACTTAAAGACTCAATCATACTTCTGGTCTTAGCCACATTTTCCGGGACATTCAGTGATATACGGACTTCATCTGCAAGCTCAACTGCGTTATAGCCGCTAAGCAGGTCCACAAGCTTCGCCTTGTTCTTGTTGAATTCATCAGCCTTCTTGTATTCAAGTCTGCATATCGAAGAATATTCCTTCTGCACTGACTCATACTCAGACAGATTAACATTAACTCCGCTTATATCCTCAGGGCGCACCTTCTCAGGAACCTGCATTCCTGCATCAGCGACAATTCTCTCAAGGTCCTTTCTGCACACAAGCACATCCTTAAGCGCATCGGCGGATTTCTTTCTGTTTTTCTCCTGAGTTGTTATATTCTCATTGAGCTTTCCAACCAGAGCCTTGTGCTGCTCCATAAATCCTTCAGGGTCATCACACTGAAACTCATTGAAACTTCCATATGTAGTCTCAATCTGATTAATTCCGTGGGCAATACTACCTTCAAGCCTGTTGAGAAGCGCTTCCTGCGACTCAAGTTCATCCCTTATGCCATCACATTCCTTCTTAAGTGCCTGCAGGGTATCCTTAACGCTTCTTAATCTTACCGTATCAGCCGGTGAGATTTCGCCAGCCTCGAATCTGCTCTTAATATCCTCAAATGTAAATCCCCTGTACACAATAGCATCACGACATTTATTCATTGAGAGAGTAAGGTGATCCATAAGAGCTTTCTTATCGGCAAAGTCACTGTTCTTCTGACCTATTGAAGCCTTAAGCCCCATGAACCTTCTCTCTATCTCCTCTGTGTCATAATTGTATGCCTCCTCTGTGATTCCCACAGATACACTGTCATCATAATATGGAGCGTACTGCATCTCCCAGTTGGTTTTCAGCTCATCAAGCGCTCTGGCTGTACCCTCAGCGAATTCACAGGCAGTTTCATATTCTTTTGTATAGGAAGCAGCTTTTTCCTCACATACATGTACATGCTCCTGCGCAGACTGGGCCTTTGCAGAAAGCTCCTTAAGACGCTTGTACGCTTTCTCAATATAGGAATTCTTCTCAATAACCTTTGAGAGAGCCTCACACCGTGCAGTTTTATCTGCAAGTTCATCCTTTAAGGCTGCAAGGGAATCCTCAAGCTCTGCTACATTCTTCTCAATTGCAGAAGCCGACTCCTGGGCATCAATTATCTTAACCTCATGCTCAGAAATCCTCTCCTCAATATCCGAAATAGTCCCGGAAATATCTGCATTCCTATAGACCGCCATATATTCAAGAACATAAATGTAGTCCTCCCACACAAGTTCCATCCTGTCCTTAAGTCTTCCAGCCTGTGTGTTGAGAGTCTCCAGTTCTTCCCGTGCCATCTTAATCTCTGTCTCTAACCTGCCATCATCCCGAAGAAATGACATATCCTTCATGGCAAATACAATCAGGTCTTTATTAATCTCTAACTTCGTGTCATAAAGTACCTGTTCGCTTATAACAGGATAAACACAGGCTCCTCTTCCGAAATTATTAAGCGTCTCGTCTGCCTTTATCCTGTCAAAATCATTCTTAATGATGAATCCATACTCCACAAATGGTGTCCTCTTCAGGACATCCCTCTTCTGTCCAGGATTGAGCTTCGCAAACCACTCGTGTCCCTCAACCACATCCTCGCCATACTGGCTCACAAGATATGCTTTAAGCCTGTCTCTTTTAGGGTCATTACAAATGTATGTGCCTTCCTCCGCATTTGTAATAAACCTTTCCAGCTCATCAATCTCTTTGGCTTGTGCAGAATACTCCGATTGCATTTTCCTGTATGTATCAAGAATGACATTTATCATGTCATTATCATTATCCGCACTGTAAATATCACGGATTTTATCCATACGTTCAAGCTTCGTTCTGTCTGTCTGCTCCTTTTGCTTCAACTGGTTTCTCTGTGCTGTGAGTATATCAATTAAAGTTTTATAGCTCGATGCATTTTCACGAAGAGAAATGCTCTGTCTCTTAAGTTCAGCCAGTTTCACGGATAGCGGTTCAATCTCAGACTGCAGCTCCTCCTTCTCGCGAAAGACTTCCGTATACTCATCCTTTGCGCTCTCTGCCACAATAGTACCGGCATCAGCAAGAAGCTTATTTAATTCAGTCTGTGCGACAGTTATCTCATTTTCAAGATTATCCGAAAGGCTTAAACAGCTTGCTGCCTCCTTGTCCGCATTTCTCAAGTTTTCCTTAGCTTCTGCAAGCTTGCTGCTTATACTCTTTACACGGTTCTGTGCAATATCAAGCTTCTCGCCCAGCCTGTTAACTTCTGACTCATATATTCTCTTATATCGTGAAGCCAGCACCTTCATTTCCGATGTAATGTCGTCATCCTCACGGAGTCTGTTATCCATAGCAATCTGAAGCTGCCTGTAAGACTTCTCATACTCTGCATAATCCTTGTAATCATTCGCAGATTCCATAAGCGACAAACGGTTCTGTGCTTCCTCTATGGAAGAATTATTCAGGTCTAACCTTTGTCTTGTCTCCTTAACTAATTCCTCCACTCCCGCCATGGAATTCTTCTCTGACATAACCTCGGCAACTGCAATAGCCTCCTTCTCATGTGAAAGCTCATCACGCATCCTTGCAATGAGGTCTTCCTCAGACTTTAACTGGCTCTCCTTCTTTACACTTGTATCCATTGCCACAAGCAGGAGATTATAAAGCTGCTTTTCTATATCTTCTTTTCTGTTATAAAATGCTTCGTATGTCGACAGATATTCCTTAAAACTGTCGATAGCTGCAATCTGGCTGTCATAGGCTCCTATCTGAGAGTGCTTCTTTGACAGTTCAACAAGCTTGTCCTTTATATCCATAAGGGTCTTTGCCATCATTCCCTCATCATTGTCAACAGAGAGCTTGTTATTGAAGGACTTCTGGATAATCTCCTCGATAAGAAGATCCTCTACCACCTTACGGCTTGTCTTATAATTCGTCTCAAAATATGTTCTCACATGGCCTTCTGTTTTATTAATACCTCTTACAATCTCCCATGCACTCTCATATATACCATAGTTGCTTATAAAGCTCTGATAATCGCCTTTTCTGTCAAATATCCTGACTATATACTGGTACTCACTCTTCTCAAGCTCGCGCAGATATGCCTTAAGTCCATTGTAGGTAATGCGCTCTCCATCTTTAGTAAGTGGCAGATTCTTAATATCATTATCACCGAATTCACGGTAAAAAATGCAGTAATTAAAATACTCCACACTGGCTGTAGCAGAAGATTTTCCTGTCTGCTCATCATCCTCTGTCTCCTCGTCTGCACCCTTTCCTTTTCGCGCACAGAATCCCGTAGTCATGAACTTGAAACCATCCTTCTGATAACATGGGTCCAGTTTCCACTCCACCAGAGAATGTATGCATGTATTGCCACTTCCCTGACGGAAAAGCTTTTCGATTGGCTGCTTCTCATCAAGAGTACAGTTCGGAAGCATATTCTGCATAAGAAGAAGCATAAGAAGACTCTTGCCACCACCATTGGCAAGGTCATATATTGTATTCTTGCAGTTGAAGCGCATAACAAAATCGTCATACACCTGCGTGCCGAAGTTATATTTGACATTATTAACTCTGATTCTGTTAATCTGTGGCATTGTTTCCTCCATTCATAAGCTCGGCAAATCGTCCTCTGTAATCATCAAAATAATTCTCAATAAGGCTTCTGAATCTGTCTGTAGGATAATATCTGGACTGACTCTCTACTAAGAGTTCCTGTGAAACACAGAAATTAAGTACCAGCTTTACCATTCCTGACTTAGAATTCCTTGCCGCTCTGGCTCCTGCCTGATCCTCAACTGTAGTCACCGGAAGCTCATCCCAGGCAAGGGCAATCTGCTTGAAACTGTTCTTTTCAATATCATCCATAACAAGTCCTGCACTCTTATCCACAATCCCTGATGTGGTCTTATCCACATCCCTGATTATATCCTCAACCCTGATGAATTCTGCATAAGTAGAACTCATTGTGTCCCGGTAGAACTCAGTTATAATATTATAGATAATAAAATACGCAAGATACAGCTCTCTGTTGACCTTAAGTCCCATTGCGGTTCTCAGCTCCTCGTTGGAATATCCGAAAACCCTGTTATTATCCCCGGCACTGACAAAAAGCCCGTTATTATACTCATATATATTAAGATTTAACTTCTTAAGAGACATATGCACAATGTCATACACCTCTGCATTATTACTATACTCCTGATAAAGTGCTGCATTGGCGCCTCTCTCAGAAACATTTTCCCCTGTAATAAGCCTTGAAACAATGTCCAAAGCCTTATCTAGATTCCTGTTCTCCATCTGTATCCTTCCGTTTAAACTCAACATCTGCCATCATGCAGTCCTCTGATATCACAATCTGTCCATCCATACATTTTCTTATTACAAATGTGAAGGCTTCGCTGTCCTTAAAGCCCTCCTCCATGTATGAATCAAGAAAAGTGTCCTCTCCTGCGCCTGTGCCAAGACTATACTCATCCTTCTGGCACAGATTAACAAAAAACGAGAAGAAGTCTGCATTCTTAAGTATTCTGTCTCCGTATGCCTTTTTCATAATCTCTGCAAACTGTCCCAATGTGAGAATGTCCGATTTTTTCAAACACTCCACGAGATTCTTCATAAGAAAAATGTAATTATCCCTGATACGCTGTTCCTCCAGCTCATCTTCAAAGACGATATCCTCCGGACGCTGCCCGCTTACTTTTTCTTTCTCCTCATACCTTGGAGGCTTAACCATCAGTGCATCATCAATACTCATAAGATTAAATGTTTTCCTGATATTCGGCTTTAACAGCGGAGAGAGCAGAGTTACAAGTATATCTGCATCATCCTTCTTAATGAGGTCTGACATGGCAGCGGTGAAATCCATATGACTTCTCAGGCGTCCAAGCTTGGCTCTCTTAACCGCTTCATCAGTCATCTTCTGCATCTCGGTACAATCCCTTAAAAGCTCACTGTGCCTGTTCATAGCCTGCTTAAGCTGTGTCTCAAGATTATATATCTCATTCATGGTTCTGTAATAACCCTCGCCGGTGCTGCCTGAAGCATTAAGCTTTTCAATGGACTTCGCAATAAGGTCTCTGTTCTTCTTAAACAGCTTCTCTTCATCCTGAAACCATTTCATTCCGGTCTTAACGAATTCCTCGTAGGCTTCAATTCCTGCGAATACATCGCCGGCAAGAATGGTCATCACCTCATTCTTCTTAAGCTTTAACCGGTTAACTTCCTCATTAATTCTCTCAACGACCTCTACTCCACCACGGAAGTTCTGTGAGTTAATCATCTTCTCAAGGAGAAGCTGGGATACGCTTATCCTGCTCTCATCCTTAATCTCCTTCGTATCAAGATAAAACTCAATAGCGTCAGGACTTATTGAATACCACACGGTATTATCCCTGATTGAGCTCTCGATTATTTTCATGCGTGATACTCTCTTTTTTCTGTCCACAGGATCATAATATGAGAACTCGAAAGGTTTTCCCTCATTCTTAATCTTGTCAAATATGTAATCAGCAATGTCTTTGCTGTCTTCTTCATTTAATTCCAGTCCGAAATCCCTCTTAAGTATAAGCCTTAAGAAATCGAGATATTCCGGATAAGTAACATCCTTTTCCTTGAAATTATTCTCCTCAATAAAAAACCTGAGTACCGCCATAACGATATATCCCATATCGAGAATCTCGTATCTGCCGTCCTTATAATTGGAAAAGGATGTATCAATAAGTCTGAAGAAAGGATAGTACTTCTTCAGATTAAGCATTCGTTCCCGGTGATCCGATATAATATCACCTGTCATATTCTCTGCCATCCGTATTCCCCCAAACTCTTCTAAAGTTCTGTTCTTCCGTCTAATGCTCTTAACAATGTAACCTCATCAATATATTCAAGGTCTCCTCCCACCGGCACTCCACTCGCAATCCTTGTAACCTTAATTCCGGTAGGCTTAATCATCTTGCTTATATACATTGCCGTAGTCTCTCCTTCAAGGTTAGAGTTCGTGGCAATGATAACTTCCTCCACATCTTTCTCAAGCCTTCTTATAAGCTCCTTCAGCTTAATATCAGCAGGCCCGATTCCCAGCATTGGACTTATGGCTCCATGCAGTACATGGTATACACCATCGTATTTGCCGGTCTTCTCATATGCTGCCATATCTCTAGTATGTTCGACAACCATAATGGTTTTATGGTCGCGTTTCTGATCCCTGCATATAGGACACAGTTCCTCATCAGTAAGAGTAAAACACTCGCTGCAATAGTGAATATGCTGTTTTGCATCTATCATCGTGTCTGCAAGGCTCCTTACCTCTGACTCCGGCATATTAATAATGTGAAATGCCAGGCGCTGGGCGCTCTTCGCCCCAACCCCTGGTAATCTGGATAATTCTTCAATTAATCTGTTAATATGACCACTGTAGATGTCCATTAGAATAAGCCTCCGCCTAAACCTCCAAGACCTCCTGTAATCTTAGCCATCTGAGCCTGCGACTCCTCTTCACATTTTCTAAGGGCTTCATTAGCTGCTGCCACGATTAAGTCTTCAAGCATCTCTACATCATCCGGATCAACTGCTTCCGGATCAATCTTAACCTTAGAAACCTCTCTCTTACCTGTAACAGTAACCTCAACAACACCGCCACCTGCTGTAGCACTGAACTCCTTATTTTCGAGTTCCGCCTGCTGCTCCTCCATCTGACGCTGCATCCTCTGTGCCTGTTTCATCAGATTGTTCATGTTGCCAGGCATACCTCCTGGAAATCCACCTCTTTTAGCCATTATATAAGTTCCTCCTTATCATCTACTTCTATATCTATGCCCACGAGCTCCTTGAGATCCACATACCTGCTGTGGAAATCCTCATCATCGTCAAGCTTAGTAACCTTGATTGACACCCGCACTCCGGTTCTCTCTTCTATAACATCTTCAATGCTCTTAATTACCTCTTCTCTTCTAAGAGAATTATAAGCACTTAAAGATTCTACCATAATTTCCAGACTAATTCCATCCTCTGCCAGAGTAACATGTGCTCCATGTAAAAATGCGCCCGTTATCGGGTCATCTATAGTGGAAACAATATCATTCCAGCCCGCCGCTATTGCCTTGACATCCTCTGGAACCGCATCATATACGCGCTTCTCAACCGGTTTCTTCATGGCTGGTGCAGCATTTTCCGCTGAATTATATGCGGTATTAACAGGTACCGCAACTGCACCATTCTTAATATCTTCCAATGCTTTCTGCAACTGGCTCTCAAGCACAGAAACACGGCTTATCACATCGCCAATATCCTGACTGTTATCCATAGCCGGACGCATAAGCTTAATAAATGTTATCTCAACCTTTACTCTTTTCTGTGTTGAATATCTGAGGTCATTCGACAACTCTGACAGCACCCTTATATAATACATGAGCGTGTCTGTCTCTATATGACCTGCATCCCTCTTTAAATCTTCAAGATTATCTTTTGAGACCTCGATAACTTCCTCAATCTTTCCTGTGTCCCTCGTTGTCTTGATAAGAAGAAGATTTCTCAGATACCATATAAAATCTGTGACAAACTGGGAAAGATCCCTGCCCTGCATAATAAGTTCTTCCATAAGGGACATACATTCCGCCACATCACCCGAAAGAATAGTGCCAAGCATCCTTGTGAACACTGCTGTATCCACTGCTCCCAGCACATCAAGCACATTTTCATACTTTAATTCTCTGCCAAGATAGAAGGCAATGCATTGGTCAAGAAGACTTAGCGCGTCTCGCATTGAACCGTCTGCTGCCTTGGCAACGTATCTGATTGCTTTATCTTCGACGCTGATATTCTCTGCTGTCACAAGCTCTGTAAGTCTGTCAGCTATTGTCTCTATTGTAATTCTGTGAAAGTCATATCTCTGACACCGTGAAAGAATGGTAACAGGAATCTTGGCAACCTCTGTTGTTGCCAGAATAAATATTACATATGCCGGAGGTTCTTCCAGAGTCTTAAGCAGAGCATTGAAAGCTCCTATGGAAAGCATATGAACCTCATCGATTATATAGACCTTGAATCTTCCCTCTGTTGGAGAATACTGGACTTCCTCTCTAATCTGTCTTATATTATCAACACCATTGTTAGATGCTGCATCTATCTCAATAACATTCATGGATGTTCCCGCTGCTATTGACTTGCATGTCTGACATTCACCACATGGATTGCCGTCTTGTGGATGTTCACAATTGACTGCCTTGGCAAATATCTTCGCCACAGAGGTCTTTCCCGTTCCCCTTGTTCCACAAAACAGATATGCATGGCCTATTCTGTCTGCATTAATCTGATTACGCAGAGTAGTAACAATTGTATCCTGTCCCTTGACATCATTAAAATTATCGGGACGCCATTTTCTATATAAAGCCTGATAAGACATGCGTAACCTCCTCTGCATGATAACCTCAAGTGTTGCCACACTCTCGCAGCCCTTAATCTTCTGCGAAGAGTAACATTTTCATGGTTTTGTAATCCAAGTCTTTCCGTGGCTTTGCTGCTTACAAAACAAAACCGTGCGTCCGGCTTCGAACTTCAGTCCACAGACGTTACCGATGCAGTTAGCTCGATCCAGGCACCCTTTCAACACCCGGAAGCTTCCACTTAATGCTGCTTCATTCCTGACCTGACATGGTTCGTGGATTTCCGTCGTGAAAGACCCAAATGTCAACACCACTTACACCGGGCTGCTCCATAAACATCAGCCCTCTGCCGAACATCACCCCTGCTATAGCGGATTGCAGGTACAAGGTGCCGCTACTACCCCGGCTGCACGGTCTTTTAATTATACTTGTTATTGCCGCCTGTTGTCAAGGCAGGAACATCATTACATCCATAATCCATCGCCCTTCATGAATCGTCAGAGTTACATTTCCGCTATACTTATTAACCACCCTTAGAACATTCTTTATTCCATATCCATGCAGAAGCGGGTCTGCGTTACGGTTCTGCATCTCAGGAGGCAATGCTGACGCCTTAAGAAGAGTTTTCTCACGCTCCTTTTTTATATTACAGCCATTACATACCTGAATCAATAACATTCCCTTATTGTAAACCATCATGAAATCTATAGTATGCTCATCTGATATATTATTTTTTTCTGCATTGATAGCGTTATCCAGCAGATTGCCCACAATAACCACCACATCATATGCATCAATTGGCATATCAGTTGGAATAGTAATTTTACGGTTCATTGTATAACCAAGTGTATTAATGACATTAATTTTCCCGTTAATTATAGAATCAAGTTCTAAATTCCCTGTATTCACCACCGGCCTGAACTTATTAATCTGATCTGTTATTTCATCAATATACTCCAGTGCATTTGTTGATTCTCCATCTTCAATAAGTCTGTAAAGCACCTGCATATGATTCTTTATATCATGTCTTATTCCCCTTGTGAAATTCTCAGATGCCTTCAACACAGAAACCTGTTCTTCATAAGTTCTTATCTGGTCCTTCATTATCTGCCTTTCAATATTAACAAGCTCTCTGTCATGAAAATGTTCTATTGCAATAAAAAGCATTATTGCCAGAAGTGCCAGTTCGATAGCAATATATGAATTTCTTATATCAAGAAGATAATTCATAGCTGCAATTTCAATAATAACATAAAGTATAAGTAATATACCTGTGAACATAATGAATCTGTTTCTATCACGCAACAGTCTGTATATCTTAATTGAGACATACAGCATCATAGCAAACATTGCCGTAAATATATCGTTACTCACATTCGTCATAAGATATACGCACAGCCCTGCTGCAGCCCCGGCAGATATAAATAATACTGTATCCGTCAAAAGCCTTCTCACTCCCGTGAAAAAAATCCACGAAAATATCACAAACACTAGAAAAAACAGCCCATATAACTGCCACAATTTAAAGTCTTTGACCAAAACATTAGCAGTAAGAGCTGTTCCAATAAGATTAAGAAGAATAATCCTAATCCCTGCCTCCACATTATATCTGTCCATAAACATTATATTTGTACATACCAGTATTATAATGAGTCCTAATACCTGCATTAAGAAAACTGTTGACATATCTTTCTTACTTCTTCCTTCCAGTTCCTGCTGACAGGGATTTCTCTTCCATCATCCATAATAACCGCATTAGCCAGAACCCTGTCGACATAGTTACAATTAACAATAAAGGACTTATGTACTCTTGCGAAATTCCTGTCTTTTACATCTTCATACACATTATCTATCTTTCCATAAAATTCTTCAGAAGAACCGTCATTCATTGAAATAACTGTTTTTCTCCCCTCAATATATATGCATCTTATCCTGTTAAGCTCCACTCTCTTCGTATCTCTTCCTGTTTTAAAGGACAAATACACATTCTTATCGCCAATCAGATTTCTCGCGACATCCATAACCTTATATAACTGTTTTTCATCAACAGGCTTAATAAGAAAATCCATAGGCCTTAACTTGAAAAGCTCCATAGCATATTGCTCGTTGGAGGATATATATACAATCTGTGTCGTATTATCTCCAAGCTCATCTCTTATACGGACACCCACATTGATTCCGTCAACATCCGGCATGCAGATATCAAGCAATATAACATCGTATCTCTTGCCTGAATTAATTTCAGAAATAAGCTCCCTTCCATCCTTATATGTATCTATAGTCAACATTATATTATTAACTTTCTCATATTGATGAAGCATTTGCTCTGTCTGCTTGACAAATACTCTCTCATCATCACATACTGCAACTGTCATACAATAAACCATCCACAATTTCACTGGCATTTGCCAAGAATATCCTTATGTCTGATAATTATATATCCCACAATATAAGAAATCACAATAACTGCTACATTAATAATCACAGCTTCAAATATACTTTCTCCCTTTATAGCAAATGCATCATATCTCACAAGCATTGCTCCATTTCCTATAAGCGCAGGATTATTTATAAATATAGACATGACATACACTGCCATTGCCAACACAAAACCTGCTATACTGTTGAATAACAGCGATACAATGACCTGCAGCATCACAACTGCCATATAAGTAAGATATATAACCCCTATATACAGGAACATCTCTCCTGCACCAGTGATTTTATTATAATCATATTGTATCAGATATGCTCTGTCATTACTATAAAATAACATATTAAATCCGCCAAAAATACATCCGGTTAAAGTTATCAGGCCAACCACCAATAAAACAGCAGAGAATAAACCCGCAACTTTTCCTGTATACCAGCCTGTCCTTGACTTGGAATATGTGAGTATAATATGGTCGTTATCAGAATACATACTACGCCCTACAATATAAGAAAATGCCAGTGCCATACCAATATACATTATTGGTATATCCATTTTGGCTGATATCTGGGAGGCGTTAACAATATCCGCCCCCTTAAACAGATATAACATATAATCCATGGAAAACAGGCTTCCGGTAAACCCCTGCATGAATTTACCTCTGTAATATACGCATGCCAGTATGGCAAATCCCATAACAAGCATTATCATAACAACGCTATTCTTAAGTATATATCTTAAGTTATACATAAACAGATATCTACTGTTTTTCCTCATAAAAATCACGCTTTCTCATAAAAAATCTGGTAAACAGACACAGCACTACACACACTGCCATTAAAAGTGCTGCCTCCGAAATTAATTCTCTGTCATAAGAATAGTATAAATACATTTTCTCAGCCCAATCTATCCCCGAACTCTCTCTAATAAACATGCTAAATGGCATACTAAAAAGCACAACAGCCGTTCCTGTGAACACCATCCAGTTCTTCCGAAGAACAGCCATAAGTGCTACACACAGTATAATTCTTGCATATATCACAAGAACACTATGTATAAAAATCTTAACCAGCATATACATTATATACCTTTTTCCTGCGACATACCCTGTATAATAAAAAAAATGACTATCAATTACATCATAATTATACAATCTCCCTGTAACTGCATATCCCATAATTCCATTTACAATCATATATACTGCAACCCATAACATGGTGCACACTAATGCCGTTACAATAAAACTGTCTGCAATATGCTCCCGGGATATACTCCTCACAACATAATTTTCAGAATAACTCCTGTCTTTTCTTCGCATCAGAAATACGCAAGATGTCAGAGGAACTGTAATTCCTGCAAAAGCCTTGTTACATACATCAAATAATATAAAATCCATTGCGCACAGTTTGAAATTGCTGTTTATGTAAATTACCCTGCAAACACGAGAATATCCGCTTACACATAATACTGCAAGTATTGCTGTTACAACTACAGCAATGACCACCCCGTTTTCCCCATACTTATTCTTCATTATTAATTTACTATCTTTCCCTCATATATCTCAATAATATTATCTGACAGATACTCAAGTTGTTCTTTATCATGGCACGAAATAATTGTAAGCGCACCTTTTTTTCTGTATTCCATTAGCATGTCTCTAACCATATTAACGCCCTTTTCATCGAGGGCATTAGTCGGCTCATCAAGTATTATAAGATCAGGATTTTCCATAACAGCACATGCTATACCCAGCTTCTGTTTCATTCCAAGTGAATACTTCTTGAAGGTTCTTGTATCATCAGGGTCAAGTCCGCATTTTTCCATAGCTGCCTTGATATCTTCATCTGTTGCAACGCCTTTAAGTGCTGCAATCATCTTAAGATTCTTAAAACCGGTATATCCATTGACAAATGCCGGATTCTCTAATAACAGGCCCACACTTGGTGGAAAAGATATCTCTTTTCCCAGTTCCTTTCCATCAATTACAACCTTACCCTGCGTCGGAAGAATCAGACCACATATTGCCCTCATCAGCATAGTTTTTCCACTTCCGTTAACGCCCTTTAAACCATATATATTTCCGCTCTCAAACTCTAAGTTAATATTATTTAAAACATTTACACCTTTTATTCTCTTTGTATAATCAGATATAGTTATATGCATATTCTCACCTAAGATAATCCTTTCTTCTAACAATCATCATCAACATACCGGCAAGCACCAGTTCTATAATAATTGCCGCTATCATCACCTTCACTCCAAAAACACTAAATGCTTCCCTGTAATATGAAGACGCCTCTACTTTAACACCGAACACGGCTGACATCTTACTCGTCCTTGGATACACTCCAAACACCGCACAGAACGCATAAAGAATAATTATTGGCGGAAGATTTTTGGCAAATACATTTCTTAATATATCAAAAAACGTAAGCACTATACTTATCTCCAAGGAGTTGATAACAACCACCTTGAGTATTGCCACAACAATGTTTCCTGAGAGCTTATAAAGCCCGCTGTTTCCATCACATTTTACCGCTGCAATAGCAGAAGAAATAATCATTGAAAGTATAAATGCTGCCACACTCCCCACAATAATCCCAAGCAGTTCTCTGTAAACAATTTCTTTTCTACCGGAATTTCTTATAAGAATATTATTTGAGGTTCTGGTTGAAAATATAATCTCATAAAATGTTCCTAATATCATGGGAATAAAACCTATCGTTATCATCCTGCTCTCCGCCAGTACAAAAGGTCCGTCCATCCCTGTTAATATCACATCATCTACATGCTGAAACTGCCTGATTGTCATAGCATTACTCACTATTATTGTGATTACCAGAAAGCAGGCAACCATAATTAATTTCTTTAAGGTAATCCCTAAAAATGTTTTCCTCATTACTGCTTATCCTCTATATTCAGTTTCATAAGCTGATATCCCTTAATATCAATTATCTGCGCATACAGCTTTGGCTTTCTTTCGTTAGTAACATAAATATATGTCATAGTTTTCTTTTCTCCCGCTTTAAGCTTGCACTGTGAAGATTCTTCTGTTTTCATATTATTAACCAGAGCGAAATAATAAGAATCCAAATTCTCTGAACCGGTCATCTTCGACTGCACAATATTAATAAGTTCCCTATAGTAAAAACTAACATCTGTATCAGCATCGTTTCTTACAGTTACTTCCATTGTCAACACATAATAGTCTGACTCCGGGTCATAAGAAACAAGATATTCATATCCAGCGTCTCTATTTATATTATTAAAGTACTGAATCTTATGCTTATCCTCTTCCAGCTCAAAGCCCTGTTCCTTTGCATACTTACTCCATTGAGATTTTGAGTAATATGTAACATTGTCTATTTTTATCGAGCAATCTCTATACTTCATCTCCTCTGAACTGTCAACAGCCTTAAACCTCGCATTAGGATATGTAGCATTAACATATACAACTCTTACTCCCATAACCAGAATAATAAGTGCGAATATTCCCCAGCATATTTTCTTTGCCATTTATATCACATCCTTTCTTATACGATAGAAGAATGTCATATCCACCAGTACAAGTACAGCAAACTGTATAAGTAATGGTCCTACATTTTTGTAAAATGTATTATACAGGCTGGCATTATTCATAAGTGATATTCCTGCAATCCCCAGTCCAAATGTCAGCAGTACATGCCCCGAAAAATACAATATAAACGGTGTTATAGTTAATGCAAAAAGATTCTCCTCCACATATACGAAACTTAAACATATACAGCTTATCAGACCAAATAACACAAAAACGTATATAAGGTATATTAACATATACAGTGACGGCGTGTTATAAAACACGCTGTTAAATACATTCATATCTGTAACCGGATACAGATTACTCGCCCTAAGCGGCATCCCCCACGGCAGGAAACACATAACAAGAAGAAGATTAAATATCAGTGGAACAACTGCCACAAGCCCGCCTGAAATAAATGTGGTTATAAACTTGGATGCGTAGTACTTTCCTTTGCTTATTCTAATCATATACTGATTAATAAGTCCATTCTTTTTCTCCCGTGCATATTCTATTCCGTAAGGAATAACCGTCAAAACCGGAAGCAGAGTTATCCATGTATTGTAAAATGTGCTGGAAGACCCATATCTTGGCATCCATATTTCTAATGGTGTATCTACCATATTCATCTTATTAATAATCATAGCTGCCGCCTCGTCGCCATGCATATACTTATACCAGTTCTTTGCAATAGTGAACCCCGGTGTATTAAAGAATGCCAGCACAGCCATCACACATCCCAGTACAATCACTATATAGAACTTCCAGCTTCCAAGTGCCCGTTTTAACTCCATTCGTAGTAATTTACCCATTACCGCTCCTCCTGTTCTGAAAACAGCTTTATTGCAAAATCGCTGTTTGTTGCATATTTTCTATTAAGTCTTTCAAAAAACACAACATTAGAATTAATATAATCTTTTGGGACTTTTATTACCGCCTTATATGTAATACTCTCTCCCGGCTTGACTGAGAATCCAAACCCTTTATCCCCCATCGGAACATAAACTGAACTTGGTTTTTCTTCACTACCCATATTCTGAGGATTATATTTTTCCACACCATCCTCAGCTAATAACTTGTATATCTGATATCCGCTTTTTCTATCGGAATACGGCTGATTTTCAAAATCCCACTCCGCCAGTGTTCCTCTATAATACAATATTCTCTCCTCTGGATAATCATTGAATTCAGTTATATCAATCAGGCAGAATGTCCAGCCATCTTCCAATGTCTCCCCCTCGCATTCATCCTGAAATGTAACTGAGTTAACCCGCATACGTGTCTTTGTATATATAATATCTCCTTTTTCATTTTTATCAGGGAATATGCTCTGATATTTATGTATGATATTGTCCATTATACATATTTCATCTCCTATTTCTCCCGTAAAATACTTTAGGAAAACCTCATCTGAAATATGACTGTATGTTTTATACACCTTATCTTCTATATCCTCTTCATCTTCTTGAAGAAGCGTCGCTCTCTGGTGTTCCTCTGCCACATTTTCTATTCCCTTAGTTCCATTTTCCTTGGTATTAATAATAAAAACAACAGCACTTACAATTAAAACAACCATTAACAGGATTTCTACTTTATGTTTCAGTATATTGTTTAATATCTTCACACTTACTCCCTCCAAAAAACGGTCTGTACCATTATGTCAATTGGTACAGACATTATTTCCTCCTGCGTTTTGTAAATTATAGTCAAAACAGTTTTATGACAAAATCTCTATTAGATGCATTCTTTCTGTTAAGCCGTTCATAAAAAACAAGTGAATTATTTATTTTGTTTTCTGGAATCTTATAAATCAATTTATATGTTATACTCTCTCCTGATTTAACAGAAATCCCATTATAATCATCCGGGTTATCCGTCAGCACATATGTACAGGTGTTATTAACAGAATCCATTATCATTCCATACTTATCACAATTTTCAGAATATTCTTCTTTGTATGGTGTATATATTGTTTCCAAAGTTTGATAATCGTCTAAATCTGTCCAGTTCCCCAGTCTCCGTTGTATTTTCATTATTCTTTCATCGATGTATTCATTAGTTAGTTTTACTTCTATAATTACAAACTTACTTCCCGTTTCTATGTGTTCACCATTATACTCATCTGCAATTGATACTCCTGTAACTGATATACAATCTTTTACTTTTTTTGCCCCCATCCCCAATAAATCAACATTTTTATACGCCAGTGAATTTAGAAAATATACGGGTTCATTAATCGGCTTAACGAAATATTTTTTAAGTAGATTTAAATCAATATATCTTTGTTCTGCATACAGCTTCTCCTCTGTATTATCTCCCTCATCACTAAGCAGCGTCGCTCTTTGCTGCTCCAAACCATCTTGTTTTACACTTTGTTTTTCTTTGCTTTTGGAATTCAAAATAAAAATAATTGCACAGACAACAAACATTATAAGAAGTATTATTTCAATTATATGTTTTTTTACAACTTTCATATATACCTCCCAAAAATGCATAGTCAGATTATTTTAGTTCTGTATGTATATCTATTGGAACAAGATGCATATAACGAATCATTTTATGAGTTTAATCTCATAATTCTATAATAAGCCCTGTAAATTAACCAAAATTTCTCTGACTATGCTCCTTAATTATATTTATTTTTATTCCCTCAAAGTGAGAAATGTCAAAATTAACCGTTTTTTTGTCAAAAAATACATCACATTTCCTTTTTATCCT